>NZ_JBXWSO010000001.1:0-21698 GCF_059613465.1 Ruegeria sp. SAZA006
CTACCGTCGCCAGCGACTTGCCCTGATCCATCGACGTCATTGATGTCGTGAAGAGATTGCTGATCCAGGCCTGGGTTCGGACCACGATATTGCCCTGAACAGGCGCAGCGGCAGACGCCTTGATTTCACCCGGTACGCCCCAAACCTGTGCCTCTTTCAATGAGTAGGATGCTTCCACCATCCTCTGCCCGTCGACGAGGAACAGATTGCTGACAGACGGTTCATGTTCCAGAACGCCACGCAGCCGAATTGCGTGAAACGCTTCGTCTATTTCAATGCCTTCGGGTACATCGACACGAACCATCTGGTTGGGCGGCGGCGGCGGCGTGTGAATGCAGGCCCCCACCCACGGCACCAGCAGAAAACTGAATACGCGCCCGTTATCCCCGCGCAGCGGTAGGACGTATCCATCAAGCGAAACTTCGTGCCCGAGATACTGCCCGGTTACGCCGGTCGCCTCTTCGCGCCGTTTCTCCATCACCACAAGGCGCTGGGTCAAAAGCTCGTCCGCGTCATAGCCTTGGTCGCGCAGCCGCACACGGGCCTCCTGTGCCCGCTGGCTGAGTTCGGCATCATCCACGCGGCGCGCGGCATCCAGGATCGTTCGCAGGTCATCCTTCTGCTGGTAAGACATCTCAAGGAACGGATCGTCATAAGGCGCCGTTGACGGCGCCAGATCATGCCAATCTACATGCGGGGGCTCATTGGCCAGCGCGGTCGAAGGGTGCAGCCCCAGCGCAAGCAATAGCAAAAGCACCATATGCCCGAAAAAGGTGATGACTTGTTGCGCGTCCATAGCAGGCCTTTCCATGTCACACCGCGTTCTTGAAGTTGACGCTGTTCATCATGATCAAATCAATGTTTCCCCACGGGTTGGCGGCCAGTCTCAAATCCTCGAGAGGGTTGACGACAACCATGATCAGGTCTCCGTCGGTGACGAAACTGGTGATGTCGATCATCTCCGCGGACAACCCGTCAAGGACATTTGCGTGTATTATGATGATTGGACCGGGGGGCGTCCCGCGCCCCCGCGACCGAAGCCGCGAGGACGAAAGGAAAGGTAGTCAGCGTTCGGCCACGCATGACCGGTCACTCCATGTCGAACTTGTAGATGGTGCCATCCTTCATGATCATGCCGAAGTTCGCCTTGGCATCGCTGATCAACTGCAGATCCTCAAGCGGATTGCCGTTGACGAGGATCATGTCCGCATAGGCGCCTTCCTCGATCACGCCGAGCGGCCCGAGCGGATAGGGCGTGACCTTTTCCGACATCTTCAAGAGTTCGGCATTGTCGCAGGTCGCCATTTTCAGCGTTTCATACGGCGTGAACCAACGTTCCATCTTGGCCAAGACGGCACCCTGACGTTCGGCAAGGTCCGCGCTGAACAGCGTATCGGTGCCGAAAGCGATCTTCAGGCCCAGTTCCTTGGCGGTCTTGTAGACGAAGTCGGTGCCGTCGGTGACAAACTTGTACTTAGCCTTCTGGAACTCGTTCAGAGCCGGTGCGTCTTCATCATCCATGAACGGCTGCATGCTGAGCCACACATCTTTGTCCTTCATCATCTGCAGGGTCTCACGGGTCGCCATGTGACCGTGTTCGACGCTGCGCGCGCCATTCTCGACAGAGTGCCGAACCGCTTCATCATTGATCGCATGGGTCGTCACATAGGTGCCCCAGGCTTCGGTGGCTTCGACAGCGGCCTGGAATTCCTCGTCGGTGAACTGGATGACGTGGATCGGGTCATAAGACGAAGTCACGCCGCCACCCGCCATCAATTTGATATGGGTGGCCCCCTGCATCAGGTTTTCCCTGACGCGTTTCAGAACTGCCGGAACGCCATCCGCGAGATAGAACATGTTGCCCTCTTCAAAAGAGTGCAACTCACCCAGGGGAGTTGGCACGTCCCGCGTAATCCGGAAATCCTGGTGGCCGGCGGTGATTGACAAGGCTGGCCCAGAAGGGAACACCCGCGGCCCGTCGATCAGCCCCTCGTTCGTTGCGCGCGCGATGTCGAACATCGGTCCGGCCACGTCGCGCACTGTTGTGAACCCGCGCGACAGCGCGTTGTTCTGGGCCTTGGCGGCCAGAAGGTTCCAGTAGCCCTCGCCCGTCAGGGCCAGTTGCGCGATCGTCGCTTCGGCAAAGACCCCATGCCAATGCGCGTCGATCAGGCCGGGGATGAGCGTGTAGCCCTCGGCATCGATCTCGAAAGCGCCTTCGGGTGCCTCAAGATCGGAACCAATGGCGGAGATCAACTGACCGGAAACCAGAACGTCAACATCCGCGAGCTCTTCGTCGCATCCGTTGAAGACCTGTGCGCCCCTGATCAGGACATTGTCGAATTTCATCTTTACGTTGGTGGTTTCAATTTCACCGACGACACCGGCCGGGACGACCTCATGGTTGGCCTCATGCGCCAGAACGCTGACCGGAGTCGCGGCGAGCGTCGTGCAGAGCAGATAGGTGAGTGTTCTGTTGGTCATGATGTACATCCTCATTTTCAAGCGATGAATGAATTTGGTTTTGGTCGCGCAAAACTGTTTTTGGGTGCGCAGCCTGGGTTTTCAAAATTTGCGGATCGCGGTAAGTGGACCCGCTGGGCTTTCTTGTGCTCCCGCGGCACTGAAATGTTCAGTCACATGAGGGCGTGAGCAGACCCAAGAAGTCAACAGCGAAGCGCCCCGCATCAGAAGTTCAGCACCTTGTATCCAACCTGGACAGACCACTCTGCCGGCCTGTCGCCGCCAAACAGAATGCCAGGCTTGATGAACACTTGACCGTCACCGCCAAATGCCTTGCCCGTCAGCATGCCCGCGGTCACCTGTAGGCTGCCGAAGGTAGCATCCGTTTCCCAATCGTGGATGATGGCCGGGTCGAAGGTCAGGTAGAAACGCGGATTTTTCAGCTTGGGAACATAGTAGAAGTCGATCGTGGTCGTGTTCACATTCTGACCTTGATCATTTCCGCCCTCCAGTCCGAATGTCTGAACCCAGGCCGGGGCGAAGATTGCTCCGTTGTTGAGAAACCACGCGTAGAAGGCCGAGGTTTCACCGGCAAATTGCCCGTAGCCGGCGGCTTCGGTTTCTGCTGTGTCCAGGAACAGTTCAAAAGTGAAAGCGGCCCCGTTTTTCTCGGTAAGGTAAAAAACGTCAATGTAGGTAACGCTGATGTCGCCCAGCGTGAATTCAACCCCTGGCTTTCCGCCGAAGATGGGGTTTGCGTTGAACGGGCTGTCCGATCCGGGCACGGTGATCCGGAACGCCCGTTTCCCACCCTCACCAAAAGGCTGCGTATAGAAGGCCTCGAACAGACCGGTGTTCAGGTCGGAATTGATCTGGTTGAACTGATACTGAAGCCCAAACTGCGTCGTGAGCAGCGTTGGATTTGTTCCGTTGTTGATCTCGCTGAGGTCTTCCTGAGCTTTGGCAGGTGGTGCAATGGTGGCTGCAAAGAGAGCTGCCATTGCAGGTAATCTGCGCAGCTTCGGTGCAAGCGATGTGCCCGAGGCTCGATACAAGGATTTGATTTCGACGGTGTCCACTCGGCTGTTCCCCATCTTGAGTTGGTTCCGATCTCGTCAGCCTTTCGACACGCGCTGACACTCCGGCATGAGACAAGCCCAAAGCTCAAATTTCAACCTGCAAAAATTTTTTGACTCTGATGAGGGATCATGAGGGATGATGTGCTACCCAACGCGTCCTCGACCGTTGTCAGATTTTCTGCCGTTCTGGCCGGAGGTTTCTGTTCCATTGGTCTATGCTGCCAGTTCGGCCACCATACTCAAATCCGTTTCGACGACCCTGGCTGTGAGAATGGTCCTATTGATGGGTTTTAATTGGACACGGCTATCCAAAGCCGGCCTTCACCCATAGCCGGGCACCGGCGGTTCGGTCCGCACTGTGTAATTCGCCAATCCGCAGATTTGGCCGTTGCAGCGAATACTAGGTTCGGCGGGCCGCACCGCAGCATGCCGTGCTACGAGTGAACGGCAGGTCTGGGCCGGGCTCCACCGTTGCCAAACAGCGCATGACTGCCGGTCACGCGAAAAAACGTGAAGTGGTCACTCATTGCTGCGCCGCACAAATGCCAGGGCACAGCCCAGGGTGATGAGCAACCCTCCACAGGTCCGGTCGATCCAGCGCGCGCCCCGGTGGCTCAGAAATTGCATCGCCTTTGCCCCAAGACCGGCATAGGCCGCCATAGTGGCCACGTCGACCGCGATGAAGACGAGAGCGAGCAGGGCGTATTGCGCCAGAAGCGGTTCGGACGGGTCAAGGAACTGCGGCAGGAACGCAGTGAAAAACAGGTAGCCTTTGGGGTTCGTAACGGCGACCAGAAAGCTCTTGCGGAACAGTGTCAGTCTGCACCCGGATACGCCCGAGATTTGTCTACTCGAGTGCGCTGGAAAAGATCCCAGCTCCCCCGAGGACCGCAACATTTGAACGCCGAGCCACATAAGATAGCCGACGCCAATCATTTTCACGACGGTGAACAGAACCGCGGATGTGGCTAGTATCGCGCCCAACCCCAGACCAGCCGCGGCGATCAGAACACCGTCGGAGAGTGCGGCGCCCGCGATCCCATAGCCCGCGGACACAAGGCCGTAGCGAGACCCGTTGGACAGGGCCAGCAAAACCGTCGGTCCGGGTGTCATCACGACGACCAAGGCCAACAGGGCGAATGTCACAATCGAAATTTCCATCAGGTCGTCTCCGGTTTCAGGGCATGAATTGCGAGGCCGGTCAGGATCAGGGCCAGTCCGCTGACAAGGGTTCGGGTCGTATTCCAGATCTGCCACGGCGCGGAATAGTCCTTCCAGATTTGGGCGGCGTCCGCCCTGTCCGTCGGTACCGGCACTGTTGCAAGGGCCTCATTCATCGGCACGTTGATCAAAACCGTGACCAGAAATGCCCCGATGAAATACACGGCGGCCCCTGCCGCGAAGAGAGCGGCTGACCTCGTCCTTTCCTGATGGATCGCGACAAACGCGGTCAGCATCAGCATGACCGGTGTCAGAAAGAAGGCCGGGAAGAACACCGGATTCCGAACAGAGGCGTTCATCGCCTGCATTGCCGTGATTGCGACTCGGGGGTCGGTCGCATCGAGGCCCCACATGGTCGAGCAGACCCAAGCATAGAAGAAGCCGAAAACAGCGCCGATGTTCAAAAGGGAGAGCATCGACATCGGCACGAGTAGTCGGGCCATCAAACCTGTCCCGCAGGTGCGGCCGGGCGTTGGCGTGTTTCATCAGCTTGACGGGACGCATTCAGGACGCGGACAAAGATCACGATGGCTGCAAACTGCCCGAGCACTACGGCGGGCCAGATCAATGCGAACTGCGCGTCGAAATACTTCTGCGGCCCGAACGATACCAGCGCCATCAGCGCAGCCATCACGCTCAGGCCACGCCCGACAGCGTTCGTGAGCGGCTGCACGATCATTGCCGACAGCGCGATTGATACCGAAGCGCCAAGAAACGGGGCGATGCCAAACAGCGGAGTCGTAATCGGCGGATGGGGCTGGATGCCGGCATAAAGCGCAGAAAGCATGATGAGTTGCAGCAGGATCAGTGTGGCCAGTGCTGCAATGGCCTGTCGGTCAGGGTGAGACATTTTTCCTCCAAAAGCGTAATTTAAGTTACGGTTGAAAATATCCGTAATTGCAGTTACGGATTATGTCAACACGCAGGAGACAGGAATGCGCAAAGAAAAGAGATCACTGCGCCAACGACAGATCGAAGACGCCGCCTGTGAGGTGTTGGAGGCCAAGGGCTATGGCGGCACATCGATGCGGGACATTGCGAAACAGGCGCGAGCGTCGAACGAAACGCTTTACAGGTGGTATGGCGACAAGCAGGGCCTGTTTCAGGCCCTTGTCGCGCGTAACGCGGAAGAGGTGAAAGACCATCTCGCATCGGAATTGGAGACCGATCACGACGCGCTGTCCATCCTGCGCACGCTTGGCCCGAAGTTGTTGACCCTGCTCACTGGAGACAGGGCCGTTGCACTGAACCGGGCAGCGGCGGCAGACAGTAGCGGAGAATTGGGCGCCGCGCTGTCAAAGGCGGGACGCGAGGCGGTGTTCCCGCTTTTGGAACAGGTGTTTCTGCGCGCCCGGGAGGAGGGCGTGCTCAACTTTGAGCACTCTGGCGAGGCTGTGGCGCTCTATCTCGATCTCTTGATTGGCGATCAGCAGGTCAGGCGCGTCATCGGACGTCTGCCGAGTCCATCGAAAACCTTTTGCCAAGAACGGTCTGAACGTGCCGTCAAACTCCTCTGTAAACTTCTCGGCTAAATTCAAACACCCAAAGGAATTCAAAACATGAAAACCCTCATCGCGCCCAAGGCCTGCCAGACCATGACCGATCTTCGCGCGCAAATCGACGCGATCGACGTTGAGCTCATAAACCTGCTCGCCACGCGAAGCCTTTGTATCGACCGGGCTGCGGACCTCAAGAAAATCGAAGGTCTGCCGGCGCGTACCACAGATCGTGTGGCTGAGGTGCTGGACAAAGTTGGCTCAACCGCGTCCGAAAAGGGTCTGGACCCGGACCTCGCGCGCAAGCTTTGGGCCGAGCTGATTGAATGGTCGATACGGCGCGAAATCAGGGAGCTTGGCGAATAGAGCCATTCGGAAAGACCAAGGGCGAAACTGGTGGGGGTGGCCATTTGAAACTAATCCGGAATACAAGAGCCGCGGGGGTCTTCCACATGGCTGTGAAGTCAATGCAGGCTGGGGAATACCCGGCTGTTCTTGACCGCTTGGATGGGCTCCAAGCGCAACCATATTTCATGGCCAAGGCGGAACTGTTTCGCGCAATGGCGCGGCATCGGCAAGAAAGGTTTGCAGATGCGGTTCACCACTATGACAATTTCCTGATCAATCATCTCGCGGACATGCCGCGAAAGGACCGTCCCTACGTGGAAGAGTATGCGAAATTCTTCAGAAGCCGTGCCCAAGCGAGAATTGATCCGTCAACGCCGCTGTATTCATCTCTTGAAGAACTGAGAAAGCATGCGGCCTCGGCACCATTCCTTACCAGGGCTGAATTCTCAGTCTAAACCCCGGGCAGGTGCCGACGGGTCTTGAAGGAGCCTGACCTTCGATTGAATGCGTCAAAAGGAACCTTTGCCTGCGGGCCGGGGTTCCGCGCTCGCGAACAGGTATTTTCCCACAGAATCGGCCGTTTATGCCATTTGACGGCCGATTTCGAAGCAGCAGCTTCGCCTCGTATGAGTGACCATCACAATTTGCGGACAACTCAAGGCTTTTTTGCCATCGAAACTGAACGATCGAAGACCACACGAAGAGGCGTGCGTCACGGATGATGAGCTTGACCTGCTCTTCGTCATCTTTATCGCCGAATACCACAACACGCCGCACCGGGGACTGAATGGGAAAACGCCTGCGACGGCTTGGGAAGAACTGACCCAGGATATCGCTTATGATCCAATGCAGATCCCAGGTCCGCAGGACCTTCGTGAAGCTTGTGGGTTCTCGACCACTGCAAGGGTAACGCATGAAGGTATTCGATTCGCCGGTACCACCTACCTCAATGAATTTATTCGGAACGATCGCAAAACACGGGTAGCAGATCGGGTCGCCGCTCCAGATGGAAAAGTGGAAATCATCGTCGATCCGATGGACATGGGTGCCATCTCCGTAGTGGGTCATGGTGATACGATTTCCGTTCCTGCATTGGACAGCTCATTGCGTGGGAAGACCCTTCGGCAGTGGCAGGAAGAACGCCAGCTGAGGCGTGCCGAGGCGGCTTTGGACGGCCAACGTCGCAGTGGCGCGCGTGACGAAGCACAGCGGCTTCGCGCGGAACTCGTCGGCAAGATTATGCGTGGCAACGACATGGGCATGACCGGCTACACCCAAACCGAATTGGATCGTGCGAGCCTCGAGTTGTCTTTCGGAAAGGGCTCGAATGAGGAACCTTTCGTCGGACGGGATGAATATCAAGATCCTGTCCACGGGGGCTTCGAGATTGCCGCCGATGACATGCATGATGAAGGAGAATTGGCGCAGGAAGATGCCATCGGAGACGAACACAGGGTCAACTCGGTGGTTCTCCCGGACGAGCCCGGAAGTCTTGATCGTTTCCGGACCAGCAAGAAATTTTCCCGGTAGATGTGAGGGGAGGGATAGTCATGCCATCGACAATCGACGCAGAAAAATTCGCCGCACTGAGAAGCAAGGCGCGGTCAAAGATCGACTTTGAAACCGAGTTTTTCGAAACGGAGGACTTCAAAAAATTCAGGGATCGTATTTTTAAGGTTTTGGTCGAACGGGAAGAGCGGCTTAGCCGCGGGTATACCGAATTGCGCGGCGCAGCGTTGATCGGTCCGCCGGGAATTGGCAAGACGCGCATGGTCAAGCGCATTGCCGCCGAATTCAAGGAAGTCGTCGATGCCACCGGCGGGCTGAAATACGGGTCGTTGATCTGGAGTGTCACGGTACCAAGTCGGGCAACTGTAAGAGAGACCTGCGAACTGATTCTGCACGACCTGGGCTATCCGATCTCCGCTCGTCGTGATGAGGGCTACCTCGTCAGTTTGGTTGTAGATAGGCTCCAGCAAAAAAGGGATTGCAGCGCTTCATCTCGATGAGGTTAAAGACAGCGGTCGCTATGTGACAAGCGATAGCATGAAGCACTTTACCGGTAGGTTCCGCAATTTCATGCAGAAAGGAGCTTGGCCAGTTTCAGTAATCATTACTGGCACAATGGAAGCAAAAACAATCATCAATCAGGATGGGACATTGCTACGTCGGGTCGAGCCGATCGAGGTTCTTCCGATGGCCTTTGGCAAAGACGGTCCGCTAATTAAACGCTCCATCAAGGAACTGTTGGAGAAAGCGGGGCTTGAAGATGACGGCTTGCTTGACGAAAGCGAGTTTATCAAGATCCTGATGCATGCATCGGCACAGCGTTTTGGCATGGCGATCGAATTGTTTTTCGGTGCGACTGGCATTGCGAAGAAATACGAGAGCCAAAGGCTTAGTATCGAGCATTTCGCGGAGGGATACTACGAAAGGATGAACTGCGATGATGCGCTTAATCCCTTCCTCAGCCATGATTGGCGAAGCATCGATACAACGATTGCGATGGACAGACACATCAAAGAATCACGGCAGATCCGCAGGAGACCTCGGCAGAGTTAACCCGCCAAGATCAAAGCTATTCAAGCCGCTCAGGGATGAGCGGCTTTTTTCTTGAGAATATCGAAGAAAACGAACGGTTCATAAATGTCGCAAGACAGAATCTAGGTGTCGTGGGGCCGAAAAAGAGAATGTCGCACCGAAAATATTATCGTTTTATTACAATGGGGTGATATTTTTTAGGAACGGACTTTGGATGTCGAACGTCACCTAGTGGGTGGCAAATGCCCTAGAATCGGTAGGTTGCGCCAATCACCGGGCCGGATTGGTGGAAGCTGAAGTCATTGCCATTGATGTCGTGATCAAAGGAAATGTAGCGGTACCCGCCGCGTAGCAGCCAGCGGTCGTTGATCGCATAGTCCGCGGTCAGCAGGACCTGCCAGGTTTCGCTGTCGCTGCGGAACCCGCCATAGTCCAGGAACCCGGTTCCCGACCATTTGTCCGAAAACGCGACGCGGGCACGGACGCCGATCACCGGATCGGTCCAGCTGCTGTCAACCGAGGTCTGATTGCCGGGCGCTGTTCCGGGCAACAGGTTGAACTTTGTTTCCGTGCTGAACCATCTGAACCCGCCAGCCAGATCGACGCTGGCTGTCGGTGTTTCTAGGACGCGGTAGCCGACATAGCCGCTCAGGAACTGCGTTTTGAACGATGTGTCCAGACCCGAGCTTGCCGGTCCCGGAGTCTCGTTCGAGAAGGACAGGTTCGTATAGTTGTAGTCCGCAAGGAACGACCAGCGGCCGTTCGATGCGGTAAACGTGCCCATGAAAGCAAGGTCGAGGTTTTCCAGCGCGTCAGAGAAGCTGAGCGTGCTATCCAGGGTTCCCGCGGGTGTGTCCAACGACACTTCGGTTTCAGGGGTGAACAGGTAGATCGTGGCCGAATAGGACCAGTCGGACTGCTGAGACAGTGCTGATGTCGCTGCTGAAATCGCAAGCGACAGGCCAAGCATCAGGGGTTTCGCGATCCGTACCGTCTTCATGATGTCCCTCCGGTGAGCCCGTTTTGGCTTTGACCCACAGTAAAGGAGGCTGCTGGCAAACCAAAATGGTATTTTGATTTGTGCATGGGTTGGGCAACGCGCCAGAGATTGGCAGGTCACATCCGCGCAAATACTGAGGACGTAGAATGGGTTAGCATGGTGGGTGATGAGAGACTCGAACTCCCGACATCTTCGGTGTAAACGAAGCGCTCTACCAACTGAGCTAATCACCCGTGAAGGGGGATTTAGCCAAGCTGGTGGGCCGGCGCAAGAGGGTCTTTCAGAATTTCTGCGCCGTTGGCCATGTGTCTCAGGGATTTATGTCCTTCAATGCGGTCAGCAGCTGCGCGACCTCGTGCTCGGTGTTGTAGTGGCACAGCGAAATCCGGATGCAATCGGACAAGCCCAACGGGTTCAGCACGTTCCCGCTGTAATGGTCGGCCTTGCGGGTGTGGGTTCGGATGCCCTGCGCGTTCAGGCGCGAGACCACGTCTGCCGAGGGCATGTCGCGGACCACGATCGACACCAGTCCTTCGCGGGCGGGGTTGTCTGCTCCGGCCAGAATTGTGACGTGATCCATATCGCGCAGGCCGGGCAGGTTGCCGACGCCGTTGATCATCGCGTTGGTCAGATGGGTCTCATAGGAATGAATCGCCTGGCCGGCGGCCTCGATTCTGGTGCGTTGGTCAGCGGCGTCCGACACCTGACTGCCCAGCCAATCGAAATAGGCAACCACGTCGGACATCGTGGCGTAGGCGCCGGTATCGCGCGTGCCGAATTCCCAACCATTAGCGGGCGCGTCAATCAGTTGGTCATGAGGCAGGGCCGTCAACCGGTCGGAGATCCAGGCAATGCCGTAGCCATGCCGGGAAAACACTTTGTAGGGTGAAATCGCATATCCATCGACTCCGTAGCTGTTGATGTCCAACTGTCCGTGTGCTGCGTGCTGGATGCCGTCGACGATGATGAAACAATCTGGCGACACCGCCCGGATCGCGCGCGAGATTTCAGCCACGTCCATTCCCATTCCCGTAACCGGCGAAGCGTGCAGGATCGTGGCTACCGCTACGTCCGGTGTCATGTGGGCCGCATAATCTGCGGCGGTAACCAGACCTGTCGCGTCGTCATGCGGCACGTTCACGTAGTCCAATCCGGCAATACCCGCCCAACGGCGCGCGGCGCTGCGGCTGGCGGGATGTTCGATCGAGCTGCCGATCACCTTTGCACCTTTGGGCGCATTCACGCAGGCCGTGCGGATCATGCGGAACAGAAGCTCTGTTCCGCTTTCACCCACGAAGAACTGCCCCGAAGGCGCATTCATAAACACGGCAAGATCTGCCTTGGCACGGTTGATGATGTCGACCAACGCATGACTGGCGGGATTGTCCCGCCCCTGATTGTCCGGGATGGCCGCAAAACGGGCCGAGGTTTCGACCACCGAATTCAATGTCAGCGCGCCGCCAGCATTCTCGAAAAAGATGCGGGGACCCTGAAAGGGGCAGCTGTCCACATGGGCAAATCGCGCGCGAACGGTGTCGATCAATCCCGGGGTCTCGTGCAGCATGGTGTACGTCCTGTTTGGTTCATGCCCAGACTCGTCTTGCGAGTGCGCGACATCAATTTCGTTTGCGACAGATTGCGGGTTTGGGATGCCGCCTTTTTCTCTGGGCTTACTCTTTCGACGCCGGAAAGACCAATTGATTCCGGACTCTGCATGGCACGCCGGCGGGAATACACCTTGCCTGCGGCCCGCTGCCTCCGATATGCCAAAAGCAATGCGACCGTCCGAACAGGAGAGCCGGGGATGCAGTTCGACACATGCCGCCGTCTTGTTGCGGTTGCCGCCCTTTGCGGCGCGTTGGTTGCCCCGGTTCGGGTTGCGGCGGCTGAGGTCCTGGTGTTCGCGGCGGCCAGTCTCAAGACCGCGCTGGACCAGATCGCTCCGGAATTCGAGGCCGCGACAGGTCAACAGGTTACGGTTTCCTTCGCAGCCTCTTCCGTTTTGGCCCGGCAGATTCAGCTGGGCGCGCCGGCCGATCTGTTTATCTCTGCCAATACCGCCTGGATGGATGTTCTTGAGCGGAACGGAGACATCGACCCGGCGTCGCGCGTCGATCTTGTGGGCAACGGGCTGGTGCTGATTGCGCGCGCAGGGCAGCCCAGCGAACAGGAGCTTACGCCGAACTTCGATCTGAGAGGCCAATTGAAAGGCGGCTATCTGGCAATGGCTCTCGTTGATGCGGTTCCCGCCGGAAGCTATGGCAAGGCCGCGTTGACTGCTCTGGGCCTGTGGGACGATGTTCAGGATCAGGTGGCTCAGGCCGATAACGTGCGCGCGGCGTTGGCGCTTGTCGCAAGTGGCGCGGCACCAATGGGTGTTGTCTACCGATCCGATGTGCAGGCCGAGGCCCGGGTGGATGTGGTCGGAGTTTTCCCTGAAGGCACGCACCCGGTGATCGTCTATCCTGCGGCCCTGACCGCGACCGCACGGCCTGAGGCGCAGGTCTTCCTCGACTACCTGCAGAGCGAACCGGCGACCGGCATATTCAAGGCGCAGGGTTTCACCCTGCCGCACGGATAGCGCCATGGGTTGGTTGGGCCCTGCCGAGATCGAAGCGTTGCGACTGTCTCTGCGCGTCTCTTTCTGGGCGACGATCGTTTCGCTGCCACTCGGTATATTCGTGGCCTACGCACTGGCCCGCTGGAGGTTTCCCGGTCGACAAGTGCTGAACGGTCTGGTGCATCTGCCGCTTATCCTGCCACCGGTCGTGACCGGTTATCTGTTGTTGCTGACCTTCAACGTACAAGCCCCGGTTGGTCGGGTGCTGGCTGATCTGGGCGTCGTTGTGGCCTTCCGCTGGACCGGAGCCGCACTGGCCGCCGGGATCATGGCATTTCCGCTGATGGTTCGGGCAATCCGCCTGTCGATCGAGGCGGTTGATCCAAAACTGGAGCAGGCGGGAGCGACGCTTGGGGCATCGCAACCTTTTGTCTTTGTCACCGTGACTTTGCCTATGATCTTGCCGGGGATCATTGCAGGGGCAATCCTTGCCTTCGCAAAGGCGATGGGCGAGTTCGGAGCCACGATCACCTTCGTGTCGAACATTCCGGGCCAGACCCAGACCTTGCCGTCGGCGGTTTATGCTTTCCTTCAGGTGCCGGGCGGCGAGAGCGCCGCGATGCGGCTGGTCATCATCTCGATCGTCATCGCCATGGGGGCGCTGCTTCTGTCGGAATATGTGGGGCGTCGCGCTGCGGCCCGGGCGGCCGGAACATGAGTCTGTCCGTGCAGATAAGACACCGCCTGCCGGGCATTGACCTGGACATCTTGTTTCAGGCGCCGCGGGGTGTGACGGTTCTGTTCGGACGATCGGGGTCGGGCAAGACCACCATCGTGGATGCCGTGGCCGGGTTGCTGCGCCCCCAGGCTGGGCGGGTCGCGGTGGATGATTGGGTGCTGTTCGATACCGAGCAAGGCCATTGGCTGCCGCCACATCGCCGCCGGCTGGGTTATATCTTCCAGGAAGGCCGCTTGTTCCCGCACCTGACCGTGCGCCAGAACCTGTCTTATGGCCGGTGGTTTGCTCCCCGGGACGCGCGCCGTGAAAACCCCGATCACGTGATAGAGATGCTGGGCATCGGCCACCTGTTGGACCGTCGCCCCGCCCACCTTTCGGGCGGTGAAAAGCAGCGTGTCGCCATTGGCCGTGCTCTGCTGGCAAGCCCGCGGTTGATCCTGGCCGATGAACCTCTCGCTGCGCTGGACGAAGCCCGAAAGGCCGAGATCCTGCCCTATTTCGAGCGATTGAGGGACGAGGTCTCGGTGCCGATCCTCTATGTCACGCATTCTGCCGCCGAAGTGGCCCGCCTTGCCACCTCGGTCGTGGCGTTGCAGGACGGCAAGGTGTTGCGGCAGGGGCCGGCCTCCGAAGTGTTGGCGGATCCTTCGGTTGCGCCGACAGGTGTGCGGGCTGTGGGTGCGGTGCTTGAGGTAAGTGTGGCCGCGCATCACGAAGATGGCCTGACGGAACTGGCGGCAAACGGTGTCCGACTGTTCCTGCCGCGCATCCCGCATTCGGTTGGTGATGCGCTTCGGATCCGCATCCCCGCCCAGGAAGTCATATTGTCGGACCGAAAGCCCGAAGGCCTGTCGGCGCTGAACGTCCTGCAGGGCACCGTCGAGTCCGTGCGCGCGGGCGAAGGTCCGGGAGCGATCGTATCGGTCCGAACACCGGCGGGCACCCTGCTGGCTCGTGTGACGCGCCGGTCGGTCGAGGCCCTGGCGTTGCAGCCCGGCAAACCGTGCCACGCGGTCGTCAAGACCGTAGCGCTGGCACCGCAGGATGTCGGTGGACGGGTCGCCAAGTCTTAGGTGGCAGGGTCAGCCACCCTGTTCTTTCAGAAGCTGTGAGAACTCTTTTTTCCGGTACAGCTTCATGTGGACCTTGCCGGCCTCATCCCGGGTCCATTCGACGATCCGATTTCGGGTCATGTCGCTGTCCATGCGGTTCGTGCGCACCCTCGGGTGCGGAATCTCGCGTTTCAGAATCTCGACCATCTGGTTGGTCTGTCCGAAAGGTGCGACCAAGTCGACGATCCAGAAAGATGAGCCGCAGGTGAAGTCGGTATCCATCAGCGGCTTTTCCTGCACCGCATATCGGTATTCCGCTTCAGGGCTGAGCCCGGCAAAGGTCACGAAACCGCGCGGGAATCCGTTTTGGCGAAAGATGTGATACTGCCCCAGCCGCAAAGGCGTTTCGAATGCGTAGAGAACCTGGGCGAGGCTGCGCTGTTGGTGGGTTTTGGTCAGCCCGGCAAGGTAGAAGAGCGCGCCGAAGTCGGCGTATTTCTCGGGAGAGAAATCAAACCAGTCCTTTGGAAATTTTCTGCTCAAACCTGACCTCAACCCCTTGGGACATCGGCAGTATATCGGGCAAAAGTCTTGAAATGGTATTCGTTTTCTGTCGCCTCCGCAGCTGAGCGGGCTTGTGGGCGTGGCCTGTTTCCAAAGGTGACCGGGTTTGGCTTTACTCAATGGGCAGGCGGCCTATGATTGGCACAACCCGGTTTTTTGGCGGATAGTTTTGATGAAGCATTCGATTTCAGCCTTGGTTCTGTCTGCAACACTGTTGGCCCCAATCGCCGCACAAGCTGTCGGGTTCGGCATCGGCGTCCGCCCGACCTACCGCACCGAGATAAGATCCGTCGGAGACGGTGTGTACGAGGTCAAGGCAATCGGGTCGTCAGCCCCTGTCAACTACTGGTGCGGTATCGGCGATTTCGCCATTCGGCAGTTGGGTGTCCCCGGTTCGCAACGGATCTACATCTGGAGGGCGTACGAGCCGGGTGTACGAACTGTGCAATTCTCGTTGAAGCCGCCGCCGGGCGTGGATACCACCCCCGGCTATTCAATTACCGTCAAGCGGGTGGGCGAGAACATGTCAGCGTCCTCCGCGCAGAACTACTGCTACGACAACTTCATGGATTTCGGGTTCTGACGTCTCAGACCCACTTGGCCAGCGGCGGCAGGCTCATCAGCACGGCGTCGGGGTCATGCCCGGTTTCCAGGCCGAATTTCGTGCCCCGGTCATAGACCAGATTGTATTCGGCATAGAGCCCGCGGTGCACCAGCTGGGTGTTTTTGTCTGCCTCGGTAAAGGGTTGGGTCCGCCGCTTTTTGACCAGCGGCAGAAAGGCCGGCAGGAAAGCGCGGCCAATGTCCTGTGTCAGCGCAAAATCCGCCTGCCAGTCGCCGGTGCAGTAGTCGTCCATGAAAATGCCGCCCACCCCACGCGCACGCTTGCGGTGCGGAATGTAGAAATACTCGTCTGCCCATTCTTTGAGCCGCGGATAGTGACCCGGCCCGTGCGGGTCTAGATGCGCTTTTTGCGTGGCGTGGAAATGGGCCGTGTCCTCGGCATATTCGATGCAGGGGTTCAGGTCTGATCCACCGCCGAACCACCAGGCGTGCGGGGTCCAGAACATGCGGGTGTTCATGTGAACGGCCGGTGCGTGCGGGTTTTGCATATGCGCCACAAGGCTGATGCCCGAGGCCCAGAACCGCGGGTCGTCTGTCATCCCGGGGATACCCTTGCGCGCGGCCATTGCCTGTTGTGCCCGTTCGCCGAGCGTGCCGTAGACGGTCGAGACATTGACGCCGACCTTCTCGAACACGCGGCCACCGCGCATGACCGACATCAGCCCACCACCCGAGTCCGAGCCGTCCTCGGACTGGCGTCGGGTCTCCTTGACCTCGAACCGTCCGGCGGGGGCATCGGAAAACGGCCCCACCTGGTGGCTGTCTTCCAAAGCCTCGAAGGCCGCGACGATTTCGTCGCGCAACTGGCGAAACCAGGTCGAGGCGGTGGATTTTTCCGTTTCAAACATCGTCAGGCTCAATGCGCGGGAGCGGCAACCGGGTCCAGAAGGGTCCGTCCACCGTCGATTGTGAGGACTTGCCCGGTAATGAACGCAGCCGCGTCCGAGGCAAGGTATTGCGCCGTTTCGGCCAGCTCGGCCGGGGCGGCAATGCGGGCCAGTGGGGTATGATCCTCAATGTCCCGCCGATAGTCCCGATTGTCTTTCAGGGTGGCCTGCAGTGACGCGCTCATGACCGACCCCAACGCAATCGAGTTCACGCGGATCCGATGAGGCGCAAGCGCCACTGCAAGGGACCGGGTCAACTGGTCCTGCGCGGCGCTGGAAACCGAATAGGCCAAAAGGCCTGGATGCGCGCGCTGACCGGCGATCGAGGACAGGTTGATGATCGAACCATTCGGCCCGTCTTCCTGATCCTCGGATTGTTTGATCATCCGCTTGGCCACAAGCTGGCTCAGCCGCAGGGCGGGCATCAGGTTCTGGTTCAGAAGGGTGCGAACCGAGTCGTCTTCCAGATCAAGCGGATCCGTCGAGATGACCTGTCGCGCTCCGTTTACCAGAATGTCGACCTGATCGAATGCATCCAGAGTGGCCGAAAGGAGGTTGGCGATCGTCAGCTTTTCGCGCAGATCACCGGCGAAGTAGCGGACGTTGCTGTCATCGGCCTGTTCGCCTAGTTCTTCTGCCAGACGTTTCTCGTCCATGTCGGCGAACATCACGTTGGCGCCCGCGTCGGCAAAGTGACGACCGATGGCAAGGCCGATGCCGTTGGCGCCTCCGGTGACGATGGCGGTCTTGCCGGCTATGGAAAAGGACATGTGTTTCCTCCTGAGTCGCGGCGCAGGTTAATCGGCTTCACCGCCGAGGGCGAGAGGCGTGGAATACCTTGAACCGGTTGTCGCCTGCAATTTCCTCGACCCGCGCGAAAGCGTCAGTCAAAGCCGTTTCATAGGGGAGATGCCGGTTGGCGACCATCCACAAGTGGCCCGAGCGGGACAGGTTGCGCGCGG
Source organism: Ruegeria sp. SAZA006 (assembly GCF_059613465.1). Lineage (NCBI taxonomy): Bacteria > Pseudomonadati > Pseudomonadota > Alphaproteobacteria > Rhodobacterales > Roseobacteraceae > Ruegeria > Ruegeria sp. SAZA006. Next base: position 17,537 of record NZ_JBXWSO010000001.1, read on the forward strand.
CGGCGGTGATGAACCCACGCCCCAGGTCGGGATCGGCGCTGCGCGACGTGTGAAACGGCGGGTTCATGACAACGGTGTCCACGGGTTCTGGTGCAGACCATGTCACCGCATCTGCCCAGTGGAACTGTGCCCTTGGGTCGGGCACGTTGATCCGGGCGCATGTCAGGGCAGCATGGTCGGCTTCGACGAGGTGCAGCGTGCGTACAGTGTCATCCTGCAGCAGCCCGGCGGATAAATAGCCCCATCCCGCACCCAGATCGGCGACCCGAGGTCCAAGCTTTGGTGGCAGGGTCTGGCGCAACAGCGCCGAAGCAGGATCGACCCCGTCGGCCGAAAACACCCCGGGCGCGGTTCGGAAGCCGTCCGCCATCTGTCCTGCGGGCGGGGACCAGTCTGCAAATGCGTTGGGATCGGCCTTGAACCAGAAGATCTTGCCATGCGCCTTGGCGATGGGGCCCTCGATCTCGACCCGCTTGCGAATGTCCTTCAGCAAGCTGTCCACGCCATCTGTCTTGGCACCATCAACGACAACCGTTCCCGAGGCCCGGCTGCACGCATGATGGATCATGGCGCGTGCCTGCGCTTTGGCGCGAGGCAGAAACAGAACCACGTCTTCACAAGCGCTGTCGGTTTCGGGCACAGCTGCAAAGCCGCGGTCCCGGAAATGGTCGTGGAACGGTTTGAAAGGTTGAACAACCTCGACACCGTTCGGCAGCGCCGACAGGTCATGATCCGGCGTCGGTCCAACGACCGACAGCGGTTCCGACAGGGTCAGGCCCGAATCGAGGGCGAGAGACAATCGAGAGGACATCAGAGCGGGTTGAAGGGGCAGAGTCGCGCGTCGCGGACCTACTCCTCTCTCTCCATGGTGCACTGAAGCGGGTGTTGATGCCGACGAGCGAAATCCATCACCTGCCCAACCTTGGTCTCGGCAATCTCGTGGCTGAATACGCCGACCACGGCCACGCCTTTCTTGTGCACGGTCAACATGATCTCAAAGGCCTGCGCATGGGACATCCCGAAGAACCGCTCGAGCACATGCACCACGAATTCCATGGGCGTGTAGTCGTCGTTCAACAGCAGCACCTTGTACAAGGGCGGTCGTTTGGTCTTGGGCTTGGTCTGTACAAGGATTGACGTGTCGCCATCGTCTTCCGATTTGCCAGCCATCATCCAACGGGCTTCAATCATGTCGCGAGATTTTCCGATTCACACTTCGGGTCGTTTCAGGGCTTATATAACGTCGACCCACCCAGAGGAAAGAGCAACCGGGCGGATTCGAAATGGATGAAAACCTGACCATCGTCGCTTTCGACGCTGACGACACCTTGTGGCACAACGAGCGTTTCTTTCAGCTGACCCAAGCGCATTTTGCCGTGCTGCTGGCGGATCATGCAGACCGCGACCATCTGATGGAGCGGTTGTTGGCGGCCGAGAAGCGCAACATCCGCCACTATGGGTACGGCATCAAGGGTTTCGTCCTGTCGATGATCGAAACAGCAATCGAGGTAACAGAAGACAGAGTCCCGGCCAGGGTCATCCGCGAACTGATCGAAGCCGGGCAGGAGATGCTGTCCCACCCGATCGAACTGTTGCCTCACGCGCGGGAGACGGTCGAGACAATCGCAGGTACCCATCGCATTGTTCTGATCACCAAGGGTGATCTTATTGATCAGGAGCGCAAACTGGCCCAATCGGGATTGGGCGAGCTGTTCGACGCGGTCGAAATCGTGTCGGAAAAGACGCCCGAGACCTACCGCGAAGTCTTTCGGCGGATGGGGCAGTCACCTGCCGGTGCAATGATGGTCGGCAATTCGATGCGGTCGGATGTGGTCGCGCCGATCCAGGCAGGGTGCTGGGGCGTGCACGTACCGCACGGTCTGGTGTGGGAGATCGAGCAGGCCGTGATCCCGACAAGCCATCCCCGTTTCCGGGAGATCCGCGATTTGGGAGATCTTCCTGATCTGGTCCGGCAGATCTCCTGACCTGTGACAGATTGGCCCCAGTTTCAAAATTTCACGACGAAGCCGCGCCAACTTTCTGACATCTTCGCCGTTTTGGTGGCGGCCATCCGTTGGGCCGCAACATCTAGACGCCACCGAGCGGAGCCGCGGCCGCGGATTTTTCAGCTTTCGGTTTATTTCAGCAGTGCTGTGTGTTAGCCTCAACCAAATAATCAAAAAGGCTGACCGGGAAAACCCGGCGGCGCGAGGCAGACAGAGGCAAAGATCGTGCAGATTCGGCGGATAGTTCCGGCGCGGGCGGGCTTGCTCGTAGTCACATTGGTATGGATGGCGCTTGTCCTGGCGACTCAGGCGCTTGCGGCTCCTTATGCGGCAATGGTCATTGACGCCAGAACCGGTGAGGTTCTGCACTCCCGCAACGCCGATACCAGGCTGCACCCTGCTTCTCTCACCAAGATGATGACCCTCTATATCGCCTTCGAAGCGGTGCGGAACGGTGAGATCACGCTGGACACTCAGGTGCGGATCACCAAGGCCGCGGCCGCCGAGCCGCCCTCCAAGCTGGGCCTGCGGGCGGGCCAAACCATTGCATTCCGCTATCTCATCCGCGCGGCTGCTGTGAAATCGGCCAATGACGCCGCGACCGCGATCGGCATCGCCCTCAGCGGATCCGAGGCCGCCTTTGCGCGCCGTATGACCCGGACCGCCAAGGCCATGGGCATGAGCCGCACAACCTTCAAGAACGCACACGGGCTAACCGAAGCGGGCCATCTTTCGACAGCGCGTGACATGACCACGCTGGGTCGGCACCTGCTTTATGACTATCCCGAGTATTACAACCTGTTTTCACGCCAATCGACACATGCCGGCATCAAGACTGTCCCGAACACCAACCGGCGGCTGCTGGCAGCCTACCGGGGCGCCGACGGCATCAAAACCGGATACACGCGCGCTGCGGGCTTCAACCTTGTTGCTTCGGCCAAGCGTGGGGACAAACGGATCATCGCAACCGTGTTCGGCGGCAAGTCCAGCACCTCGCGCAACGCCAAGGTGGCCGAGCTGCTGGATATGGGATTCCGGCGCGCCCCTTCACGCGCTCCGATCCGCAAACCCGCCCGTCCGGCATATGCCGGGAATACTGGGCTGGGTGGAGCCACCCAATTGGCCAGTGCGGTCCGCGCACCACAGCGTAGCCTTCGGCCTGTGATGCGACCCGGGGCTGGCGTTGCCATCCAGGTTGCCGGCGCCGTGGCCGAAACCGCAGCCAAGAACGGTGCACGTATTCAAGACGGCATCGCCGCGGCGATCGCCGCAGCGGATATCGCGCCGACGGCGCCTCCGGTCGAGAATGCCGACACGCGCCCGGCCCTGCGCCCCGAAAACCTTGTGCTTGCATCGACCGAACCCGCAGAAGTCGTGGCCGAGCCCGAGCAGGAGGTCGTTACCCGTTTGTCCACGTCGGGCGGGCATCTTTGGGGCGTCAATGTCGGGCGTTACACCACCCGCTACGAAGCCGAGAAGGTTTTGCTGAAAACGGCTCTATCGGAAATGACGACACTGGAAGGCACTTTGCGCAAAGTGAACCAGAGTTCACGCGGATTCGACGCGACCTTTCAGGGTATGACTCGCGAGCAGGCGGATCTGGCCTGCCGTCGCCTGAAGGCGCGCAATGTCACCTGTTTCATGATCGGACCATCATAAGGCCCGGCATTCTCTCCTGGATCGTTGCTGGCCGCGAATGGATTTCGCGGCCTTTTTTTTGTGCCTTGAATGGGGCGGTCATTCGACCCGGCCGGAGGCCAAAGGCCAAGTGGCCGCCAAAAGCAGGGGGGGTAAAAGCAAGGGGGGCAAAACGCAGTGTTCGGCACACCAACGCTTGTGCATTCCGAGCCGCAAATCGGCTGCAGAGTGAGTCGACTCATGTGGTGCGAGTCGAGTGTTCTTGTGGTGGTGTCAGGGCGCTTTCGCTATATATAGTGGTCTCGTGGGGTCGGACCTTGAAGCCAGCGGGTCGGGCTTGATCTTCGGGGGTGAAACTCCCAGCGACGGAGCTAAGTGGCTGCGGTTTAAGTCACTGACAAATATTGATAAAAATAAAATCAGCAAAAAAGTTTGGCAGTTTGTCATTTTCTGCTTGCGGTGATTTGTAGTTATCCTTAGAACGCCCTTCACCGGCGCTGCTGAGGCGGTGCTGACGG
>NZ_JBXWSO010000002.1:0-122146 GCF_059613465.1 Ruegeria sp. SAZA006
GTCTTGCCGTGGTCAACGTGGCCAATCGTGCCAATGTTGACGTGCGGTTTTGTACGCTCAAACTTTTCCTTTGCCATTCCTCAGGCGCCCTTTTGCGATTTGGGGGACCCTTGGTCCCGTGGTTACATCTGCGCGCGCGAGATATTTGGTTCAAAGCGGAAAATCAAGCACATCCTGAGGGAAATCCTCAAAACTATGCCGGGTTTTGTATCGCCTGTCCGGATTCAATCGGTTGGATCAGGCCAGGGCGCAGGTCGAACCAACCGTTTTCCTTGTGCTCTTCAGCCAGCCATTCCTCGACGCGGTCCGCCACTTTCAGTGCCAAACCGCTCATCTGCTCTTCCTTGGTGCGTTCGTTGCCCGAGCCCTTCAGAGCGCTGCCACCGGTCGTATCTTCGAGGACCTGGAACTGCTTGCCCTTGGCCAGAAACTGTTTCTTGCCGACATCGTAAACGTTGACCAGGACGATCGCTGTGCTTTTGGGGTTGTAGATCACCGGAATGCCGGGAGGCGCCAGCATATAGCCTTCGAGGCTGATCCCGATGTCATACTCCTGCGAGCCCTGATAGCGACCAAGGCGGATATCGACGGCCTTCTGGATCGCTTCGGTCCATTCCTGGGGCGTCGCGTCCCGAGACACCGGCCCCTGGACGGCCTTGTCGGCAAACGCATAGTTCACGCGCAACTTGAATTCGCCCAGATCTTCCGGCTCTTCATAGAGTTGCGTCTGCGTGCAGGCGCCCACCAGGGCCAGTCCGGTAATCAGGGTCAAAATGCGCAGCATTGTCTCGTCTCGATAGGCCTGTTTTTCTTTGATCTAGCGCACCGATGCAGCTTGTGCCAAGCCGTATCGGCAGATTTCCACCGTGGTCGGCGCAAGATCACGAGAACTTGTAATCGCGCGGGAACCCATAGGGCGGTTTTTTTCCGACGCTTGCGCGCTTTGCCAGCCATTGAGACATATCTGCCTCATGCCGCGTCTTGTCGCCGCCCATTGACCATTTCAGACCGTCCTCCCAGTTGAACGTCGTCAGGTCGGACAGGCCACCATCCAGCTCCAGCGTGCCCTGGCGCCCGCGCGCCATGTTGTATTTCTGCAGACGCACGCCCTTGCCACGCGTCATCTCGGGCAGTTCGGAGACCGGGAACACCAGAAACTTGCCGTTCTGTGATACCACAGCGACGTGATCGCCCTCGATCGGCTTGCAGATCACCGCGCGCTCGTCATCCTTGACGTTCAGCACCTGTTTACCGTTGCGGGTCTGGGCCAACACCTCGTCTTCGGGCACCATGAACCCGTTGCCAGCATCCGAAGCAACCAGAAGTTTGCGCCCCGGTTTGTGGATCAGGATGTCGACGATCTGTGCCTCGTTGGGCAGATCGACCATCAGGCGCAGCGGCTCACCCATTCCCCGGCCACCGGGAAGGTTCGCGGCGCTGACCGTATAGACCCGCCCGTTCGATGCGAAGACCAGCAGCCGGTCGGTGGTTTCCGCGTGGAAGATAAACCGCGGCCCGTCGCCGTCCTTGAACTTCAGCTCGCGGTTAAGATCGATATGGCCGGTCATGGCGCGGATCCAGCCCATCTGCGAGCAGACGACCGTAATCGGCTCTTTGTCGATCATCGCCTCAAGCGGCACGTCCTCGACCTCGCCTGCTTCGGCAAAGCGGGTGCGACGCGCGCCGCCCTCATACTCCTTGCCGAAGGTCTTCTTGGTCTCTTTCAGCTGTTCAGCGATCTTGGCCCATTGCAGACCCTCATCCGCCAGCAGATCCTCAAGTTCTGCGCGCTCTTCCATCAGCGCGTCACGCTCGCGCACCAGTTCCATCTCTTCGAGACGACGCAGGCTGCGCAGGCGCATGTTCAGGATCGCGTCGACTTGAACTTCGGACAGTTCGCCCTCGCCCGGTTTGGGCGAGACATAGTCGGCCTCGCTGGTGGCGCGGACATGGTCGATGCCCCAATTCTCGCGCATCAGCGCGGCCTTGGGGTCGTCGTCATAGCGGATGATATCAATCACGCGGTCCAGATTCAGGAAGGCAACAATGAAGCCCTCCAATACCTCAAGCCGGTGGTCGATCTTGGCCATCCGGTGACGCGAGCGGCGCAGCAGCACCTCTTGCCGGTGGTCTAGGAAGGCGCGCAGCACTTCCTTCATCGAACAGACCTTGGGCGTCACCCCGTCGATCAGAACGTTCATGTTCAGGCTGAACCGCACCTCGAGATCCGAGTTGCGATACAGCATGTTCATCAACACCTCGGGGTCCACGTTTTTCGAACGCGGTTCGAGGATCAGGCGGATGTCGTCGGCGGATTCGTCGCGCACATCGCCCAGGATCGGGATCTTCTTGGTCTGGATCAGCTCGGCGATCTTTTCGATCAGCTTGGATTTCTGAACCTGATACGGGATCTCGGTGACCACGATCTGCCACTGGCCGCGGCCCAGATCCTCGACCTCGTATTTGCAGCGCAACCGGAACGATCCACGCCCGGTGCGATAGGCCTGCGCGATATTCTCGGCCGGTTCGACGATGACGCCGCCCGTCGGGAAATCGGGCCCCGGCACATAGTTCAGCAGCGTGTCGTCACGCGCGTCGGGCGTCTTGATCAGATGCAGGCAGGCGTCGCACAGCTCGGCAATGTTGTGCGGCGGGATGTTGGTCGCCATGCCCACGGCAATGCCCGAGGCGCCATTGGCCAGAAGGTTCGGGAACTGTGCCGGCAAGACGACCGGTTCGGTCAGCGTGCCGTCATAGTTGTCGCGGAAATCGACGGCGTCCTCGTTCAGCCCCTCCAGCAACGCCTCGGCAACGATGGTCATCCGGGCCTCTGTGTAGCGCGAGGCCGCAGGGTTGTCGCCGTCGATATTGCCGAAGTTGCCTTGCCCGTCGACCAGCGGGTAGCGGACGTTGAAATCCTGCGCCAGACGCGCCATCGCGTCATAGATCGCGGCGTCCCCGTGCGGGTGATAATTACCCATCACGTCACCCGAGATCTTGGCCGACTTACGGAACCCGCCCGAGGAGCTGAGTCGCAGCTCGCGCATGGCGTAGAGGATTCGCCGGTGAACCGGCTTCAGCCCGTCGCGCGCATCCGGCAGCGCGCGGTGCATGATGGTGGACAGCGCATAGGTCAGATAACGCTCGCCAATTGCCCGGCGCAGCGGTTCGGCCACCTCGCCCCCGGCGTCGGGGGCCTCCATGTTGGGGTCGTCGATCGTGTCGTTCATAGATGATGTGATACGACGCCCGGCGCGCGTGGTAAAGCAACCAAGGCATATTTTGCTGGGGACAAGTCGCGGTTTTTGCAACAGGGGGAGCCAACCCGGCGATTTCCCCCGATTTTCGACTCAGGACCCGAACTATGGTAGGATCCCAACAATTGAATGCTGCCTTTTTCTTGTTGTTATGATTACCGGGGGATGCGCCATGACGCGCCTTATGCTTGTTACTTTTGCCATGCTCGGCTGGTTCTTCTACGTCATGAGCGGTGGATCCGAATTCGAACCGCGCGGCACGCGCGCCGAGGCACCACCCGTCGTTGCGGTGGCTGAGAAACCCGAGCCCAGGCCACTGGTCCCCTCCCCGGCAACCGAGCTTGTGACGAAAGTGGCCCTGCGCCCCGCCAAGCCGTCCGAACCCAAGCCGGAACCGATCCCAGCAGCCGATGCCGTCGATACCGAGGCGTTGCTGGCGCAGATCGCCGCCGGTCTGAATTCTGATCTGTCCAGTTTCGACAATACCGGCGGCACCTTCTCGCTGGCGTCGCTGGATGAGAACGCGGCCGTGCAAGTTCTGGACACCGAGTCCGAACCGGAAGCAGCAGCCCCTGCACCGGCAGAGCCGCCGAAAGACATTCGCATCGTGTCTGGCACTCGCGTGAACATGCGCGACGGCCCCGGCACGATCTATCCGATCATCGGCAAAGCGCGGATGGGTCAGCAGGTCGAAGTTCTGAGCGAGTCCGGAACCGGTTGGCTGCGCCTGCGCGTGTTGCCCGAGCAACAGGTTGGTTGGATTTCCTCCTCGTTGATCCGAAAAAGCACAAATTGACGTGATGCCGTCATTGCCGGAGGCCGATCCTCGCAATAGTTTTTGCCGAGGACGACTTTGGGGCAGACATGCAGAAATCCATCCTCATCACCGGATGCTCATCCGGCATTGGTCTGGACGCGGCACACGGAATGCGTGCGCGCGGCTGGCGTGTGTTTGCCGCCTGCAGACATCAGCGCGATTGCGACAGGCTGAGGGCTCAGGGCTTTGACAGCCCAAGAATCGACTATACCGATGCCGAAACGATCACTTCGGGATTGGCCAGTGTTCTCGAGGCAACGGGCGGCACGTTGGACGCGCTGTTCAACAACGGCGCCCATGGCCTGCCCGGCGCGATCGAAGATGTGCCCACCGACGGGTTGCGCCATATCTTCGAGACCAATGTTTTTGGCTGGCACGAACTGACCCGCCAAGTGATACCCGTCATGCGTGCACAGGGCCACGGCCGCATCGTGCAGAACTCGTCGGTACTGGGTCTGGTCGCCTTTCCCTGGCGCGGCGCCTACGTCGCCACGAAATACGCCATCGAAGGCCTGACCGACACGATGAGGCTGGAGCTGCGCGGCACCGGCATCAAAGTGGTGCTGATTGAACCCGGCCCCATCACCTCTAAGCTGCGCGAGAAGGCCATACCGATTTTTGAACGGTTCATAGATTGGGAAAGCTCGGCCCTGCGCGACAAGTATGAGGAGTCGCTGCTCAAACGTCTGTACGAAGACTCGGGCCCCGACCGGTTCGAGCTGCCGGCGTCTGCGGTAACCGACAAACTTGCCCGCGCGCTCGAGGCAAAGTCGCCCAAGGCTCGATACTACGTGACCACACCGACCTATATCGCGGGTTATTTGCGCCGCATTCTGCCAACGGGCGCTATTGACCGCATCCTTTCAGGTATCTGAGACGAAATTACCCGTTCGCTTTCGCCGGTCACCCCGCTAGATGGAGCGGCAAGGATACAACAAATGCGGACGGTGAGTTCATGGACCTTCTAATGGGCGTACTTCTTTTGGCCATGGCGGCGGTCGTCGTTGTTCTGGCCATCGGCATATCCAATTTCGGCAAGGGCGGCATGGCGGCTGCCAAGAAAAGTAACAAGATGATGCGGCTGCGCATCCTGTTTCAATTCATTGCCGTGGTGCTGATCGTGCTCTACGTCTATCTGCGTGGACAGGGAGTGCAGTAGATGGTCGTTCTGAACAAGATTTACACCCGCACCGGCGACGACGGCAAAACCGCGCTTGGCAATGGCGAACGGGTTGCGAAGTATTCGGGCCGCGTGGCGGCCTATGGCACGGTGGACGAACTGAACGCCTTTGTCGGCGTGGCCCGCACCGAGGCCGAGGGCGAGGTCGACGCGGCGCTCGCACGCATCCAGAACGATCTGTTCGACCTGGGCGCTGACCTTTGCCGCCCCGACATGGAAAAAGATGCCGAGGCCGACTACCCACCCCTGCGGATCGCCCCGGCCCAGATCGATCGTCTGGAATCGGAAATCGACGCGATGAATGCGGACCTCGAGCCGTTGCGCAGCTTCATCTTGCCGGGCGGATCAAAGCTGGCGGCGCATCTGCATGTCTGCCGCACGGTCTCGCGGCGCGCCGAGCGACTGTCTGTCGAACTGACCAACATGGAACCGGTGAACGAGGCCGCGGTGAAATACCTCAACCGCCTCAGCGACTGGTTCTTCGTGGCAGCCCGTTGCGCCAACAATGGCGGCCGCGATGACGTCTTGTGGGTTCCGGGCGCGAACCGCTGAAAGCGCCACAACGTCCAGTGTGTGGCGACCGGAAGGGCGAAGCCCCGGCCCGAAGGGCGGCCGCAAACCGCTGAAACCCGAGCCTCTTGAGAGCGATTTCGCACCATCCGGCGCGGCAAAACCGCCCATCGGCCGGGTAACAATCTTTCGTTCCTTCACGTCAAAAAGCGTGAAACGCGACGTCCCCACGACATGACGTGACGATTTTGCCCTGTCCCGACGCCCCGCAAGGCGCTATCTAGGCCGACGAGAGCATTGGTGGAGTCGCATTGCGGCTTGCCGTTTTTGTAAGGAGCGTACGCAAAAATGAAGGTACTTGTGCCTGTCAAACGCGTGATCGACTACAACGTGAAAGTTCGCGTCAAAGCGGACGGCAGCGGTGTTGATCTCGCCAATGTCAAAATGTCGATGAACCCGTTCGACGAGATTGCCGTCGAAGAGGCGATCCGCCTGAAAGAAGCCGGCAAAGCCGAAGAGGTCGTGGCCGTTTCGATCGGCGTAAAGCAGGCGCAGGAAACGCTGCGCACCGCGCTGGCGATGGGTGCAGACCGCGCCATTCTGGTGGTCGCGGCGGATGACGTCCACCAGGACATCGAGCCGCTGGCCGTCGCCAAGATCCTGGCCAAGGTGGTCGAGGAAGAGCAGCCCGGACTGGTTCTGTGCGGCAAGCAGGCGATCGACAACGACATGAACGCCACTGGCCAGATGCTGTCGGCTCTGCTGGGCTGGAGCCAGGGCACCTTCGCGTCCGAGCTGGACATCGAAGGCGACACCGCCAAGGTCACGCGTGAAGTTGACGGCGGCCTGCAGACCATCAGCGTCAAGATGCCGGCCATCATCACCGTCGACCTGCGCCTGAACGAGCCGCGCTATGCGTCGCTGCCGAACATCATGAAGGCCAAGAAAAAGCCGCTGGATGAAAAAACCGCCGTCGATTACGGCGTCGACGTCACGCCGCGCCTCGAAGTCGTCAAGACCGAAGAGCCGCCGGCACGCGCCGCGGGTATCATCGTGGGCTCGGTCGACGAGCTGGTCGGGAAACTCAAAGAAGCGGGGGCTGTGTAATGGCTGTACTTCTGCTTGCCGAAGTCAACAATGGCGAACTGGCGATGGACGCAACCGCCAAGGCGGTCACCGCTGCCAAACAGCTGGGTGACGTGACCGTTCTGGCCGCGGGCGGCTCGGCCGCCGCTGCCGGCGAAGCCGCCGCCAAGATCGACGGCGTGTCCAAGGTTCTGGTCGCTGAAGACCCGTCGCTGGGTCACCGTCTGGCCGAGTCGACCGCCGCGCTGATCGTCAGCCTGGCCGACGGCTATGAGCATATCGTGGCGCCCGCCACCACCGACGCCAAGAACGTCATGCCGCGCGTGGCCGCGCTGCTGGACGTGATGGTGATCTCGGACGCGTCTGGCGTCGTTGACGGCTCGACCTTCGAGCGCCCGATCTACGCGGGCAACGCGATCCAGACCGTCAAGTCGAACGATCCCAAGAAGGTCATCACCTTCCGTACGGCCAGCTTTGATGCGGCCGGCGAAGGCGGATCGGCCCCGGTCGAGACCGTATCGGTCGGTGAAAACCCCGGCCTGTCGGAGTGGGTCGAGGACAAGGTCGCCGAAAGCGACCGTCCAGAACTGACCTCGGCCGGCGTCGTTGTCTCGGGCGGCCGTGGTGTTGGCTCTGAAGAAGACTTCAAACTGATCGAAGCCCTGGCCGACAAGCTGGGCGCGGCGGTTGGTGCCAGCCGTGCGGCAGTCGACTCGGGCTATGCCCCCAACGACTGGCAGGTGGGTCAGACCGGCAAGGTCGTGGCACCGGATCTGTACATTGCGGTTGGCATTTCGGGTGCGATCCAGCACTTGGCCGGCATGAAGGATTCGAAGATCATCGTCGCGATCAACAAAGACGAAGAAGCTCCGATCTTCCAGGTCGCCGATTACGGACTGGTCGCGGACCTGTTCCAGGCCGTGCCGGAGCTTACCGAAAAGCTGGGCTGACGGTCCTTCTTTTCGAGAACTCAAGGCCCGCCAAATTGGCGGGCCTTGGTCATTCGAGGTCTCGGATCGCAGTCAGTAAACGTTCGGCAATGGCCCGGTGCGTGGCTGGCCCGATCATATATTCCGCCATCGGTTGCTGCATCGTGCCGAACAGCATGTCCTCAAGATCATCCGAAGCACCTGAAGGGCGCACCGTCATCTTCACGGTTGCCACCCCTCCATCCGACACCCCATCAATCATGGCCTGTGTAATTGGCACCGGATCAGATACCCCGCGCGCATCCAGCCCGACTGCCGGGCTGTGATCCCAGTCCAGCCACAGCAGCAGAATCCGGCTGGTGACGTTGTCCAACAGGGTGCGAAGCGCCTCTGCCCAAGCCCGCCGCAACTCGGCGGCCACCACTTCGAACCGTGCATCCGAAAAGGCCGACAACCTGGACATAAGGTGCCGCACAAAATGAACGTCGGCGAAGTCAACTTCGGGGTACAAGGCGGAAAGGTCCGAGGTCGCCTCGAGCACCCGATCATTGCGTCGGAGATGAACACGGTAGAACCGGTTGGACTGGTTCAGCGCCGATGGCAGTTGCAGAACGCAAACCTCGGCGCCATTCATCAGGCTCAGAATTTCCGGATCCCGCGCCAACCCCTCGGCACCCGTGAACAGACTGCCCAGATTCAGACACTGCATTTCCAGCCGCTGCTCCAACACGGCAGGAAAGGGACAATCGACGAACCGACCGAATGTCTCGGTGCCGCCGACGCAGGCCACATAGGGCACCCGAAACACTCGCTTTGGCCCGCGAAACCACAGTTTTGACGTCCCATACCGGCAGACGGATTCCTCGACACCGGTCGCGCCCGACTCATGATAACTCATGTCAGCCACCCATTTTCTTCACCCAATCGCCATTCTGCGGCCTTAGGTGTTTAGAAAACTCTAATGTGCGCATTTGAAGCGAATTGGACCGGTCCCAACCCCTTGCCGCGCAACCCGGACTGCCGATAATGTCCCCCTGAACCTTGATGCGGAAGGCAGTTCAATATGGACGTGAAATCAGTCGGAGTAATCGGCGCGGGCCAGATGGGCAACGGAATCGCCCATGTGATGGCGTTGGCAGGGTATAACGTTCTGCTGAACGACATCAGCCAGGATGCGCTGGATGCTGCCATTGAAACGATCAAGGGCAACCTGGCTCGTCAGGTGTCACGCGGCAAGATCGGTGACGACGAGATGCAGGCCGCACTGCAGCGGATCAAGACCACGCTGAACCTTCCGGAGATCGGCCAGACGGACCTCGTGATCGAAGCCGCGACCGAGCGTGAGGCCATCAAGCATGCGATTTTCGAGGATCTGCAGCCGCATTTGCAGGCTCACACGATCCTGACGTCGAACACCTCGTCCATTTCGATCACAAGGCTTGCCAGCCGGACGGATCGGCCGGAGCGGTTCATGGGGTTCCACTTCATGAACCCGGTTCCTGTCATGCAATTGGTCGAGTTGATTCGCGGTATCGCCACCGACGAAGAAACCTTTGCTACCTGCAAGGCCGTGGTGGATCGGTTGGGCAAAACCGCCGCCAGCGCCGAGGATTTTCCGGCCTTCATCGTGAACCGCATCCTGATGCCGATGATCAACGAGGCCGTCTATACTCTGTATGAAGGGGTCGGCAGCGTTCAGTCGATCGACCAATCCATGAAGCTGGGCGCCAATCATCCCATGGGCCCGCTGGAACTGGCCGATTTCATCGGGCTGGACACCTGCCTGGCCATCATGAACGTCCTCCATGAAGGGTTGGCGGATACAAAGTACCGCCCCTGCCCTTTGCTGACGAAATATGTCGAGGCCGGCTGGCTGGGCCGCAAGACCGATCGCGGGTTTTATGACTACCGTGGCGAGGTTCCGGTCCCGACGCGCTAAGCCGTCAAGGGACCGACCCGCTCGCCCGCGATATTTTCGCGCCAATGAACGGTGGATCAGGCTTGCGGTGACTGCCCCAAGGCCAGCGTGTGTTTTCTGAGCCAGGCCATGAATCCGCGCGGGTCGCGTTCGAGCAGTTTCATGTCCTCGTCCGAAATCGGCTCTCCGATTACCGGGCCGATCGGTTTGTTGCAGGACCGGACGATCTCATGCAGCAGAAGTCCCTGACGCAGAATTGCCGATAGTTTGTTGGCAATCTGGTACCAGCGCGAGTTGCTGCCGGGGAAGTAGATGGGCAGGACCTTAGCACCGGATCGCCGGATCATCTTAGCTGTGAACACGTTCCATTCGCGTTCCTGAGCGGGGCCGAACCAGGTGTCGGAAGACATCACCACCCCGGATGGGAACAGCGCGACGACACCACCGTTCTTGAGGTGCTCCATCGCTTTGCCCCGCATCTCGAGCATCTTGCTTTGGGCTTCGGGGTCATGTGGAAACGGGACCGGGATCATGAACGAGGTCGCGGCCTCATCCAGCCCGGTCAGAACCGAGCGGGTCAGGATACGGTAGTCCTGGCGCACCCGTCCGATCAACTCGGCCAGGATCATGCCGTCCACCATCCCATGCGGGTGATTGGCTACCACCACAACGGGCCCCTCTTTCGGAATGCGCGCAATCTGGTGTTCGGGCGTGGTCAGGTCGATTCCCATGATACCAAGGGCACCACCCCAGAATTTCTGGCCGCGATACTTTTCATTCTGCTTTTCGAACTTGTTGACCATGCGCAGAATGGTCAGCTTGCCTGTGCACCATTCGATCGCCTTGATGGCCGTCGAGGTCCAGGCGTCGTCAAACGAATTTGCGTAGGTCAGCGTGCGGCGGTCGTAGATTTCGCCCGCTTCCGCGGTCTCGGCCACCACCGTGTTGGTCTTGGTATCGTGCGTGGTTTCCGCCAATTCCTGGTCTTCCCGTTCTTGTTTCGTGGCAGTGCCCTGCGTCAGAAACCTTCGCCGAACTTGTCGTTCACCAATGCTTCCAGCGCGACTGCCAGCGCCTCAGCATCCGGCCCGGACGTTTCGACGTCAATAGTCGTTCCACGCGAAGCCGCCAACATCAAAAGGCCCATAATGCTGTCACCCGACGCGGACATTCCGTCTTTGGACACTTCGGCGCGGGCGTCAAACCCTTCGACCACCTCGACCAGTTTGGCTGAAGCGCGCGCGTGCAAGCCCTTTTCGTTGATTATTTTCAAGCTTTTGGTGGCCATATTCAATCGATCCGATGTCAGTCCAATGTCACATTTTGCGCATTGATGTACTTTCGTCCAGCCTCCATGGCCCTACGGACGGCGTCCCCGACCGGAAGTTGGCGGCTTTTGGCCAGTTTGATCAGCATCGGAAGGTTGGCGCCGTAAAGAATTCTGCGGTCCTGCGGCGCACAGGCGCGCAGACTGAGATTCGAGGGGCTGCCCCCGAACAGATCGGTCACGACAACAACGCCGTCGCCGACATCCACAGCATCCGCGGCCCGACAGATTTCGGCCTGCTTTTCCTCGCGATCATGATCGGCGTCGATCGAAACTGCCACAAGGCCGGGTTGCTTGCCCACGACGTGCTGCATGGCCGCCAGGTATTCCCGGGCCAATCCGCCATGCGCCACGATTACAATTCCGATCAATCCGGCCTCACATTCAACGATCGACGTTCCATCTCGCGGTGTCTAATTGCCACCGGCTGCCCCTGCTCTGCAAGGGCTTTTGCGACCGCTTCGGCCATCGCGACCGAGCGGTGTTGACCCCCGGTACAGCCAAAGGCGACCGACAGGTGCGTTTTGCCCTCGGCCTTGAAGGCGGGCAGCAGAGACAGCAACAGTTCCACCACCCGTTCGAAAAAGGCGGCATAGTTTGTGTCAGCCTGAACATAGGACGCAACGTCCGGATTGCGACCATCAGCCTCGCGCAGTTCCGGACGCCAATAGGGATTGGCCAGAAATCGGCAATCGAACACCATGTCCAGACCCAGCGGCAGCCCCCGTTTGTAGGAGAAGGACTCGATTGAAACGGCCAGATGCCGGCCCCCTTCCGGCGCGAACCAGCGTTCGACCTCGGATCGCAGCTGGTGCACGTTGAGCACGCTGGTATCGATCAGAGTGTCGGCGATCTCGCGGATCGGCTCCAACAATTCCTTCTCCTGACGGATACCGGTTTCGGGGCTGGCATCGGTTGCAACCGGATGACGGCGCCGGGTTTCCGAAAATCGGCGCAACAGCACTTCGTCGCTGCAATCCAGATAAAGCGTGGATAGGTCCACCTGGCTCATCCGACCCAGTTTGGCGACCAATTCGATAAAACCGATGGTCGAGAAATCACGATTGCGGGCATCGATCCCCAACGCCATCGGCCGGGAAGGATCCGCGCCCTCCATCAAGCGCAGCAACATGCCCATCGGCAAGTTATCGATGGCCTCATAACCCAGATCCTCGAGCACATGAATCGCCGTCGACCGGCCCGCGCCCGACGGACCTGTCACCAGAACGATGCGCGTTTGTGCTGTCATGTGCTTGGCCATTGCGGATCGACGCGCCCCATTTTCATCAGTTGAACAAGTGCTGATGCCAAGTTGGGGACGCCTGCGGCTCGAAGCAAGGGAACAGGATGTCCCAGCACAAAAACCTGTCGCGGTTCCGGCAGTCGCTGGGATTCCACCTGATCCAGATCCACGATCCATTCCAACGGAACGGGGCCGCAGGCCGTGGCGCGCAGCAGGCCGACGCCGCGGGCCTCGACCAATCCACGGATCTGAGGGACCGCATCCGCCATCACCCGGTCGCCCGACAGGGTTAAATTCACACGATCATCGGCGACTAGGTCCGCGCCGAAACCCATCATCTGCAATGCAAGTGCCGATTTTCCGGCCCCGGACGGCCCCGAAATCAGGGCGCCGCGGCCAGCAACGGCAACGCATGTAGCGTGCACGCTGACCGGATCATCGCTGGGCATCTCGGGAAGGCGCACAGCGCACATCGCCTAGAGGGGAAGACCCACGACAAACCGCGCACCTTGCGGGTCCGACGTGATGTCCGCCTCGGTCGGACGGATGTTCTCGGCCCAGATGACGCCGCCGTGGGCCTCGACAATCTGTTTCGAGATCGCCAGTCCAAGGCCCGAGTTGTTGCCGAAATGCTCGGCCGGGCGCTGCGAGTAGAAGCGCTTGAAAACCTTGGTCAGGGCCTGGTCCGGAATACCGGGGCCGGTGTCTTCGACAACAACCAGAACCCGGTTTTCGCGTTGGCGCACCCAAACGCGGATCGCGTCGCTTTCCTCGCAGAAGGAAATGGCATTTGTAATCAGGTTCACGAATACCTGCGCCAGACGGGCCTCGAGGCCGTTTATGACGATGGGCTTGGACGGCAAATCCGTGATGTAGTCGATCCCCTGCGACCGGGCATCTTCGCCCAGGTACTGACTGATATTGCCAATCAGCTTCAGAAGATCGAAGGGCTGCTCCTGCTCTTTGACCAGTTCAGCATCCAGGCGGGACGCATTCGAGATGTCGCTGACAAGGCGGTCCAACCGGCGGACATCGTGCTCGATGACGCCCAACAGTTTCTCACGTTGATCGTCGCGCTTGACCATTCGCAGCGTACCGACGGCCGATTGCAGACTGGCCAAGGGGTTCTTGATTTCATGCGCGACGTCAGCGGCGAACTGTTCGTTGGCATCTATCCGGTTGTAGAGCGCCGTCACCATTCCCCGCAGCGCCCGGCTAAGCCGACCAATCTCGTCTGGTCGGGCGCTCAGGTCGGGGATGCGGATTCGTCCGGGATTGACCCCGGTACCACGGTCCTTGCCCATTTCGGCCGCAGCGGCCAGATCCGCCAGCGGGTTCGCGATGGTCGAGGCCAGCACAAGGCTGAGACCCACCGAGACCAGCAGGGCAACGACAAACATCTGCAGAATGCGCTCCTGCTCTTTCCGAGCCAGTGCGTCGATTTCTCCGGCGGGGCCGGCCATTGCGACAGCCCCCACAGGGGCGCCATCCAGAACGATCGGCGACGCCGCCACAATCACGGTGTCTCCGGCCGCGTCAGACACGGCGTGAACCTGCATGTGGCCGTCCAGCGCGTTTGGTATGATGTCCTGAACCCGCTGTGCCAGCGTCGGCGCCTCGGTTTCAGATCCGGTGGTGAAAACCGAATACAGACCATTCCAGACGGCGGTCAGGGCATCAGAGATCAATGTGCTGCCAGTCGGAACATCCGCTTCGGCCTGAATCAGGCCCGGCAATTCCGCCACGGTCGAGGAACCGCGAGTCCAGCCGATCAACGTGCCGGTGCTGTCATAGACGAATACTTCGCCGCCTTCGGGGATGCTCAGCCCGGCAAGGGTCGCCTTGACGTTAAGGTCAGAAGCGTCCCGCGATCCGGCAACCTGGCGTAGCTGGGCCTCGAAGACGTTGCTGACCAGTTGCGCATCGCCGATCAGGTCCCGCGCCGTTTGCTGGACCCTCTCTTTTCGGGTGTCGTCCAGGTACAGTAGCCCCGCGACCAGGATCACCAAAGCAATCAGGTTGAACGTGATGATCTTGCGCGCCAGCGGCGAGTTGCGCAGCGTGAACAGAGTACGCCGCGATCGCCGCGCGCGCAGCTCGGCCGACTCGGGGTCTTGCGGGATGACCCAATCATCACCCAGAACGACGTCACCGTCGCGCAACTCGCTGGATTGCTCGGTGTCACGCACGAAACAAATTCACCTTTGCAGAAAGCCGGCCCGGCTTATTCCTCGTTGTAACGGTACCCGATACCGTACAGCGTTTCGATAGCCGAAAACTCGGGATCAGCCGCACGCATCTTCTTGCGCAGACGCTTGATGTGGCTGTCGATGGTCCGGTCGTCGACATAGACCTGATCATCATATGCGACATCCATCAGCTGATCGCGGCTTTTTACGAAGCCGGGGCGCTGCGCCAAGGCCTGCAGCAGCAGGAATTCCGTGACCGTCAGGGAAACATCGGCTCCCTTCCAGCTGACCGCATGACGCAGCGGGTCCATGCGCAGGTCGCCGCGCTCCATCACCTTTGCGTCCCCGGTGGTTGCAGCCGACGCATCCCCGTCGGTCGCTTCCTGACGGCGCAGCAGCGCACGGATGCGTTCAACCAGAAGGCGTTGAGAGAACGGCTTCTTCACGTAGTCATCCGCGCCCATGCGCAGGCCCAGAACCTCGTCGATCTCATCGTCTTTCGAGGTGAGGAAAATCACCGGCATCTGGGTTTTCTGCCGCAGCCGCTGCAGCAGATCCATGCCGTCCATGCGGGGCATCTTGATGTCCAGAACCGCCATATCCGGCAGTTTCTTGTTGAACGCATCAAGGGCTGCCTGCCCGTCATTGTAGGTTTCGACCTCGAACCCTTCGGCCTCGAGCGTCATGGATACAGACGTCAGAATGTTCCGATCGTCATCCACCAGTGCAATCTTAGACATCGGGCTGCCCCTTTACCTGCTCACTCACGATATATTTTTGCTTTTTGTAGGGCATTCTTGGCTTTTTTAAGGCCGCGAATCAATCCGGATGTACGAATCGCGCCACATTGTTCACGATCCTGCGACAAAAAGGTCGTCCTGCGCTTCCGAAAGTGCCCGGGTTTTCCGACCGGAAAATCTTGGTTGCGCTAAACCCGGCCTTGGTTGCGCTAACTGTGCCAAACCGTCCTGTTCATGCCCTAAACGGCCGTGATATGAGGCCCTTATTCGTCGGACTAACCGGCACTACGCCTCATGAGCGCAGACGGCCCCAACCGCCGCAGCGCCGCCACAGGAGAAGACACGAATGACATTTGGACGGGTAAACCCGCAGTTCCGCCTCGAAGATCAAGGCATCGAGGGGCTGGGCAATGTCTATTACAACTTGATGGAGCCGGCGCTGATTCAGAAAGCGCTCAAGCGGAATGAAGGCACGCTGGGCAATGGCGGAGCGTTTCTGGTGTCCACCGGCAAGTTCACGGGCCGGTCCCCCAAGGACAAGCACGTCGTCCGGACCGAAAGCGTGGCGGAAAGCATCTGGTGGGAAAACAACGCGGAAATGAGCCCCGATGGCTTTGACGCGCTGTACGCCGACATGCTGGCCCATATGAAAGGCAAGGACTATTTCGTTCAGGATCTGGTTGGCGGCGCGGATCATGCCTATGCGATCAATGTGCGCATGGTTACGGAACTGGCCTGGCACAACCTTTTCATCCGGCACCTGCTGCGTCGCCCGGACCGCGAGGACCTGGACGAATTCATCGCAGACTACACCATCATCAACTGCCCCAGTTTTCAGGCGGACCCGAAAAAGCACGATTGCCGCAGCGAAACGGTGATCGCGCTGAACTTTGACCGCAAACTGATTCTCATCGGCGGCACAGAGTATGCGGGCGAGAACAAGAAATCCGTGTTCACGCTTCTGAACTACCTGCTGCCGGAAAAAGGCGTGATGCCGATGCACTGCTCGGCCAACCATGCGGTGGGCAACCCAGTCGACACCGCCGTGTTCTTCGGCCTGTCCGGCACCGGAAAGACCACGCTTTCGGCTGATCCGGCGCGTGTTCTGATCGGCGACGACGAGCACGGCTGGTCGGATCGCGGGACCTTCAACTTCGAAGGCGGATGCTATGCCAAGACCATAAATCTGAGCGCCGAAGCAGAACCCGAGATCTACGCGACCACGTCGAAGTTCGGCACGGTGATCGAGAACATGGTCTTCAATCCCGAGACCCTGGAACTGGATTTCAACGATGACAGCCTGACCGCGAACATGCGGTGCGCCTACCCGCTGGAATACATCTCGAACGCCTCCAAGACGGCGCTGGGCGGGCACCCGAAAAACATCATTATGCTGACCTGTGATGCCTTTGGCGTCCTGCCTCCGATCGCCCGGCTGACCCCGGCGCAGGCGATGTACCACTTCCTGTCGGGCTTCACCTCGAAGGTTGCCGGAACCGAACGCGGCGTGACCGAGCCGCAGCCGACCTTCTCGACCTGCTTCGGCGCCCCGTTCATGCCGCGCCGCCCCGAGGAATACGGCAAGCTGCTGCGCAACAAGATCGCCCAGCACGGCGCGACATGCTGGCTGGTCAATACCGGCTGGACCGGCGGCGCATACGGCGTTGGCAGCCGGATGCCGATCAAGGCCACGCGTGCCCTGCTGACCGCCGCATTGGACGGGTCGCTGGCCGATGCCGAGTATCGCAAGGACGCCAATTTCGGCTTCGACGTTCCGGTGACGGTCCCTGGTGTGCCCGAAGTTCTGCTGGATCCGCGCCGCACATGGGACGATCAGGCCGCATTCGACCGGCAAGCCGAAAAGCTGGTACAGATGTTCGCCGAGAACTTTGAACAGTACCTGCCCTTCATCGACGAAGACATCAAAGCGGTCGCAATCGGTTGAACCGACATGCAGGGGCGCGGTTGCGGGCCCCTGCGCGCACAATAACGGGTCCTTGCAGTTATTTGTTCTTCCTGCAGTTGTAATGTGACATTGGCATGAACAAATTCGTTGCCCGCCTAAAAATCATGCAGTAAATCAAGGACCCATTACAAGGAAATAGCCCGGCGCAAAATGCACCGGGCCGAGACTGAAAAAACCTTTGGGCAGCTCGCGCGCGGACACTCACACTCGCAAGATGAGCAGCCTAATCAAGGCGGTAGTGTATTATCAAGGGGATGGGTGTCAACATGAGATATGCCGCGCGATAGGCGACTATCATGGGTCATTTGACCAAGCGGATATCAATTCGTGGCACTGGTAAAATCAGGAATGGAAATGACCGAGATCTCGAAACTGGCGGAACTGCGCAAGTTGATGCAGAGCATGGAACGCACGTTGGGGCTCGAAGAGCTTTCTCCGGTAGAGCGTGACATTTATTACGCGGCCGAAGAGCTGTCGAAAGACACGCGCGAAGTCCGGACCTATGGCCTGATCGAGCACACACTGGTGCAAAGCGTTTCGCGCCCGACCTTCTTCCGCGCCCTCAAGTCGCTGGTACAGAAGGGCTACTTGTCCCAAAGCGGAAACGCCAACCGGGGACGGTATGTCGTCAACGCCCCGCGTTGACCGCTGAGCAGACCTAAAAGAAGCATGGCATTATGCGATCGTGGGCCTCTGACACGTTTTTTGCTTCGTTGGCCTATATCGGCGCATCGTTTCTGACCTTTTGGGTTCTGATGCCCATGCAGAACGTGTTCTTTCCAGAGTACCCCAGCCGCGCCAGCCTGTTATTTCTTCCGCACGGCGTGCGGGTCCTTGCGGCGTGGCTCTTGGGGTGGCGTGCGATACTTGCCATGCTGCCCGGTGTCTTTCTGGTTTTCGCGACACTCGGTGGCTCGGACGTTTTCCTGACAAGCCGCCTGCTGGCCATCTTGATCGCGGTCACGACGGCCCCGGCCATATTCTATTTGTTGAAATGGCTGGGGTGGGATCTGTTTCCCGCCGCTGATCGGGCGCCCTGCTGGGCCTGCATCATGGGGGTCGGGGTCATCACGTCAATCCTGGTGTCCGGCCTGACCAACCTGGCTTTTGGCAGCGCGACGGCCGAGTACTTTGCCTTTTTGATCGGCGATCTGTCGGGGCTGCTGTTCTTGATGTTCGGACTGTTTTTTGCCTTCCGCTATTTTGAGCCCAAGGGTTGAGCTTTCAACCGAACACCCCCCTGCGCAGCAAGTTCGCACCTGCGATCATCAGAACCAACAAAGTCGCCTTGCGGAACGTGGCCTGATCAATCCGATCATGCATCCGCAACCCCAGCCACATGCCGGCCAAAGCCGGAAGGGTCAGTGCAGCCGAGAACGGCACGGTTTCAGCCCGCAACACGCCTGATCCAATATGCGCCACGACCAGAGCCAAAGCTCCCAAGCCATAGATCACGCCCTGAATGCGCAATTGTTCGGATTTGGGGGTATTCAGCGCAGTCAGATAGGCAACGGTCGGAGGTCCCCAAACGGCTGATATGCCGCCAATGAACCCGGTAACCGCACCGACCGCGGCCTCGATCTTTGGCGATTGCTCAGACAGGCTCAGTTTCACGCCCAGCAGTTGGATCGTGGCAAAGAACGTGACGGGAATTCCGATCATCAGAAGGAAAGCCTGCGATGGAACCAAGCTGATCAGCT
This sequence comes from Ruegeria sp. SAZA006, assembly GCF_059613465.1. NCBI lineage: Bacteria > Pseudomonadati > Pseudomonadota > Alphaproteobacteria > Rhodobacterales > Roseobacteraceae > Ruegeria > Ruegeria sp. SAZA006. Next base: position 18,863 of record NZ_JBXWSO010000002.1, read on the forward strand.
GAGCGCTCCCCAGCAGAAAGACCAGCCCGACGGAAAGAAAGACCCGGAACTGCCGGATCGAAGACATCGCTGCCGCGCGTCCTTCTCTCAAGGCCTGGATCCCGTTCGTCACAACCGTTGGCAGGATCAGCCCGGCCAGCGCAAGCTGGGGCGGCAGCATCATGCTGAGCCCTGAAATCAGGACCATCGGCATGGCGAAACCGACCATGCCTTTCACCGCTCCGGCCAGAAAGGCGACCGCGAACGCAAGGCAGAGTTCGGGCAGGGACATCAAAGAAAACAGATCCATTTCCCCTACATATCACCGCAGAATTTCTCTGCACCGCAAAATTCGTTACGTAATTTTTGGACTTTTTCGACGCTATTTGTGTATTTTTGTTGCGCTGCACGTGCAGCATGATATGACCAGACGACCCAGCAAAGGACGTGATTCATGGCCCATGACGGACAAGATATGACGAACATGACTTCTCAGCCGGTTCTGCCTGATCTTCTGACCCGGACGGGGGCCGCGCTGCCAGCGGTTCAGTCCGTCTTTGACCGGGCGCGCGATGCGGTGCGCGAGATGGTCTCGGCCGAGGGTCGCGTCTCGGGCGCTTTGGTCGAGGCGAACCAGACCGCCGCGCATGGGCTGGCCTGGCTGGCCACATACAACCAGTCGCTGCAGCAGATGCAGAAATGGGCCGAGGCGCTGGACGCCCAGGGCAAGTTCGGCGAGATGGAGCAGTTGCTGCACCAGATCGCCTTTGGCGAATATCTGCACCAGGTCGCCGGCGGCATCCCGATGAACCAGGGCGAGGTCGTGCGCCTGCAGGATCTGGGGCTGGGTTGGGATGCGCTGTCGGGCTTCCAATGCGCCGAGGTGCAAACTCTGATGGCAAAGGCCAACAGCCAGGCCGCGCGCAGCCGACTGGTTCAGCTGATGCAAGACCAATCCGGGGCCACCATGTTCGGCGCCTCGGGCCTTGATGAAGAGCTTGAGATGATCCGCGAGCAGTTCCGCCGCTATGCGCTGGATCGGGTCGAGCCAAACGCCCATGAATGGCACCTGAAGGACGAGCTGATCCCGATGGAAATCATCGAGGAACTGGCCGAGATGGGCGTATTCGGCCTGACCATCCCCGAGGAATATGGCGGGTTCGGCCTGTCCAAGGCGTCGATGTGCGTCGTCTCCGAAGAACTGTCGCGCGGTTACATCGGCGTCGGCAGCCTGGGCACCCGGTCTGAGATCGCGGCCGAGCTGATCATCGCGGGCGGCACCGACGACCAAAAGGCCCAATGGCTGCCCAAGATCGCCAGCGCCGAGATCCTGCCCACCGCCGTGTTCACCGAACCCAACACCGGCTCGGACCTTGGCAGCCTGCGCACCCGCGCGGTCAAGGACGAGAACGGCGACTACAAGATCACCGGCAACAAGACCTGGATCACACATGCCGCACGCACCCATGTGATGACGTTGTTGGCACGCACCGATCCCAAAACCACCGATCATCGCGGGTTGTCGATGTTCCTGGCCGAAAAGACGCCCGGCACCGACGACAACCCCTTCCCGACCCCCGGCATGACCGGCGGCGAGATCGAGGTGCTGGGCTACCGCGGCATGAAGGAATACGAGCTGGCCTTCGACGGCTTCCACGTCAAGGGCGAGAACCTGCTGGGCGGCGAGGAAGGCAAGGGCTTCAAGCAGCTCATGGAAACCTTCGAATCCGCGCGTATCCAGACCGCCGCCCGCGCCATCGGCGTGGCCCAAAGCGCGCTGGACATCGCCATGCAATACGCGCAGGAACGCAAACAGTTCGGCAAGGCCCTGATCAACTTCCCGCGCGTGTCGGGCAAGCTGGCGATGATGGCGGTCGAGATCATGATCGCGCGCCAACTGACCTATTTCAGCGCCTGGGAGAAGGACAACGGCCATCGTTGCGACCTCGAGGCCGGGATGGCCAAGCTGCTGGGCGCGCGCGTCGCCTGGGCCGCGGCCGACAACGGGTTGCAGATCCACGGCGGCAACGGCTTTGCGCTGGAATACAAGATCAGCCGGGTGCTGTGTGACGCCCGCATCCTGAACATCTTTGAAGGCGCCGCCGAGATTCAGGCGCAAGTCATCGCGCGGCGTCTGCTGGCCTGAGCGCCCGCCCGTCGCGGTTTCCCCAACTTGACCCGGCCCAGCGCCGGGTCTTTTCTTTTCTGGCAAGCCAAAAGCGCCGAGTGACCAGATCTGCCCTGATTATTTCACCCAACCGGACCCGCCGGACACATTGGCCGGGAAAATTCCCCCTTGGGTCCCGGCACAGGTTTCGGCTAAGTAGCGGTCGAACCGCATCATGCTGCGCCGCGGCTACGCAGATGCCGAACCGATCTTTGCGGAGTGACCATGGCGCGCCTTCTGATCCTTGTTCTTGGCCTGTTGTTTGCAGGATGCAGCACGCCGTCCGGCACACCCTCGGGCGATGTTGCCGGTCTGACCCGCGCCATTCAGAACCTCGGCCCCGATGTCGATCCGCAGGAAGCCGCCCGCGCGGCACAAATCGCCCATGACTATGCGCTGCAGCTGAGGGCCGAGTACCGGGTCACCGACCCGGCGATCATCCACAACGCCAAGGTCATCAACGGCTTTCGCGAACGCGGGCTGTGCAATGACTGGGCCGAGGACATGCTCAAGCGGCTGCGGCAAGAGAATTTCCGCACGCTGGACCTGCACTGGATCACCTCGCCGCCAACCCCGTTCCGCATCATCCACCACTCCGCCGCGATCAGTGCCAAGGGTGACGGGCCCTATGACGCGATCGTGCTGGACGGCTGGCGCAACGGGGGTGATCTGTTCTGGGCGCCGGTGCGCGAGGACACGCGCTACAACTGGCGCCCCCGGATGGAGGTGCGCGCCGAACTGCTGGCGCAATGACGCCAAGTCGCGATAGAAAGCCCTCATGCTGCGTCTGAGCCTGATCCTGCCCGCCCTTGCCCTGTTGCAATGCGACCGCGACGAAAGCGTCGCCGCCTACGGCGCGGCCGACCGCACCTGGGTGCTGCAGGAAGTCAACGGCCAGCCCTATGAGGCCAGCGCCCTGCTGCGCTTTCCCGAAGACGGCAAGATTGCCGGAAACGCACCCTGCAACAGCTACTCGGGCACATTGACCGCGCCCTATCCGTGGTTCGAAATCACCGACCTGACCGCCACCCGCGCCGCCTGCGCCGGGCTTGAGGCCGAAGGATTCTATTTCGCCGCGCTGCTGGCGATGACGCAGTCCGAGGTGTCGGGCGACGTGCTGATCCTGCGCAACGAGGACGGGTACGAGATGGTTTTCAAAGCCGCCGAGTGAACTGATCTACAAAGCGGGAGCGGACCTCCGGCAGCGGCGTGTGACCCAGCGATGGCGCCACGCGATGCGCCAGGAAATAGCCGGTCGTGCGCAGCCCGGCGGCGATCTCGTCATCCGGGGCGGCCCCCTGCCCGCGCAGCACCGGCGGCAGAGGCAGCAGGCGGTCGGCCCAATCCCCGGCGCCTTCGGCACTGACCGCCCGGCCGGTCTTGGGCGAGACATAGGCCAGCCCCTCGGTGGTTCCGGTCACGGCGCATCGGGTCAGGTCCAGCCCAAAGCCCAATTCTTCAAGCAGCGCCAACTCCCAGCGCAGGTAAGCCAGCGGCCAGATCTCGTCCTGGCCCAGCAGATCCATCAGCTGTTCGGTCTGTCGATAGATGCCGGGGTGCGGTTCGCGTTCGGGCAAACAGAAGGACAGCAGCGCCACGACCGCGTTCAGCCCCGACAGGGCCAGCCGCCCCGAAAACGCCGCCGCCGCGCGCGAGCGCAACGGCTCGACCTGGAAGGTGCCGATATGTTCCTGCAACCGCGCCCGCCACAGCACGTCCAACTGCGCGCCGGGTTGCAGGATGGGCGCGATCTTGCGGCTGGCACCACCGCGCACCACGCCCGCATGTCGGCCATGGGTTTCGGTGAACACCTCGATGATGGCCGCGGTTTCGCCGTGGCGGCGGGCGGTTAGAAGAATGCCATGGTCGCGCCAGTCCATGCGGGGCCCTTGGGTTGCCTTGAGATCGCGTCGGACCGCGACGGTACGGCGCGGCGCGGAAAGAAGCAAATTCAATCGGAAGACGCCGGCTGACGTGCCGGAATTGTGGACTTGGACCCAGGGCGATATTACCCAGAACAGGCAGCCACGAGACCAGACATGACCGACGCGACCTTTCCCAGTTTCAACCCTGCCTTCCGCCGCGCGGACATGACGGTGCATTCAGTGGGCCTGGCGTTGATCTTGATTGCGGGCGGCTTGCTGGTGGCTAAGGCGGCAACCCATCTGCAAGCCGCGCTGGTGGCCGCCGTCGTGGTTTACGTCCTGTGTGCGCTGGCGTCGAACCTGGCGTCCTGGGCCTATCACTTTCTACCGCTGCACGAGCAGCGAACACTGCTGCGGCGCATCGACCACGCCGCGATCTATCCCAGCATTACGGGCACCTTCACGCCATTCTTCGTTCTGGCTGGCACGCCCTGGACCCTGGGTCTGCTGGTGGTGTGCTGGGCGCTGACGGCGGTGGCGGTCTGGAACAAGATCACCAACGAGACGGTGAAATCTCGCTGGTCAACCGCATCCTATCTGGGGTTGGGCGCGCTGGGGCTGCTGGCCCTGCCCGACCTACGGGGCGTACCGGTGGCGACGTTGTGGTGCATTCTGGCCGGGTCCGGCTGCTATGTGATCGGAACCGCGTTCTACGCCCGCAAGACGCTGCCCTACCGCTACGCGATCTGGCATATCTGGGTGAACCTGGGCGGGATCGCCATGTTCGCGGGCGTCTGGCTGGCGCTGTCGCCTTTGTGGTAAGGCAGCCCTAGTCCAGCCCCTCTTCGTTCAACAGATGCCGGCCTTGCCGGTCTTCGACCTCGATCACCCAGAGGTCGGGGTCAAAGCTGCGCTGACGGGCGATGGCCTCGTCCACCTCGGCCTCGGGACCTTTGGCCAGCTCGATCCATTTGCGCGCGCCGCTGAGCAGGTCGAAGCTGCGCTGAAAGGCGGTGGCATTTCCGTCGAGCGTGTTGAGCTTGACCAGAACCGCGCCGGCAGTGTCGTCGCCATGGCTTACGACGTAGGCGGGGATCTCGTGCAGGCGCAGCCGGGCCAGGTAGGCGTGGACCCAGAACTCGGCCGTCAGCCGGGTCATGCGTTGCCGTCTTTGAAATCCAGCCCCATTTCCGAGTAGCGCTCGGCCTCTTCCAGCCAGTTGGGCCGGACCTTCACCTGCAGGAACAGGTGGACCTTGCGATCAAGGAATTCCTCCAACTCGGCCCGGGCGGCCTGGCTGACGGCCTTGATCGTCTCGCCGCGCTTGCCCAGCACGATGCCCTTGTGGCCGTCGCGCATGACATAGATGATCTGGTCGATCTTGGCCGAGCCATCCTTGCGCTCTTCCCAGTTCTCGGTCTCGACCGTCAGCTGATAGGGCAGTTCCTGATGCAGGCGCAGGGTCAGCTTCTCGCGCGTGATCTCGGCCGCGATCATGCGCAGCGGCAGATCGGCGATCTGGTCTTCGGGATAGAGCCAGGGGCCTTCGGGCAATTGCTGCGCCAGCCATTTGCGCAGGTCATCAACGCCGTGGCCCTTTTCGGCCGATATCATGAAGGTTTCGGCAAAAGGAAAACGGTCATTCAGGTCGCGGGTCAGTGACAGCAGCGCCGGGGCCTCGACCCGGTCGATCTTGTTGATCGCCAGCGCCACCTTGCGGCCCTGCGCGATCTCGGACAGGCCATCCAGGATGCGCTCGACGCCTTCGGTGATACCGCGATGCGCTTCGACCATCAGCACGATGATGTCGGCATCGGCCGCGCCGCCCCAGGCCGCCGCGACCATCGCGCGGTCAAGCCGGCGGCGAGGTTTGAACAGGCCCGGCGTATCGACGAAGACCAGTTGCGCATCACCCTCCATGGCGACGCCGCGGATCCGGGTGCGCGTTGTCTGCACCTTGTGCGTCACGATCGAGACCTTGGCCCCGACCATGCGGTTCAGAAGGGTGGATTTGCCTGCGTTGGGCTCTCCGATCAGGGCGATGAATCCGGCGCGTGTCGTCATTGTGTGGTGATCCTGTTTTCAAGTGCGCATCCCTATCGCAGAAAGGCACAGCGGGCCAGAGGCATTTGTCGCATTGCCGGGCCGGTACGGGAGTGGCAGGACAGGCGCACAGGCCAAGCCGATCCCAGCCAGGCCGCAGACCCGCATCTTGAGGATCAGGCATGAGACGACGGGAGTTTCTTTTATCGGGCGGCGCCGCAATGGGGGCCGCGGGCTTGGGTGGACTTGCATTCGCGTCCGATAGCTCCGATCAGGAACTGGTGGTTCAAAGCGCCAGCTACATATTTCGGGACCAGCCTACGCAAGGAATGGTCAGCCTGAGCCCCGACGCTCCTCCGCCCGTCCTTTTTGGACGTCAGGGTGAAGCGATGAGACTGACGGTCAAAAACACTCTGTCCGACTATACCTCGATGCACTGGCACGGGATGCGCATCCGCAATGATATGGATGGCGTGCCTTATCTGACCCAGATGCCCCTGGGACAGAACGAAAGCTTCACCTACGAGTTCACACCCCCAGACGCCGGAACCTACTGGTATCACCCGCACTGCATGACGATGGAGCAGATGGCGCACGGTCTGACCGGAGTGATGGTCATCGCTGAGCCTGAAAACGTCGGGTTCGACAGCGAGCAAGTGATCAACCTGCGGGACTTTCGCCTGGACGAGAGGGGGGCATTTCTGCCCGCCTACACCCAGCGGGGCGCGGCCAGAGCCGGAACTTTCGGCAATGTGCAGACCGCGAACTGGCACCAGCATCCAGTCTATGACCACGCCGCCGGCAGCCTCGTGCGGTTGCGACTGCTCAATTCGGATACGACCCGGATCTACAAGTTGCACCTGACGGACGGAAACGCGCAGGTCACCGCGTGGGACGGTCACCCGGTCACCGCCGAACTACCGATGCCGAGTGCCGACGATCCTCTGCTTTTGGGCCCCGGTCAGCGTGTGGATTATGCCGTTGCGATGCCGGACGGCGAAGGGGCACAGGTCGACCTTGTGGCCAAACTGCCCGGTCAGCCCTTGAGAACGATGGCCAGCCTGCGATCGGTCGGGCAATCCGCGGGTCGAGACCTGAGAGAACTGAAGCCTTTGCCGAAGAACCCGGTCGCCCTGCCCGATCTCAGCAACGCTCAGGTGCACGAATTCGTCTTCGGATGGACGCCAGAAGGTGAACTGCCGGACACTGGGTTCTGCGGGTCTCTTGGATACAATTTCTGGTCCATCAACCGGGTTCCCTGGTCCGGAGATGCTTCCTCGGATGTCGGGCCATTGGCGACGCTGGAACTGGGCAAAAGCTATGTCTTGAGGCTGCGCAATGAATCTCCGAACCTGCATCCGATCCATCTGCACGGGCTGGTCTTTGTGCCGTTGCGATCAAACCTGCGAGAGTTGCCGCCGCTGGTGACGGACACCATGCTGTTGTTGAAGGACGAGGTCGTTGAAATCGGGCTGGTCGCAGACAATCCGGGTGACTGGGCCTTTCACTGCCATGTGATCGAACACCAGAAGACCGGGCTGACCGGGTTCCTGCGGGTCGTTTGAGCCGCAAGGTCTAGCCGTTGCAGACGCGGTTCGTGATAGGTGGCCAGCCATCGCGGACATTCCCGGACAGATGAAGAGCAGGTAACGCCGCGATCGAAGAGATCAGCTTGTCAGACGATCCAGCAGAGCCTGCGCGGCCGCCTGTTCCGCCTGACGTTTGGAACCGGCCGTTGCTTGGGCCTCGGATCCGTCATGCAGCCGGGCCGCGATGGTGAAAACGGGGGCGTGATCCGGACCGCTTCGTGAAATCTCGACATAGGCGGGCGGTTTCTGCCCGCGCGCCTGCGCCCATTCCTGAAGCGAAGTCTTGGCATCGCGCGCATCCGCTTCGACCGTGTGGATCCGGTCCCCCCACAGCGACAGGATCACTTTCTGCGCCGCCTCAAAACCGGCATCGCGATAGACCGCGGCGATAACTGCCTCCATCGCGTCGCCCAAAAGCGCCTGCTTGCGGCGCCCGCCCGACAGCATCTCTGACCTACCCAGTTTTAGAACCGCGCCGATATCGATCTGGCGGGCAACATCGGCACAGGTTTCCTTGCGCACCAGTGCGTTGAAACGGGGGGCCAGTTGGCCTTCAGTGGCCTTCTGGTCCGCTTCGAGCAATGCGGTGGCCATCACAAGGCCCAGCACACGGTCACCCAGAAACTCGAGCCGCTGGTTGTCTGGACGTGTCGAAGATGAGACCGAACCATGGGTCAATGCCCGAACCAGTAGTTCAGGGTTGGCGAACCTGTGTCCAAGGCGTTTTTCGAACGCCTTCATGTCGGTCGACAGCTTCAATTGACCGCCTTGAAGAACCGGTCACCGCGCCAGGTCCAGAAAAACAGCATCGAACGCCCGGCGGACGAGAACATGATGCGGTCGGCTCGACCGATCAGGTTTTCATAAGGAACGTAGCCGACGCCGCCTGCGACCTGTGGCACGCGGCTGTCACTGGAATTGTCACGGTTGTCGCCCATGAAGAAGTAGTGCCCTTCCGGCACGGTGTAGACACCCGTGTTGTCGGTACTCTGATTGCCGATATTCAGGATTTCATGCGACACGCCGCCCGGCAGCGTTTCGATCATCCGGGTCTTTTCACAGGTACCGCCGACGCCGACCGGGCCATTTTCACAGCGCGGCCGAAGGCGCTGAGGCCCTTGCGGCTCGGCGATTTCGGTAAAAGTGCCATCCGGGGTCTGCTTGGCTTCGGTGCCGTTGATGTAGACCACGCCATCCTTGATCTGAATTTTGTCTCCGGGCAGGCCGATCAGGCGCTTGATGTAGTCGCGCCCCGAAACCGGATGGCGGAACACGATGACGTCGCCACGCTCGGGCTCGCCGCCCAGCAGTCGGGTATTGTCGCCCCCCATCCAACCGCAGATGTCCTCGGCATCGACATCGAGCCCGACGCTGGGGATGATCAGACTGGGGCAGGACGCGTAGGAATAGCCGTAGGCCATCTTGTTGACGAAAAGGAAATCACCGATCAGCAGCGTGGGTTTCATCGACCCCGACGGAATCCAGAACGGCTGAAAGAACAGAGTGCGGAAAACACCCGCGATCAGCAGGGCATAGACGATGGTCTTGATCGTCTCCCAGATGGCGTTTCCGGATTTGGCTTGCTCGGCCATACTGATCTCCAGTCCTTGCTCGGCTCGGGGGGTTACATGCGGCGCGGTCGCGGGGGTGTCAAGGCCGCCGCGTCGGGATCACCAAGCGGGCGCGCTTCGATCACCACGAAGGCCTGCGCCCATGGATGATCGTCGGTCAAGGTGACGTGGATGATCGCCTCGTGTCCTTCGGGCGTCATTTCCTTCAACCGTTCCGCGGCCCAGCCGGTCACATGCATGACGGGCTGACCGGTGCGCAGATTGGTGACAGCCATGTCCTTCCAAGCGATGCCCATACGCAGCCCCGTGCCCAGCGCCTTGGAGCACGCCTCTTTTGCGGCCCAGCGCTTGGCGTAGGTTCCGGCCGTATCCCGCCGGCGCTCGGCCTTGCGCTGCTCGGTCTCGGTGAAGACACGGTTGCGGAACCGGTCACCGAACCGATCGAGCGTGCCCTGAATGCGCTCGATATTCGCAAGATCCGTACCGATGCCGAGTATCATGAGTTCGATTCTTTCTTTGCCCTTTCAAGAGCCTTGAACGCCGACCGGGCGCCCACCCACAGGAATAGCCGCGAAATGAGAAACGCCACGACAAAGGTGATCGTGAAACCGATCACCAAAAAGTTCACCGGGATACCGGCCAATCCCTCGGACATGCCCGGAACGACAAGAAAGAACAGCCCAGCCATGACAAGGTTGGTCAACATGCCGACGATGCCCATCCATAGTGCGGCGCTCCACATGTCGCCGCTGCCCGGCATGGTCTGGTGCGTCTGAACCTGTCGGTGTCCTTCGAATGTCGCAGCGGCCAAAAAGGGGATGAACGGCAGGAAACTGCTGGACAAGTCGATTCCGAACACCGCCGAAACGCCAAACAAAACAGCCGGGACCGCAATCGATGTGATTACGAAGACGACAAGAAACCTGGGAATGTTCAAGCGCATCGGGAGATCCAGAAGAAGGAGGCTTCAAGGCAGCGGATCATTGGCGCGCCTCATCCATCAGGCGGCGCATTTCCTGAATGGCTGGGGTGAGACCCCGGAAGATGGACTCGCCGATCAGGAAATGGCCAATGTTCAACTCGCGCACTTCGGGGAAGGCGGCAACGGGCTGGACCGTGTCATAGGACAGGCCATGGCCGGCATGCACTTCGAGGCCCAGCGAATGGGCAAAGGCAGACATCTTGCGCAGCGCCTCCAGTTCGCGTTGCGCGTCGTCCACCCGACCCTCGGCATGGGCGTCGCAATAGGCACCAGTGTGCAGCTCGATCACTTCGGCGCCGATGCGGTGGGCGGCCTCGATCTGCTTGGGGTCTGCGGCGATGAAGATCGACACCCGGCAACCGACGTCACGAAGGGGCGCGATGAAATGCGCCAGACGGTTTTCCTCGCGCGCGACTTCCAGGCCACCTTCGGTGGTACGTTCCTCGCGCTTTTCGGGGACGATGCAGACCGCGTGCGGCTTGTGGCGCAGAGCGATCTTCTGCATCTCATCCGTAGCCGCCATTTCAAAGTTCAGCGGAACCGACAGAACCTCCATCAGCCCGTCAATATCGGCATCCGAGATATGCCGCCTGTCTTCGCGCAGGTGCGCGGTGATGCCGTCGGCCCCGGCCTCTTCGGCAAGCTTTGCGGCGCGAAGCGGGTCGGGATAGGCGCCGCCACGGGCGTTGCGCACGGTGGCGACATGGTCGATATTCACGCCCAGGCGCAGAGGGGTGTCAGACATCCTTCGAATCCTTTTTGTTCGCGTCGCCCGAGCCTATCGGGTTTGGTCGGGGAACGGCAGAGCTTGCTTCGGCCAAGCGTTTGATTTCTTCGAACTTCGCCTTGATCTTTGCGCGGCGCCGCATCTGATAGGTTCGGATCACCGGCAGGCTGATATAGGTGCAGATCACTCCGGCCACGATGCCGGGAATGATGCCGCCAATCATGTAGGGAAAGAACACGTCGTCATAAAATTGGGACAGCCCGTGCCAATCAGCGACCCGATCGGAAAACATCGCCAGGAAGTTATCCTTGAGGTCCCCCATCGCGCTGGCAAATTTGCCCATCAGTCCCTTGGTGTCACCCTCTTCGTATTCGGTGCCCAGCAGGAAATGCCCAGTTTGCAGGCAGACCACGCCGATCGGAACATAGGTCAAGGGGTTGCCGAAGAACGTTCCGCTCAACGCGGCAAGGATGTTGCCGTTCAGCAGCCGGGCCAAGACCGCGGCAACCAGAAAATGAAGGCCGTAGAATGGGGTGAAGGACGCGAACACCCCGGCCCCGACCCCACGGGCAATGCGCTCGGGCGAGTCCGGGAGACGACGGACACGGTGTTTGACATAGTGGAAGGCACGGGCCCAACCGCCGCGAGGATAGACCAACTCGGACAGGACCTGGAGTACCGAGCGGCGATCACGGCGCTTGAAAACCACTCCTGATCACCCCTTCTCAGCCAGCTGCGACCGCAGCGCTTGTCATGTCCCGGTACCGTTCGACTGCAGCCACGTCACTTTCCGCCTCGAGCATCAGCATCAGCGAATGCAGCTGTTCAAGATCCCGCACCTCGATACTGATCAGCAGACGATAGAAATCAGGCTTCCGGTCCACGAATTCCAGGTTCGAGATATTGGCCTTTTTCTCGCCGATCAATGTGCAAATACGTCCCAGCACGCCGGCGTCATTACCGATGGTCAGTTCCAACGTGGCGCCGTAAGCGGCCGGATGCGTGCCGGTATGCCAGTGAAGATTCACCCACCGTTGCGGCTGATCCTCGAATTCGGCAAGGCGATCGCAATCGATGGAATGCACCACCACGCCCTTGCCCCGAGACGTGATGCCCACGATGCGTTCGCCCGGCAAAGGCTGGCAGCACGGCGCGCGTTCAAACCCCTGCCCCGGCTCAAGCCCGATCACAGCGCGACGCAAGGGGATTGCTTCGCCCTCGTCGCGGGTCAGGTCGGGATAGACCGCGGCCACCACATCATGGGCGGTCAGTTCGGCACTGCCGACGCGGGCCAGCAACTCATCGCTGTTCTTGATGCGCAGGTGTTTGGCGGCGGTTTCCAATGCCTTGTCGGTCGCCTTGCGGCCGACATGCTCGAACCCCGCGCGGACCAGTTCGCGCCCCAGTTTGATGAACCGTTCACGGTCAACCTCGCGCAGGGCGCGGCGGATGGCGGTGCGGGCCTTGCCAGTCACCGCAATCTCGAGCCACGTAACCTGCGGGGTCTGGCCGTCGGCGGTGATGATGTCGACCGATTGGCCATTCTTGAGCCGCGTCCACAGCGGAACGCGAATACCGTCCACCTTGGCCCCGACACAGGCATGGCCGATGCGCGTATGGATCGCGTAGGCGAAATCGATCGGGGTCGCACCACGCGGCAGTTTCACCACATCGCCTTTGGGGGTGAAGCAGAAGACCTGGTCCGAATACATCTCGAGCTTGACCGCCTCGAGGAAATCTTCGTGGTCTTCCTCGGTATCGAACTGCTCGGTCAGGTTGGCGATCCACTTGGCCGGATCGACCGCAAAGGGGTTTTCCGTCCGCACACCGTCACGATAGGACCAGTGCGCGGCAACACCGGTCTCGGCGACGTCATGCATCTGACGGGTACGGATCTGCACCTCGACCCGCTTGCCGTCACGGCCCGAGACCGTTGTATGGATCGACCGGTAGCCGTTCGATTTCGGCTGGCTGATATAGTCCTTGAACCGTCCCGGCACCGCGCGCCAGCGCTGGTGGATGGCCCCAAGGGTGCGATAGCAGTCTTCTTCGGTCTGGGTGATGATGCGGAAGCCATAGATGTCGGACAAGCGAGAGAAGCCCTGATCCTTCTCCTGCATCTTGCGCCAGATCGAATAGGGTTTCTTGGCGCGACCAAAGACTTCGGCCTCGATCCCCGCTTTCTCAAGCTCGTGCCGCATGTCGCCGGTGATCCGGTGAATCACGTCACCGGTTTCGCGCTGCAGCGTGATGAAGCGGCGGATGATCGACTGGCGGCCTTCGGGATTGAGGACGCGGAACGCCAGGTCCTCAAGCTCTTCGCGCATCCACTGCATGCCCATCCGGCCGGCCAGCGGCGCGTAGATGTCCATCGTTTCGCGCGCTTTCTGCACCTGCTTTTCGGGGCGCATCGCCTTGATCGTGCGCATGTTGTGCAGCCGGTCGGCCAGCTTGACCAGGATCACCCGCAAGTCCTTGGACATGGCCATGAACAGTTTGCGGAAGTTTTCCGCCTGCTTGGTTTCGCGACTGGAGAGCTGCAGGTTGGTCAGCTTGGTGACGCCGTCCACAAGCATCGCCACCTCGTCACCGAACAGCTCGGCGATCTTCGAGTAGCTGGCCTTGGTGTCCTCGATCGTGTCGTGCAGCAGCGCGGTGATGATCGTGGCATCGTCCAGACGCTGTTCGGTCAGAATGGCGGCGACTGCGACGGGATGCGAAAAATAGGGCTCGCCCGAATGCCGGAATTGCCCTTCATGCATCTGCAGTCCGAACTCATAGGCCCGGGCGATGCGATCTGCATTTGTCTTGGGGTTGTAGTTGCGGACCAGCGCAATCAGGTCTTCAACAGAAATCATCCGGTCCGCACCTTCGCTTGCAGGGCTTACCCCTGCCCCTGGGCCTCCATCAGGGCACGCAGGAGTTTCTCTTCGGACATGTCGTCATCTGCCGGCTTGTCCGACTCTGCACCCATCAACAGCGCCATCTGATCTTCTTCGGGCTCGTCGACCTCGATCTGGGTCTGGTTGGCCTCGATCAGACGTTCACGCAGCTCGTCCGCCGTCTGGGTTTCTTCTGCAATCTCGCGCAGAGACACGACGGGGTTCTTGTCGTTGTCGCGGTCAACGGTGATCGATCCGCCAGTGGAAATCTCGCGCGCACGATGGGCGGCAAGCATCACCAGTTCGAACCGGTTCGGTACCTTGTCTACGCAGTCTTCGACCGTCACGCGGGCCATGAGGCGCTCTCCACAAATGAATCCGTGTCAGGAAGGGGTTTATCTAAGCGCGAATCTCTGCCTTGACAAGCGGGAAATGCCCAGCATTGGCGGCTCAGAGAGGGGTTACGGCGGCAACCTCGTCCGCAGGCAGCTGTCCGATCATTTCCCGGACGGTCAAATCCAGCACCGGATGGCGCCAATCGGGCGCGACATCAGCCATCGGAACCAGCACGAATGCCCGGTCCTGCAGGCGCGGGTGCGGCACGATCAGTTGTTCGGGCGCGGATTGCACCTGCTGCTCCATCGGCAAATCCAGCCAGCGGCGGTATCCGTCCAGGTCCGGCAGAACGCGGTCGTCCCAGCAGACAAGATCAAGATCAAGTGTGCGCATACCCCAACGCTGAACCCTGGCGCGGCCGAACTCGGCTTCGACCTCGTGAAGCAGGTCCAGAACACCGCGCGGCTCCAATTTCGTCTCGATCAGAGCGGCTGCATTCACATAGTCCGGGCCTGCGCCCGCAGGGAAGCAGGGGGTCGAAAACAGCCGGCTTTTGGCCCGAATCACCAACCCATTGGCCTCCATGACCTCGAGAGCCTGTGCGAGTGTCACCTTGGGCCCGTTTCCTCTCAAGGTGAGATTTGCCCCCAAAGCCACGACCACTTTTGACATGGATTTGACCACTTTTATCCCCGCATTCCGTTCAGAGAATACTTGCGATACAGGTCAAATAGCCTATTTTAAAGGGATCAATGCGCGAATTTATTTTTTCACTCACAGACACCTCCGCGCGTTGAGCGATACCGGAAGGACAAATTAATGTTTTACAAGGACGAACGGCTTGCGCTGTTCATCGACGGCTCGAATCTGTACGCCGCCGCAAAAGCACTGGGGTTTGACATCGATTACAAGTTGCTTCGCCAGGAATTCATGCGTCGAGGCAAGCTTCTCAGAGCCTTCTACTACACAGCGCTGCTAGAAAACGACGAATACTCACCGATCCGTCCGCTTGTCGATTGGCTGCACTACAACGGCTTCACCATGGTGACCAAGCCGGCCAAGGAATACACCGACAGCATGGGGCGCCGTAAGGTCAAGGGGAACATGGACATCGAACTGACCGTCGATGCCATGGAGCTTGCGCCGCGCGTGGATCATATCGTGCTGTTTTCGGGCGATGGGGATTTTCGCCCGCTGATTGCCAGCCTGCAACGTCAGGGCGTGCGCGTTTCGGTGGTTTCGACCATCCGCAGCCAGCCGCCGATGATTTCGGACGAGCTGCGTCGTCAGGCCGACAATTTCATCGAGCTTGACGATTTGCGCGACGTGATCGGACGCCCTCCGCGGGACGTGTCCGATGAACCGCGCACCGTAGCCGTCGCAGGGAAATAAGAACTCCGCCATCCACCACTCACATATGTGGAGCAATCGCGCGGCCAGGACTTCGTGTCCTGGCCGCGCTTCTTTAATCAAGAACCCGTGCTCAAACGGGTATTGGCTAACAGGACTTCATGTCAGCATGATGACAAGGCTGTCCTGACTGGACCAACAGGTGGAAAAGCCTTACCTGTCCCTTTCAAGGAGACAGACGCATGACCAAGCCCCCCCTAACCCTGTATCTGGCCGCCCCGCGCGGGTTCTGCGCCGGCGTGGACCGCGCGATCAAGATCGTGGAAATGGCCCTGCAGAAATGGGGCGCCCCGGTCTATGTGCGGCACGAGATCGTGCACAACAAATTCGTCGTGGACGGGCTGCGCGCCAAGGGAGCCGTCTTTGTCGAAGAGCTGGACGAATGCCCCGATGACCGACCGGTGATCTTTTCCGCCCACGGAGTGCCCAAATCGGTGCCCGCCGCCGCAGCCGCGCGCGAGATGATCTATGTCGACGCCACCTGTCCGCTGGTGTCCAAGGTCCATATCGAGGCCCAGCGCCACGCCGAGGCCGGGTTGCAGATGATCATGATCGGGCACAAGGGCCACCCTGAAACCGTCGGGACCATGGGCCAGCTGCCCGAGGGCGAAGTTCTGCTGGTGGAGACGGTTGACGATGTGGCCGGGGTGCAGGTCCGCGACCCCGAAAAACTGGCCTTTGTCACCCAGACCACCTTGTCGGTGGACGATACGCGCGACATCGTGGCCGCGCTGCAGGACCGGTTCCCGGCCATCGTCGGCCCGCACAAGGAAGACATCTGCTATGCCACCACCAACCGCCAGGAGGCGGTGAAAACCGTCGCACCCAAGTCAGATGCGCTGCTGGTGGTGG
The DNA here is from genome assembly GCF_059613465.1 of Ruegeria sp. SAZA006. Classification (NCBI taxonomy): domain Bacteria; kingdom Pseudomonadati; phylum Pseudomonadota; class Alphaproteobacteria; order Rhodobacterales; family Roseobacteraceae; genus Ruegeria; species Ruegeria sp. SAZA006. The sequence goes on from NZ_JBXWSO010000002.1 coordinate 35,266, forward strand.
GCGCGCCCAACTCCTCGAATTCGCGCCGCCTGGTCGAGGTGGCGTCCAAGGCGGGCTGCACCTATGCCCAGCTGGTGCAGCGGGCCTCCGACATCGACTGGCGCGCGCTCGACGGGATTTCCAGCATCGCCCTCACCGCCGGGGCTTCGGCGCCCGAGGTCCTGGTGAACGAGGTGATCGACGCCTTCCGCGACCGCTATGACGTGACCGTCGAAACCGTCGAGACCGCCACCGAGAATGTCGAGTTCAAGGTGCCCCGCATTCTGCGCGTGCCCGCATGAGCGGCATCCCCCGCGCACCATTGGTTCTGGGCCTGGCCGGTCTGATCCCCTTTGTCTGGGGCGCGCTGACCTACCTGAGCGGAGACCTGAACGACTGGGGCAGCCGCGCGCTGGGTCCCCGGTTCGTGGGGCCCTATGTGCAGCTGTTTTATGGCGCGGTAATCCTCAGCTTCATGTCCGGCGTTCTATGGGGTTTTTCCACCAAGACCGCGGGCAGCCGGGCGGCTCTGTGTTATGGGCTGTCGGTCCTGCCAGCGCTGTGGGCGTTCTTCACCACCGGCGGCGGGCCGGTCGACGCGGGTACCAACCTGATGATCGGCTTTGCCGGGCTGCTGGTGCTGGACGCGCTGTTCTGGTCTTGGGGCCTGACCCCGCGCTGGTGGATGAAACTGCGGCTGCTGCTGAGCGCCGTTGTACTCGCCTGCCTGGCCGTTGGAGTATTCCTGTGAGCGACAAACGAACCATCGACGCCTACACAACCCGTGTGGACGACTATCTGAAAGTGCCGCTGCCGCCCGAACAGATCGAGGCGCGCGCAGCATTCGCGCAGGCGGTCGGCGACGGGCTGGTGCTGGATCTGGGGTCGGGTCCGGGTTCGGACAGCGGTTTCTTTCTGCGCCAGGGGCTGCGGGTTCGGGCGCTGGACGCCACACCGGCCTTTGTCGAACACGCCCGCGCAAATGGCGTGGACGCGCATCTGGGCACGTTCGACGACGTGACCGAAACGGCCGAATACGATGGGGTCTATGCCAGCTTTTCCCTGCTGCACGCCCCGCGCGCCGATTTCCCGCGACACCTGGCCGCCATCCACCGGGCCCTTAAGCCGGGCGGCGTGTTCTTTCTGGGCCTCAAACTGGGCACCGGAGAGCATCGCGACGAACTGGACCGCTACTACACCTATTTCTCGCGCCCCGAGATCGAGACCGCGTTGATCGAGGCCGGGTTCGTCATTGACCGTGTCACCACCGGTATGGGAAAGGGGCTGGCCGGATCGTATGACGGTTTCATTCTGGTGCTGGCCCATGCCTGATCTGTTTGCCTATACCGATGGCGCCTGTTCCGGCAATCCCGGCCCCGGAGGCTGGGGCGTGCTGCTGCGGGCGATGGATGGAGAAACCGTCCTGAAAGAGCGCGAGTTGAACGGCGGCGAAGCCGAGACCACCAACAACCGGATGGAGCTGCTGGCCGCGATCAGCGCGCTCGAGACACTGGAGCGGCCCTCGAAAATTACCATTGTAACCGATAGCGCCTACGTGAAAAACGGGGTGACCGGCTGGATTCACGGGTGGAAGCGCAACGGCTGGAAGACCGCAAGCAGGAAACCCGTCAAGAACGTGGACCTGTGGCAGCGGCTGGACGAAGCCCAACAGCGCCATGACGTGACCTGGGAATGGGTCAAGGGCCATGCTGGCCACCCCGAAAACGAACGCGCAGATGAGTTGGCGCGCGCAGGCATGGGCCCGTTCAAGCCGAAAAAGGTCCGCACATGAGCGGGCTGGCCCTGCTGGACTATGCCTCGGTTCTGGTCTTTGCGCTGACCGGGGCGCTGGTGGCCAGCCGGGCACAGCTGGATCTTGTGGGGTTTGCCTTCATCGCCTGTCTGACGGCGGTGGGCGGTGGCACGGTGCGTGATCTGCTGCTGGATCGGCACCCCGTCTTCTGGGTGGGCCAACCTGACTATATCCTGATCGCGGTGGCGGCGGCGGTGGTCGTGTTCTTCACCGCGCATCTTGTCGAAAGCCGCTACAACTGGTTGGTCTGGCTGGACAGTTTCGCGCTGTCGATCGCCGTGGCCGCGGGAACGGGCGCGGCGCTGGCGCTGGGTCAGTCGGGCGTGATCGTGGTGTTGATGGGTGTGACCACCGGCTGCCTTGGCGGGCTGATGCGCGACGTGGTCTGCAACGAGGTGCCGCTGGTGCTCAAACAGGGCGAGCTTTATGTCTCGTGCGCTTTCACCGGTGCGCTGGTGGCCGTGGTGGCCACCCGTCTGGGGCTGGAGACGCTTCTGGCGCTGGGCCTGTGCGCGCTGTCCTGCTGGGCGCTGAGGGCCGGATCGCTACTGTTCGGCTGGCAGTTGCCGGTCTACAAGGCGCGCCCGCCGCGGAGCTAGAGGCCCTGCCAGACCTCTTCCTCGGTCAGGTTCAGAGATGCGAAATCTTCGGCCCGCAGCGATCTGTCAGCCTCCCACTCCATGAAGAACTCATCCAGTTGCGGCGGAGCGATCATCGTGCCCGAAAGCATCGAATGGACTTGTCCCCGATGATGAATCTGGTGCTGCAGCAAGTGCAGGATCGTGCGGTCGTACCGCTCGACTTGGACCACGTCCCCACGTGGAATCCTGACGCGTGCAGTTTCATCCAAAACCTTCTCATCGCGGCAAACATCCACAAAACGTTGGTCGATGGCGCGCTGGTGCGCCGAAAGCTCGGGCAATTCGGGATAGGGAGTTTCCGGGTCGAAGGCGTTCAATCCCATTGGCCGGCCTTCCAGTGCGGTGACGTAGAAAAGATCAACCGTGTAGATGTGATTGAGAGTCTCGATGATGGACGGGAAGAAACCAGTACGGGGCTTCGCCAGTTCCTCGGGGGGCAATTGCGCGCAAGCCTCCAGAATTCGATGATTGGCCCATGCGTTGTTATAAGCTTGTGGCAAGAAATAGTTTTTCATTGCCGATGCCTAGTTGATTGCCAAAGCACTGTCTAGCGTGGCCTGCGACCTGCCGCATTAACGCCGGAAATAGGTCTTCCAGAGCCAGATCAGCAGCAGCGCGCCCAGCACCGCGCCTACGAATCCGGGCATCCAGCCCATGACCGTCAGCAAGGCGCGCATGATCAGCCCGCCCACGACGGCCCCTGCGACGCCGATCAGCAGGGTGGTGGGGATGTCCGCCTCGATCCGCATCAGGCGGGTGGCCAGAAATCCGGCCGCGGCGCCGATGACGATCAAGGCAAGGACGGGCATCTCATTTCCTCCAATGCGTGGGCACGATGATCAAGGCCCCCACCGACGAGATCACCGCATCCAGCCCCGGCGGTCCAAAGCTGATACCGAACATGATGCGGATGAAATAGAACAGGAACGCCCCACCCACGCAGATGATGATGGATTGCAGATAACCGTTGTGGGTAAAGCCCGTCACCTCGGACAGATAGCCGACGATGCCGGCAATCACTACGGTGCCCATCATCACCATGAACATCAGGACGTCTCCGAGTCGAGGCGGGTTCCGGCCGGGATCGGCCAGCCCCGCAGAAAAGTTTCCCTATCCTGCGCCGCCTTGCCCGCCCGTTGCAAGCGCAGCAGCTCGACCGCGCCGGTGCCGCAGGCCACGCGCAGCGCGTCGTCCAGCACCTCGCCCGGCACACCCTGCCCGTCCGACAGGCGCGAGGCGAGCAGCTTGACGCGCTCGCCCTCGATCTGAGTCCAGGCGCCGGGAAAGGGCGACAGGCCACGAATCTGGCGATCGACATCGACGGCGGGGCGCGACCAGTCCACGCGGGCCTCGGCCTTGTCGATCTTGGCGGCATAGGTCACGCCGACCTCGGGCTGCGGTTCGGGGGTCAGCTCGGGCAGGCGGTCCAGTACCTGCACGATCAGATCGGCGCCCCTCGCCGACAGACTGTCATGCAGCTGTGCGGTGGTTTCCTCGGGTCCGATCGGGGTGGCCTGACGCAGCAGGACGGGGCCGGTGTCCAGACCGGCCTCCATCTGCATGATGCAGATGCCGGTCTCGGCATCGCCCGCCATGATCGCCCGGTGGATCGGCGCGGCCCCGCGCCAGCGCGGCAGCAGGCTGGCGTGGATGTTCAGGCAGCCATGCCGGGGCGCGTCCAGAATCGGCTGCGGCAGGATCAGCCCATAGGCCACGACCACGGCCACATCAGCTTTCAGCTTGGCAAAGGCTTCCTGTTCTTCGGGCGATTTCAGCGAGTTGGGATGGCGCACCGGCAGGCCCAGCGCCTCGGCGCGGGCGTGCACCGGCGTGGGCCGGTCCTTCTTGCCGCGACCGGCCGGGCGCGGGGGCTGGCAATAGACGGCGGCGATCTCGTGCCCGGACTGCACCAGCGCATCCAGCACCGGTACCGAGAACTCGGGTGTTCCCATGAAGATGACACGCATGCCGCCCTACCCCGCCTTTTTCGCCTTGCGCAGCAGCATGTCGCGTTTGACCTTGCTGAGACGGTCGAAATACATCCGGCCGTTCAGATGGTCGATCTGGTGCTGCACGCTGGTGGCTTCGATGCCGACGAAATCGCGCCGGTCGATCTCGCCTTTTTCATTGAGAAATCGGACCGTCACCGCACGCGGACGTTTGATCTTGGCTGACACGCCCGGCAGGTTAGGGCTGGCCTCGTCATGCTCGCGCAACTCGATCGAGCTGTGCAGGATTTCGGGGTTGGCCAAGCGCACCGCGCGGCCACGCTCGGTCGAGCCGTCCACGACCGCCAGCCGCAGCATCACACCGATCTGGGGCGCCGCCAGGCCGACGCCGGGCATCGCCTCCATCGTGTCGATCATGTCGTCCCAGATGGCGCGGATCTCGTCGGTGATCTCGGTCACCGGCTCGGCCTTGGTGCGCAGGCGCTTGTCGGGCCACGGCAGGCAGGGACGGACGGTCATGCGCGGGCCAGCTCACGCTTGAGCTTGACCATCTTGCGCGTGATCATCTGCCGTTTCAGCGGCTTGAGATAGTCGATGAACAGCTTTCCGTTCAGGTGGTCGATCTCGTGCTGCACGCAGGTGGCCCAGAGACCGTCGAAGGTTTCGCGCTGCGCGTTGCCGTTCTGGTCCATCCAGGCGACCTCGACCTCGGCCGGGCGGGTGACCTCGGCGAACTGATCGGGGATCGACAGGCAGCCTTCCTCGTAGACACTGGTCTCATCCGAGGCCGAGATGATCTCGGGGTTGAACATCACCAGCGGGCGGGGAGTGGCGCCTTCCTCCTTGACGCAATCCAGCACGATCAGCCGTTCCAGCACGCCGATCTGGGGCGCGGCCAGCCCGATGCCCGGCGCCTCATACATGGTTTCCAGCATGTCGTCGGCCAGCGCGCGCAGCTCGTCTGACAGGTCGTCCACGGGCGCACAGACCTTTTTCAGGCGGGGATCAGGATGGATCAGGATGTTGCGTTTCATGGGGCTGATTTAGGTCATCGCGCGCGTGGCCGCAACGCCCCCCTTGCGCCGGGCGAATTTCCCGATAGCTTTCGGGCCAACGAATGGAGCAGACATGACTTTCAACGACCTGATCGACCGCCGGGGCACCTTCAGCTCGAAATGGGACAAGATGGAGAAACTCTATGGTGTCTCGCCCGAGGACGGGCTCGCCATGTGGACCGCCGATTCCGACTATGCCACCGCGCCCTGCGTGATTGAGGCGGTGCGCCGCGCGGCGGATCACGGGGTGTTCGGCTATTCCTGGCAGCACCCGGCCTATCTGCAGGCGGTGCAGTGGTGGATGCAGAACCGCCACGACTGGGCGATCGACACCGATTGGATTCTGACAACACAGGGTCTGGGCAACGCCATCGCGCTGAGCCTCGACGTGTGGAGCGAACCGGGAGACGGGGTGGTGATCTTCACACCAGTCTATCACGAGTTTGCGCACAAGGTGAACAAGACCGGCCGCCGGGTGGTGGAATGCCCGCTGGTGCGGGCCCGCGATACCTATGAGATAGACTTGGATGACGCGCAGTCGCGGCTGGACGGGTCGGAAAAGCTGTTGCTGTGGTGCTCACCACAGAACCCGTCGGGGCGGGTCTGGACACCGGACGAGCTGCGCGCGGTGGCGGCCTTTGCCGAACGCAACGGGCTGATCCTGATCTCGGACGAAGTGCATCATGATCTGGTCTATCCCGGGCATACATTCGTGCCGATGGACGTTGCCGCGCCGGATGCACGGCCCTGGACGGTGACGCTGACCGCACCGTCCAAGACCTTCAACATCGCCGGCCAGCGCACGGGCAACATGATCATTCCCGACGACAAGCTGCGGGCGCAAATGCGCCACCGGCTGAACACGCTGGACTACGACCCCAGCGCATTGGGCGTGGCGATAATCACCGCAGCCTACTCACCCGAGGGCGCCAAATGGGTGGATGCCCAGATCGACCACCTGAACGGCAATCGCGCGCTGTTCGATGCCGCGATTTCCGAGATCCCCGGCCTGTGGTCGATGCCCCTGCAGGCGACCTACTTGGCCTGGGTCGATTTCTCGGGCACCGGAATGGACCACGCCGAATTCGTGCGCCGTCTGCGCGATGATGCGCGGATCGCAACGTCATCCGGTCCGGGGTTTGGAACGGGAGGCGAGACCTTCGAACGGTTCAATCTCGCCACTCAGCGGGCGCGGGTCGAGGACGCGTGCGCCCGTTTGAAACTTGCTTTTTCTGACCTTCAATAAGGCCGCGCGAACGGTCTGCCCTAGTCGTCTTTGCCGAGAAGGGCGATTGGGGCATCCGGCGCGCGATAGAAATCCAGTGGCGCCTTGTCCGCCGCGACGGTGCTGCGCTTGAACTCATATCGCATCTGGCCGCCGTCTTCCTCGTCAGCGACGATCAGGCATTGATACAGGTGGTTGGCGCCATCAAAAATATCGACCAGTCCACGTAGACGCGGTGTTGTCTCGGCCTCGACGGCGAAACCATCCTTCCACAATTTGAGGATTCTGTAGGTATTGTCGCCCATCTCCACCCGCAGGCGACTGGACTTCTTGAGCGATGCGATTCGGGCCGCATCCAATTCGGCGCTAATTTCCTTGGAAACATAAGTACTCATCAAAATTCCCCCCAAGCTATGCCATCTATTGTGGGGGTATCTTCGTAAAAATCCAGTGAAGCCCGACCGTTGACGCGGATCTGTGGGCGATTTGTTGCACAGACATCCCGGGTGGCACTGTGCGACTGCGCAGAGATGCTGCGCGCCTTCGGCGATGTGAACTGCGGCGCTGTCGCACTAAGCTTTGTCCGGAGACGGAAACGGAGGATCCAAGATGGGCCTGTTGGTCGACGGCACCTGGCACGACACCTGGTATGACACGAAATCCACCGGCGGAGCGTTCAAACGTTCGGCTGCCCAGTTTCGAAACTGGATAACGGCCGATGGCAATGCAGGTCCCTCGGGCAAGGACGGTTTCAAGGCCGAAGCCGGGCGATATCACCTGTATGTCAGCCTGGCCTGCCCTTGGGCACACCGGACGTTGATCTTCCGCCAGATCAAGGAACTTCAGGACCTGATCACCGTCTCGGTGGTTCATCCGGACATGCTGGACCGCGGTTGGACTTTCCAGACCGACGATCACGGCGCCACCGGCGATGCTTTGTATGGGCTGGACTATGCCTATCAGGTCTACACACGCGCCGACCCGAACTACTCGGGCCGGGTGACGGTGCCCATCCTGTGGGACAAGGTGCAAGAGACCATCGTGTCGAACGAAAGCTCGGAAATCATCCGCATGTTCAATTCGGCCTTCGACGAAATCACCGGCAACACCGACGACCACTGGCCCGCCGAGATGCGCGACGCGATCGAAGAGGTCAATGCGCGGGTCTATTCAAACGTGAACAACGGCGTCTACAAATCCGGCTTTGCCACCACGCAGGAGGCCTATGACGCGGCCGTGCACCCCCTGTTCGATACGCTGGACTGGCTGGAGGATCGGCTGTCCACGAACCGATACCTGATGGGGGATCGCCTGACCGAGGCCGACTGGCGCCTGTTCACGACCCTGATCCGGTTCGACCCGGTCTATCACCTGCATTTCAAATGCAACCGCAGGCGGCTGATCGACTATCCCAACCTGTGGGCCTACACGCGCGAACTGTATCAATGGCCGGGCGTGGCGGGCACGGTGAACCTGCACCATATCGTGCGGCACTATCACTACAGTCACGACAGCATCAATCCGCACCGGATCATCCCGATCAACCCCATCCTGGACTATTGGGAGCCGCACGGACGCGATCAGCGCCCCGCAGCGTAATGCTCGACCATCGCCGCCAGATCCTCGGGCGGCGTTCCGCTCTGGACATAGGCGCAGGCGTTGGGGCTGTGCGCAAAGATCGACCCGTCGGAAAAGAACGTGGTGTTGGTGACGAAGATCACCCGGGCATCCGGGCGGCGATAGCTGGCGAAATCCGCGACAGCCAACGCGCTGCCTGAATCCAGAACCAAGTCCAGGATTATGATGTCGAAGGGTGTGCCATAAAGAGCAAGGATCGCTGCCTCCTGGCTTTCGACCAGAGTAACCTCGGCCCCCTGCCGTTCCAGGTGCCGCTGCCAGACCCGACCCAGATCGGGGTTACTCTCAACAATCAGAACTTTCATTTGCAACAACCTCGGCACTTGATAAGGTGAGTGGTGCCGACCCCCATAAGCTGTGATCACGTTATTTCGTTAACAAAGGGTTAACGGCCGCTCCAGCCCTCCTCTATGAACCGGATTTGCTTGTAAAAACGGCGTAAATCCGCTTGAAGCGGGGTAAATTCGGCGTTTTGGACGATTCCGGCATGACTGACCGCACTGACGACTTGAACCCACGCGGCAAGCGTGACCACGGCGGTGGGTTGGACGACGCCATTGCTCGCCACGGCGGCGCGCGAGCGGAATGGATCGACCTGTCGACCGGGATCAACCCGCACCCCTACCCGGTGGCGGACCTCACGTCCGAAGACTGGACCGCCCTGCCCGACCACGGGGCCTTTGCCCGGCTGAGCGATGCGGCCCGCCGGCTCTGGGGTGTGCCGGACGGCGCGGCGATTCTTCCTGCGCCGGGCGCTTCGGCCCTGATCGCGCGGATCCCGGCGCTGGCCCCCGTTGGTGCAGTCCAGATCACCATGCCAACCTACAACGAACATGCCGCCGCCTTTGCCGCGCAGGGCTGGACGGTGCAGCCCGGCGGCCCGACGCAGGCGCGGGTGTTCGTGCATCCCAACAATCCCGACGGCCGGATCTGGCAGGCCGAGGACGCCGATGCGCCGCTGACCGTGATCGACGAAAGCTTTTGCGACGTGACGCCCCAAGCATCTCTGATCCGTCTGTCCGAGCGCCCCGGCGTGATCGTCCTGAAAAGCTTTGGCAAGTTCTGGGGTCTTGCGGGCCTGCGGCTGGGCTTTGCCATCGGGCATCCCGACCTGATCGCGCGACTGAACGATCTGACCGGCCCATGGGCGGTGTCCGGCCCGGCCCTGCGCATCGGCACGCAGGCCTTGAATGACACGGCCTGGGCCGAGGCCACACGCGCCCGACTGGCCCGCGATACGGAACGGCTGGATACGCTGATGACCGGCAAGGGCGCGCATTTGGTCGGCGGAACCACGCTGTTCCGCCTGTATGACGTGGACGATGCCGCCGCCTGGCAGGACCGGCTGGCACAGGCCCATATCTGGAGCCGCATCTTCCCCTTTTCCGATCGGTTCCTGCGGCTGGGCCTGCCGCCCGAGCATGGCTGGTCGCGGCTCGAGGCGGCGCTGTGAGCACCGCGCTGACGCTGGCCCTGGCGATGCTGCTGGACGCCGCATTGGGCGAGCCCGATTGGCTGTGGTCGCGTCTGCGGCACCCGGCGGTGCTGATGGGCAACGCCATCGGCTGGTTGGACCGCCGCCTGAATCACGGCACGCATCGACGGGCCAAGGGCGTGTTGGTCGCCCTTCTTCTGGTCTTGGGCGGCTGGGTGGTCGGTGCGGCGCTGGCGTCGCTTGGTTGGGCGGTCGAGGTCGTAGTCTGCGCGATCCTGTTGGCACAGAACTCTCTAGTGGCGCATGTCCGCGCCGTGGGCGTCGCGCTGCGGCAGTCCCTGCCCGAGGGCCGCGCAGCGGTGGCAATGATCGTGTCGCGCGACACCTCGCAGATGACCGAGGCACAGGTGGCGCGCTCGGCCATCGAGAGCGCCGCCGAGAACCTCAGCGACGGGGTGATCGCCCCGGCTTTCTGGTTCCTGCTGGGCGGCCTACCGGGGTTGCTGGTCTACAAGGCGGTGAACACCGCCGACAGCATGATCGGGTACCGCAACGACACGTACCGAGACTTCGGGTGGGCCGCCGCCCGGCTGGACGATCTGCTGAACCTGATCCCGGCGCGGCTGACTTGCCTGATGATCATGGCCCTGTCGGGACAGTGGCGCCAATGGCGGGCCATCGTCGCGGACGCGCAGCGCCACATTTCGCCCAATGCCGGCTGGCCCGAGGCCGCCATGGCCCGCGCGTTGGACGTGGCACTGGCCGGGCCGCGCAGCTATGACGGGCAGATGCGCGATCTGGCTTGGGTCAACGGCGAAGCCCGGCGCACGATCGGCGCAACGGAGGTTTTCCGCGCATGCGGGATCCTTTGGCAGGTTTGGGGGCTTGCGTTGGCCGGACTGACGGTGTGGGTTGTTCTGAACACGGTTTTCTGAGGATGGTTTTCGTCATGCGCTTTGTCTCGGGCCTTATGGCCGCTTGCCTGTTCGCCGCCCCGGCCCTTGCCCAATGCGGCGGCGGCTTCAACGCCTTCGTTCGCGGACTGAAGGCCGAAGCGGCACAGCAGGGGTTCGACACGGCCACGGTCGATGCGTTCTTCAACGGTGTGCAGCAGGACCCCAAGGTGCTGAAGGCCGACCGGGCGCAGGGCGTGTTCCAGAAACCGTTCATCGAGTTCTCGCGCCGCCTGATCTCGCAGGATCGGATCAGGCGCGGCCAGGCGATGGCGCAGAAATACGATGCCGTTTTCGACCGGATTGAGGCCGAATACGGTGTGTCGCGCGGGGTCCTGCTGGCCTTCTGGGCGTTCGAGACGGATTACGGCGCGTTTCAGGGCGATTTCAACACCCGCAATGCGCTGGTGACGCTGGCCCATGATTGCCGCCGCCCCGAACTGTTCCGGCCGCAGATCTTCGCCGCGATCGAGCTGTTCCGGAACGGAGACTTCGACCCGAACCGCACCACGGGCGCCTGGGCGGGCGAGATCGGCATGGTGCAGATGCTGCCCCATGACATTCTGGAAAACGGCGTGGACGGTGATGGCGACGGGCATGTTCGGTTGAAAACGTCGGCCCCCGACGCGCTGATGTCTGGGGGCAAGATGCTGTCGCATCTGGGCTGGCAGCCAGGTCAGCCCTGGCTGCAGGAGGTCACCGTGCCCGCACAGATGGACTGGTCGCTGAGCGGGCCGGGCAAACCGCGCCCGGTCTCGGACTGGCAGGCGATGGGCGTGCAGGCGCGCAGCGGGTCGCTGGCCGACCTGCCGGCCTCGCTGATCCTGCCGCAGGGGCGCAAGGGTCCGGCCTTTCTGGCCTATCCGAATTTCGATGTCTATTTCGAGTGGAACCAAAGCTTTGTCTATGTCCTGACCGCGGCCTATTTCGCCACCAGGCTCGAAGGCGCGCAAGTCTATGCCGCGGGCAACCCCGATCCGGGCCTGACCGGCGCCCAGATGAAACAACTGCAGGCGAGACTGCAGGCGCGCGGGCATGACGTGGGCAAGATCGACGGCATCTTGGGGGCCGGTACGCGCGCTGCAGTACAGGCTGAGCAGGCCCGGCTGGGACTGCCCGCAGATGCCTGGCCGACAGTTGATTTGCTAAACCGACTTTAGACGCTCAATCCGTTGGGTCGTGGAATACCAGCGTGAATCCTTCCTCAGGCGTGGGTTCCGCGTAATGCTTGGAAAACCGGCGGAACTGCTCTTCGGTCGCGGCAAAGGCGTGGTCGCCCGCTGCGTTTCGTGCTTGCAGTCGGGCCAGACAAACGGTGTCGGGCGTGGTCAGCACATGCATCTGATGCGCCGTATCGGTCTGATCCAGAATTTCGCGCATCCAGGCGCGGGTTTCGACCGTGTTGGCCGGGAAATCCAGAACAACCGACATGCCCGCTTCAAGCAGAGTGGTGACATGCGGACCCATCGCCGCCCGCAGACGCGTGGAACAGCGCAGATAGTCGGCACCTGTCACCATCTGATCGGCAAAAAGCGGCTTCAGCCAGGCGTCCTCGGAAATCAGAACTGTGCCGGGCTTCCTCGCGAGCTGGGCGGCAAGCGTCGATTTTCCTGCGGCGATCTTTCCGCAAAGCATGTGCAGGGTCGGAGCGTGTCGGGTCATCGGTCGATTCCTGGTTAGGCACGGCGGGTGAAAGGCAGGCCCCGATCACTCGGGTCGCACCGGGTAACGTTCACCTTTTTCGGTGATCAGGATCAACCGACCATTGTTCCGCACGTACAGATCGCAGCGGTCGAACCCGTTGCGGTACTGCACACAGATGCTGCCATCAGCGGCGATCGAGTAGGTTCCGAAGGCCGTTCCGCCGCCATTGACCGCCGAATAAGTATAGGAATAGGCCCCACCGGCCGAGTATTTCGACTGCCCGTCGTCATAGAAAGTCAGCGTCTGCCCAGCCAACGCGTCCAGTTCAGCGGGGCTCAGGGGGATATCACCGGGGCGTATGGCCCATTCGGCAGCCCAAAGCGGCGAGGCGGCGCAGGCCGCGGCGATCAGCAACAGGTGTTTCATGCAGCCAGCCTAGCCCGGCCCGGCCCGTTCGCGGAATAACGTTGCGGTGAGCGGTCAGGCGACCATCTGCTCGGCCTTCTTCAAATCGACCGAGACCAGTTGGCTGACGCCCTGTTCTTGCATGGTCACGCCGAACAGACGGTCCATCCGGGCCATGGTCACCGCGTGGTGGGTGATGATCAGGAACCGCGTGTCGGTCTGGCGGCACATCTCGTCCAGCAGATCGCAGAACCGGGTCACGTTGGCATCGTCCAGAGGTGCGTCGACCTCGTCCAGAACGCAGATCGGCGCCGGGTTGGCCAGGAACACGCCGAAGATCAGCGCGGTGGCGGTCAGGGTCTGTTCCCCGCCCGACAACAGGCTGAGGGTCGACAGCTTCTTGCCCGGCGGCTGGCACATGATCTCGAGCCCCGCATCCAGCGGGTCGTCGCTCTCGACCATCACCAGATTGGCCTCGCCGCCGCCGAACAGATGCTTGAACAGCATGGCGAAATTGGCGTTGACCTGTTCAAAGGCAGTCAGCAGGCGCTCGCGGCCCTCGCGGTTGAGGCTGGCGATGCCGCTGCGCAGCGCCTTGATTGCCTCTTCCAGATCGGATTTCTCGCTGTTGAGCGTGTCGAACTCCTCCTGAACCTCCTTGGCGTCCTCCTCAGCGCGCAGGTTCACCGCACCCATGGCATCACGCTGACGCTTGTGGCGGTTCACCTCAGCTTCCAGGGCATCGGCGGCGGGCATGTCGTCGGGGTTCACGTCCAGCTGGTTCAACAACTGGTTCGGGGTCAGTTGCTGATCCTCGGCGATGCGCTCGGCGGCGGCGGCGACACTTTCCTTGGCCGCCTCGAACCGCGCCTCCGCCGCGGCGCGGGCTTCGCGCGCCTCCGAGGCCTTGCGCTCGGCCTCGCGCTCGGCCAGCACGGCCTCGCGTTGCAGCGCTTCGGCCTGGGCCAGCTTGTCTGCGGCCTCAGCGCGGCGGGCCTCGGCGGCCTCGATCATCTCGTTCAACTCTTCGCGCGCCTCGGCGATCTCGGCGGGCGCGGCCATCGCCTCGGTCAGTTCTTCTTCCGAGCTGGCTTTGCGTTCGGCCAGCTCGGCGATGCGCTTCTCGGCGGTTTCCAGGCGGTGTTTCCAGCCGCTCAGGTCCTTGGTAACCTCCTGCGCGCGGCGGGTGCGGGCCTCGCCTTCGCGGCGCAGCTCGTCATGGGTCGAGCGGTGCGTCAGCATGGTGATCCGCGCGGCCTCGACCGTCTGCTTGATGTCCTCGACCCGTGCGCGGGCAGTGTCCAGATCGCCCAGCTCGGCCAGGGCGGCCTCGGCCTCGCGCAGCTGGGCACGGGCCGCCATCGCATCCTGCTTGTGGCGGTCGACCGCAAGCGTCAGGTTCTCCAGCTTGCCCTGCGCCAAATTGCGGTCGGCCTCGGCCCGGCTGAGCGCGCGGGCGGCTTCGGCCATGCGCTGATCCGCGGCGCGGCGGGCCTCGCGGGCGCGGCGGTCGGCCTCGGTCACCTCGGTCAGTTGCCGCGACAGAGCCTCATGCGCAGCGCGGGCGCCGTCGGCCTGCGCCTCGACCTGCGCCAGCTGCTGTTTCAGCGCCTCAAGCTTGTTGAGCTGCTCGAGCCGCAGCGCCGCAGCGCTGGGGGCATCCTCGGCCCACGCGCGGAACCCGTCCCAGCGCCACAGATCGCCCGAGCGCGACACCAACCGTTGGCCGGGTTTCAGCAAGGGTTGCAGCCGCGCACCCTGATCCGCGTCGATCAGGCCGATCTGCGCGATGCGACGGCTGAGGCGGTCCGGCCCCGAGACGTGCAGCGCCAGCGGCTCGGCCCCGTCCGGCAACGGCTGATCCGCGTCATAGCCCGGCACCTGCACCCAGCCCGACGGGCCATCGCCTTCGACCAGCGGGGCGCGGAGGTCATCCGCCAGCGCGGCCCCCAGCGCCTTTTCAAAGCCCGGCTCGACCCGCAGCAGGTCCAGCACCTGCCCGCCCTCGGCGGTGTCGCGCTCGACCAGCTTGGCCAGCGCGGTGGTCTCGGCCCGGATCGCGCCCAACTCGCCCTCAGCCTCGGAGCGTTGGGCGCGGGCCTCGGCCTCGCGCGCCTGCGTTTCACCGCGCAGCTCGTCGGCGGCGGCCAGCGCTTCTTCGGCGGCTTCGGCGGCCTCGCGCGCCTCTTCCTCGGCGGCTTGCGCGGCCTCGAACGCTTCGTCGGCGCGGGTCAGCGCGGCGCGGGCCTCGGCGACGGCCGCACGGGCCTTTTCCTCTTCGGCCTCGGACCTTGCGAGCGTCTTGCGGCTGTCCTCGACCAGGCGCTGCGCCGATTGATGACGCGCGACCAGACGGGCGGTGTCCTCGGTCTCCTGCGCCAGCAGATCCTCGCGCTCCTGCAGAACCGCGGCGGCTTCGCGGGCGATTTCGGCGGCTTCGGCCAGCTTGTCGTCATGGCCTTCGGCGGCCTTGGCCAGTTCGCGGGCTTCCCATTCCAGCCGCTCGATCATCTCGCCGGCGTCGCGGTTCAAACCGGTTTCACGCTCGATGTCTCGGCCCAGTTGCTGGATGCGGGCGGTCAGGGTTTCGATGGTCTGGCGCGCGCGGGTTTCCTGATCGGACAGCTGATCGCGCTGCACCTGCTGGCGCTGCAGGACGGCGGCGGCGATGGCCTCCTCCTCGCGCAGCGGCGGCAGGGTTTCTTCGATCTCGGCGCGTTTCGCGCTTGCGGCGCGGGCCTCGGCCTCGGCGCGCGCGGCTTCGGTGGTGCGGTCGCGCAGACGCTCTTCGGCCTGCTGGCGGGCCATGTCGGCCTCTTTCCAGCGGCGATACAGCAACATGCCCTCGGCCTGGCGCAATTGCTCGCCGATCTCACGATACCGCGCGGCCTGACGGGCCTGGCGCGCCAGCTGCGCCAACTGCGTGCCCAACTGTTCCAGCACGTCATCGACGCGGGTCAGGTTGGCCTCGGTGCCCTTGAGCTTCAGTTCGGCTTCATGCCGCCTCTGGTACAGACCCGAGATGCCGGCGGCCTCTTCCAGAATGCGGCGGCGGGCGCGGGGTTTGGCGTTGATCAGCTCGGCGATCCGGTTCTGCCCCACCAGCGCAGGCGAATGCGCGCCGGTCGAGGCGTCGGCGAACAGCATCTGCACGTCGCGGGCGCGCACGTCCTTGCCGTTGGCCTTGTAGGCGCTGCCCACGTCGCGGGTGATGCGGCGCACGATCTCGATCTGGTCGCTGTCATTGAACCCGGCCGGGGCCAGACGTTCCGAGTTGTCCATGGTCAGGACGACCTCGGCGAAGTTGCGCGCCGGACGGGTGGCGGCACCGGCAAAGATCACGTCCTCCATCGCACCGCCGCGCATCGATTTGGGGCGGTTCTCGCCCATCACCCAGCGCAACGCTTCGAGCAGGTTGGACTTGCCGCAGCCGTTGGGCCCCACCACACCGGTCAACCCGTCCGCGATGATCAGATCGGTCGGATCGACGAAGCTTTTGAAGCCGGTGAGTTTGAGTTTGGTAAAGCGCAAAGGCCGATTTCCATGATTCCCGTTCCTTGAAAGTCTGGACAAGGGAATGCCCGCGAGTCAACGAAGTTGCGCAGGATATGGGATATTGGGCCGAGTTATCCACAATATCTTGCTGATTTGGGCGGAATTGCGCGGAGTCAATAAGGCGAACACTCGAACACCTGGTATCCGGTGTCCGACCCGCTGTCATAGGTTCCGAAGTCGATGCATTCATAGTTGGTCGGCGTGACCGCAGCCAGCAACAGCCGGTCCGACGCCCTGCGGTCGCAGGCGAGGATGCCCACGGTCACCGCCGCGTCGCCCAATACATCGGCGACCGGACAGCCCGAGACCTGCGCCATGGCCAATGCGGCCCGATCTCGGACCGGCCCCAGCCGCGGGGCATATTGGCTGTTGACGCGGACCGCCTCGGCCAGGTCACCGCGCAGGCGCACGTCGAACACGCTGCCGTTCACGGCCACGCGGGTCGCGGGCACGTCGCGGAAATGGGGCGTGCCGGCCGAGCAACCGGCCAGCAACAGCAAGGCGAGGAACCGGATCATGCCGCAGCTTTGCGGCAAAATGGTTAACGAAAGCTTTCCCGCGCTCAGCCGCGCAGGACCGTGCCCAGCCGGGCAATACCCTCGGCAATCGTGGCCTCGTCCGAGTTGGAGAAACTCAGCCGGATCGTGTTGGCGCCGCTGCCATCGGGGTGAAAGGCTTGGCCGGGCACAAAGGCGACCTTGACCGTCTCAAGCGCGCGGGCCAGCAGCTGCGCGCCATCTGATCCGGGCGGCAGGGTCAGCCAGATGAACATGCCGCCCTCGGGCCGGGTCCATTGCACGCCTTCGGGCATGTGCCGATCCAGCGCCGCCAGCATCGCGTCGCGGCGCGCACCGTAGGTTGCGCGCACTTTCGGGATGTGGCTGTCGAAACAGGTTTGGGCCACTTGGTGCACGGCCATCTGGTTGATGGTGGCCGAATGCAGGTCGGCGGCCTGTTTCATTAGCACAAGCTGCGCGATGACTGGCCGCGCCGCCACGACCCAACCCACCCGCAATCCGGGCGACAGGGTCTTGGAAAAACTGCCGCAATAGATGGTCCGGCAAGCTTGGAGATCGCCTTTCCGCTCCAGTTCCAGCGCGAGGATCGGCGGTATCGCTTGCCCGTCATAACGCAGGGCCTGATAAGCGCCGTCCTCGATCAGGGCGCAGTCCAACTCCTCGGCCAGATCCAGAAGGGCCTCGCGCCCCTGCCGATCGACGGTCTCACCGGTCGGGTTTGCAAAATCGGGAGACAGATAGGCGTATTTGACCGTCCCCGGCCCCGCCGCGGCCCGGTATTGCGCCGCGCCCGCATTGCCGCCTTCGCGCAACCGGTCAAAGCGTGGTTCATAGGCGTTGAAGGCCGCCAAGGCGCCCAGGTAGGTCGGCCATCCGACCAGCGCCGTGTCGCCGGGCGACAGAAACAGTTTACCCAGATAGTCGAGCGCCTGCTGCGAGCCCGAGGTGATCAGAACGTCGTCGGGGCCGCAGTCGATGCCGATCTGGCGCATGTGGCCGGCGATCCATTCCCGCAGCGGCATGTAACCTTCGGACACGGAATACTGCAATGCCTGAGCCCGGCTGTCAGCGCCAAGCGCCTGTTGAAATGCCTGAGAAAACGCCTCGGCCGGAAACAGCGCCGGGTCCGGGATGCCGCCGGCAAAGGAAATGATGCCGGGTTGATCCAGCAGTTTCAGCAATTCGCGGATTTCAGACGCCTTCATTCGCGCGGCGCGCGTTGCAAATAACTGGTGCATGGGCCGAGCCTCCTCCGCTGGGTTGGAGTGACGCTATGACCTCTGCGCTTAAAGTCAATAATACTGACCTAGTGTTTCAGCCAATGTGATCGCGGCCCGTTCTTGCGCGGGCCGGGCATGTGTGGTCATATGATTTGACCAATTTTCAGCGATGATCCGATGCCCTTTCAGAAAGTCCAGACCGAGAAACTGTCCCTGGCCGTCGTCAAACAGATCGAACTGCTGATCCTGCGCGGGATCCTGCGCCCCGGTGAGCGCCTGCCGTCCGAGCGCGAGCTGGCCGACCGGCTGGGTGTGTCGCGCCCGTCGCTGCGCGAGGCGATCTCGCAACTGCAGGAACAGGGCCTGCTGACTGCCAAGGCCGGTTCGGGCATCTATGTGGCCGAGGTTCTGGGCTCGGCCTTTTCGCCCGCACTGATCCGTCTTTTCAGCAGCCATGACGAGGCCGTATTCGATTACCTGTCGTTCCGGCGCGACATGGAAGGGCTGGCGGCCGAACGCGCCGCGCGTCTGGGCTCGGACAGCGACCTGAAGGTGATCCAGGCGATTTTCGACAAGATGGAGGCCGCCCATGCCCGCAACGCGGCCGATGACGAGGCCCATCTGGACGCGCAGTTCCACATGGCCATCATCGAGGCCAGCCACAACGTGGTAATGCTGCACATGATGCGGTCGATGTTCGATCTGCTGCGGCAGGGCGTGTTCTACAACCGCCAGATCATGTTCCACCAGCGCACCACACGCGACGCTATCCTGAACCAGCACAGGGCAATCAACGCAGCCCTTCAGGCCCGCGACCCCGAAGCCGCCCGGCAGGCAGTGGAACAGCATCTGAGCTTTGTCGAACGCTGCATGGAAGACCAGCAGAAGGCCCGGCGCAACGAACTGATCGCCCGCCAGCGGCTGGAACATGAGGTTGGCAACTTGGGCGGTTGAGGCCCTCCGCCTCTCACTGCGCCTTCAACCCCAGCGTTTCATAAAGGCGCCTGTATTGCTCGGCCACGATTGGCATCGCATAGCTCTGCAGGGCATGTTTGCGCGCAGCATTCCCGTCGCGCTTCTGCCCTTGAGCCTCGCAGGAACGCTGATCATCAATCACCCCCTTTAGGCAATCCGCCAAGTCCCGCGCATCAAACGGCTTGGCCAGCCGCCCGCACCCGGGGTTCGGGACCAGATCGGGCAATCCACCGATCTTGAACCCGACGATCGGAATACCGCAAGAAAGCGCCTCGACGCCGGTGTTGGGCAGGTTGTCTTGTCGGGACGGCAACGCAAAAACGTCCGCGCACGCGTAAACAGACCGCAGTTCCTCGGGCACTGAATGTTGTCCAGTGAAATGAGCCGGAAAGGGCAGATCGACCTCATGCGCATCCGCGCCGAATATCAGAACCCGGATATCAGATCTTTCCTGTTTCAGGATCGACAGAGCTTCCTTGAGGTGCCGAAATCCTTTGCGCGGATCGCTGTCGCCCCCCATGGCCCCAAAACCGATGACAGCAGAATCGCGTGGCAGACCCAATCGATCTCTTGCCGCGTCTCGGTCGGTGGGGCGCCAGACATCGGTGTCGATTGCGTTGGGAATGACTGAAACGGGCCAGTCCTGCGTCAAGGTGCTTTGCCGGGCGCAATCCGCCAGCCAGCGGCTGGGTGCAACAAGATGGAACGGCCGCGTCCAAAACCGCTGTTTTCTCTTCCAGACACGGCGGTTCAGCCTGCTCGCTCGGCTATCCTGCTCGGTCGCGTAACCGTTTTTCCAGGCATCGCCCTCAGAGTAGTGCTCCACCCCACAGAACGGCCACATGTCATGCATGGTCCATACAACCGGATGACACAGGTTTCCGATCTCGCGGATCGACATCAGATCCGAGTTGACCCAGTGCAGGTTCAGAATTTGCGAGGACTGTTGGTTCAGGTACTGCGCCAAGCCCGAACGGACCTGACCCAGCGAGATCAAACCCGAGAAATCCGCTTCATGCCTGCGCCGGATACCGCGCGCCATTTCCCGTTGAATCATTCGTCCCAGACCCTTGGCTGGCTTGAACGTGGTGATGCCTGGCCCTTCCTGACCTCGCGCAACGGTCATGGTTGAGTTCACGCCGCTGGCGTTTAGGGCCATATGCAGCCGGTGCGCCGCAATCGCCGCGCCCCCCTCGGAACTACTGAAACTGATGTGGTTTACCTTGAGCACCGCGACTCCATTTGTCCGGCGTAGAATCTGGTCGCGAGCCCCAGAGTCACGACGCTTTGTTCCGCCCGTTTTCTAGCGCATGAAATACTCGAAAGAAGCACGTCAGGGCTGTTTCTCGTGCAGGTACAAATAGTCGGTACTGCCATTTCCATAGACGCAGACATACCCTGCCGCCCTCAGTGCCTTGTCTGCGGCATCAACCCGCTGAAAGGCTTTCTTTCCGGGCCGGTTGAGTTCGTCGTATTCGACGCAGATCTGCCGGGGCCGCAGCCCGTCTGCCAGAATCTGCTCAAGAACTTCGACTTCCGCACCTTCTATGTCGAGCTTCAACAGCTGGACTTCCTCGATTGGAATTGCGTGATCGTCCAGTATTTCCCGCAATGTATCGGCCTGAACCATCAGGTGATCGGTATCCTGACGATAATCGTTCTGGAAATTCACGATCGAGTGCGACACATGCTCGGGGTTCTTGGGAAGAAAAAAACGCAGTGTCTCGTTGCGGCACCAAAGGGCGCGATCGACCATTATCAGGTTGTCTTCACTGCAGGTGCTCAGGTCGTAGGCTTCAACGGGCTGTGAACCACCTGAAACGTAGCCCGTTTCACCCACTTGGCCGAAACGCTTTTTCATCGCGCCAAAATGGGCCACGGCCCGAGGTGTCGGATCGATGATCACGACCCTTGCGCTGTAGCGGTTCGCAAACTCGACGTCGAAGGACGCGTCCTCTCCAAGACCAGCGCTGACGATCGTGCAACCCTGCAGACTCTCGTCCTCGAGGAAAGTCCAGCCACCATAGTCAGAGCCGAGTGTGACCAGGCGCAAACCGTGCCTGGCCCGAACCGTTTGCAGCCTGTGGCGCTTGTAGCGCTTTTCGCGAAGCCAGTTTCCTATGCGCTCTATCATCTTTCCCTCTTGGACATGAGCCTGCCGACAAACCTGTTGAGCTTGCGCCTGATCTTTTGCAGTTTGCCGGGTTTGGTCAGGTAATACAGTTTCACCTGCTCCACCGCATCGGTATTTTCCGAGATCTGGTCAGGTAAGCCCGGCGAAAGGTTGGAGTTCAGGCGGCTGCGCGTGTAGGATTTGTTCACCACACCATGACTGCCGGATCCATCAAAACCGATGTTCTCGACATAGGAAAAATATGGGGACAGGCACAATCCGCGATTCCGGAAAATGGTCGCGTACCAGAAAACCGCCCATGTCTTCAACTCGCCGGTCTGGTTCGCCAGAACCTGCGACCAATAGTCCTGTGCCCCGTCGAGGTTGAAGCGGACGATGTCTGCGTCTGAAAACTCATCCACCAGCGCGTCAGGGTCGCGGCTGTAATGCGCCCAACGGTCCGCCCAGGTTGCCCATCCCCAGCAGCTCATGAAACGCCACAGATACGCGCCCTGCGCTCGGCGAAAGGCAGGCACGTCCTCATTGTACCCGGCTATATGCCAGACATCCGGAGTATCCCTGTAGCGCTCCAGGGCAAGGTTCATATAATGCAGAAAGGCTGGCGACGTGAGGATATCATCTTCGAGAATGATCGCGCGGCCATGCTCGGCCATCATCTGCGAAACACCCTCTTCGATCGAGACGGCCAGCCCTGCATTCTGGTCACGTCGGCGCAGCTCGATACTGGCGAAACCCTGCTGCGTTTCGGCGACCTGCGCAACAGCGTCAACAATCGGTTTCTCGGCATCATTGCGGGGGCCGTCGATGAATACGGTCAAGGATGTCGACGCGGCCAAGGGCGATTGGGCCAGGGCATCCAACGTCCGCCGCGTATGTTCGGGTCGGTTGAACGCGAACACGCAAACAGGTGCGGGATCAACAATCTTGGTATGTCCGGATGTCATCGTACCTCACCGAAACGCCACAAGCTGACTGCCCTGAATCAACAGACTATGACGCGGGCTACAAGCAAAAAACCCGAAAGCAGGCAGCTTTCGGGTTTTAGAAATTGCGATTGCTCGCGCCGAACAGCTCAGTGCAGCTTATCACCGACCTCGGAGATCGCCGAGTCAATCAGCTTGTTGGCTTGCGCCGCAGTCATCTGCTTGGCCAACACGGACTTGGCAGCCGCAACGGCCGCAGTAACAGCCTGGTCGCGCACTTCCTTCACCGCCGAAGCCTCGGCCGATGCGATTTGATCCTGTGCGGCAGCCAAACGACGCGCGATGGATTTCTCCAAGTCCGCCTTTGCCTGTTCGGCAGCCAGAACCGAATCTTCCTTCGCCGCGGCCACGATGGCTTCGGCCTGAGTCTGCACTTCGCGCTGCTTGCGTTCGTATGAGGCCAGCAGGCTGCGCGCTTCTTCATGCAGGGCACGGGCCTCGTCCAGCTCGGCCTTAATGCCTTCGGCGCGGTTGTCCAGCGCCCCGCCAATCATCGAGGGAACCTTGAAATAGAACAGGACCGCGATAAAGACGATGAAGCCCAGCGTCACGACGAAATCGGTGTTCGCCAGCGAGAAGAACGGACCGCTTGCGGCCAGCGCCGGGCTGGCGAAGCCTGCGGTCAGGATAAGAGCAAGTGTATTCCGCATGTCACTTATCCTTTCATCTGCGCGCTGATGGCACTGCTGATGGCTTTGGCATCCGCCTCGCCGCCCAGCGCAGTCACCAGTTCGGCCGCCGTATCGTTGGCAACCTGTTGAATGCTTTCCAGCGCTCCGGCACGGATTTCGGCAATTGCCTTCTCCGATTCTGCCGCCTTGGCCGCGATTTCCGCGTCTGCCTTGGCAATCGCGTCATCCAGGTCCGCCTGGATTTCGGCGCGCGCTTCGGCTGCGATCCGCTGAGCCTCGGCACGGGCATCGGCCAGCGCCTTGTTATAGGCCTCTTCGGCCTCGACCGCCTTGGCCTTCAGATCTTCGGCCGCAGCCAGGTCATTTGTAATGGTCCCCTGACGCTCGGCCAGGATCGCCGCGATGCGCGGCAGGGCCACGCGGGACAGGACCAGAAAGATGACGACCAGCGTAATGACCAGCCAGAAGATCTGGTTGGGGAACCAATCGAAGCAGAGCTGCGGCATCCCGATGGCCGAGCCATGGGAATCGACGCATTTGCCGACTGCTTCTGCAGCTATGGGTTCTGTCGCCATGATGTCCTCCGTCGGAACGTTGTCTTTACAACAGGTGGGCCGCTATGGCTTGGGCCCACCTGCGCGTAAGGATCAGGTTCCGCAGATTAAACGGCGAACATCAGCAGCAGCGAGACCAGGAATGCGAAGATCCCCAGGGCTTCTGCGAATGCGATACCAATGAACAGAGTTGCGGTCTGCGAAGCAGCCGCCGAAGGGTTGCGCAGAGCGCCGGCCAGGAAGTTGCCGGCCACGTTGCCCACCCCGATTGCGGCCGCGCCGGAACCGATTGCTGCCAGGCCTGCGCCGATGTGTGCGAGATCGCCTTCCATGATGTATCTCCTTACGAATTGGAAGTTTCGATTTTGGGTTATCGTTCCTGTGCTCAGGGTCGCCCCTGATCAGTGATGCGGATGCAGAGCGTCCTTCAGATAAACACAGGTCAGAATGGTGAATACGTAGGCCTGGATGAAGGCCACCAGGACCTCGAGGCCGTACATTGCGGTGATCGCCAGAACCGATACGGGCGAGATCACGGCGACCGCGGCGAAGCCGGCGAAAACCTTGATCACGGCGTGGCCGGCCATGACGTTACCCGCAAGACGAATGGAGTGGCTGACCGGGCGCACGAAGTACGAGATCAGCTCGATGATCGCCAGGATCGGGCGCAGCGCCAGCGGCGCGCTGGACACCCAGAACAGGCTCAGGAAGCCGGCGCCGTTCTTGACAAAGCCCAGAACGGTCACGGTCAGGAACACGGCCAGCGCCAGCGGAATTGTGACCGCGAAATGCGATGTCGTGGTAAACGAGGTCGGGATCAGGCCGAGGAAGTTCGCTGTGACGATGAACATGAACAGGGTCATGACATACGGGAAGTACTTGACGCCTTCCTTGCCACAGATGTCTTCCAGCATCTTGTAGATGAAGCCGTAGGCCAGCTCGGCGATCGACTGCATGCGGGTAGGGACGATGGCGCGCTTCGAGGTACTCAGCACCAGCAGGCCGATGATGGCCAGAACCGCGAAGAACAGCCACAGGGTCACGTTGGTGGGCGTGTACCAAGCCATCTCACCGCCGAAAAGCGGCTTGACGATGAACTGGTCCATCGGATGGAAAACCAGGCTGCTGCCTTCTGCTGCGGTGGTCTCGGTCGCCACGTTCAGTCCCTCTCGTCCTTCTCGGCCTGTGTCGAGGCCGCCTGTTTCTCTTGAGCTTCTTGCGCGCTGCGGAGCATGACCTTCACGCCCGCGACAAGGCCCAGCAATGTGAACAGCACCAGGAAGATCGGGATCGTCCCGAACAGGCTGTCCAGCCCGTACCCGATGCCAAATCCGATCCCCAGACCGGAAACCATCTCGATGACCATCCGCCAGGCCAGCTCGCCCCCGGATATGTCAGCGTCCGCACGAGGTTTCGGCGCTTTGGCCTTTTTTGCCGCGTCGATCTTGGCCTCAAGCTGCGTCAGGCGCTGCTTTGGGTCGTCATCGGTCACGGGCGTTTCCCTCGCACAGTCTTGGCGCAGTTGCTAAGCGGCCTCGCGCGCAGAGTCAACGCTGTTGATGGCCCCAATTGACGCAGCTTAGGTCTATGTTTTCAAATGAATTTTATGGACACGCTCTGACTGACGATCGGGCCGCGAACAAACCATGCCGCTGGAAACATCGGATTCCGCATATTCAACCAAATGGTTGACCAAACTTTCCCGCTGTGGTTCAGCGGGATCATGTCCGATGACCTCGATACCGTCTTTGCGGCCCTGGCCGACCCCACGCGGCGCGCGATACTGGCGATGCTGCTCGAGGATGACATGGCCGTCACCGACGTGGCCCAGCCGTTCGAGATGTCGCTGGCGGCGATCTCGAAGCACCTTACGATCCTGACCCGAGCCGGGCTGATCAGTCAGGAAAAGCGTGGCCGGGTGAAATGGTGCAAACTGGAACCCGACGCCCTGCGCGCGGCCTCGGTCTGGATGCAGGGGTTCGGGCAGTTCGAACCCGTGAATCTGGATGCGTTCGAGCTGTTCCTAGAAAACCAGCTTTCCGCGGGTGATGAGGCCTAGCGCACCACGAAGACCGACATGCTGGCATGTTTGGCCAGGTATCCGGCATGGCTGGACAGGATGAAGTCGGTAATCCGCGGCGCATGGGTGCCCACCACGATCAGGTCGGCACCGATCTCTTCAGCGGTGCGGGCCAGGTCACCATCCACTTCGACCGCCACATCCACCGAATGAATGTTGCGGAAATCAACTTGCGCTCCGCTGGCCTGGGACAACTCATCCGCCAGGTCCGACAGGTGGTCCTTGATCGCGGATTCGGTTTGCGTGGGGTCGCCGGGTTGATTGCTTGTCACGCTGACGATGGTTATCTGCGCGCCCTGCCACCGGGCGACCTGTGCCGCAACTTCGGCCGCCTTGCGCACTTCAGGTGGCAGATGCAGATCGACGGGAAACATTATGTGTTTGAACATCAGTCGCTCCTTTCGCGCCGACAGCTTAGCGGGTTTGACATAACCGGCCCTTGATGTGGCTCAATCCAAGAGGATCAGCCTTGCTGGCTGTACTCGACCCCTGTGACC
Source organism: Ruegeria sp. SAZA006 (assembly GCF_059613465.1). Classification (NCBI taxonomy): domain Bacteria; kingdom Pseudomonadati; phylum Pseudomonadota; class Alphaproteobacteria; order Rhodobacterales; family Roseobacteraceae; genus Ruegeria; species Ruegeria sp. SAZA006. Next base: position 61,151 of record NZ_JBXWSO010000002.1, read on the forward strand.
ACGCCGCTGGGATCGGCGCGGCACAGCCATGGGGCCTGAGCGCCAGCCACTATGACTTGTGTGACGGTCCCCGCCGGCTCGGCAGTTGTCGACAGAGCCTGGACATCCGCGGGGCTTCGGTTCGCCTCAGCAGCCACCAACGCCTCGCAGCTGGCTTGAAGGGTTGAATTGTCGGCGGTGTCCTGCGTACACCCAAAAACCAGCATTAGCGTGGCCGAGGCAATCAATCTGTGCATGTTCCGGTCCTTTCGGAGTTTGCCCCCACCCTGCCACGAACGGGCGCTTTGGCAAAGGTCAGTCCGGCGCGGTTTGTTGCCGAGCCATCCCCAAGTCATCCCCTTTCAGCAACAGCAGCAGGGCAAGGATCGTCAGCCCTATTCCCACCAGGACCAGAAGGCCCGGCGCCGGCTGGCCCAGCGCGATCTGCCAGATGATCACCCAACTGGGCGTCAGGTAGGTATAGGCCATGACCTTGGCCGATGGCAGCAGTAGCGTGGCGTATTGCAACAGAACGAAGGTGGCCGCGCTGGCGCAAATGGCGACGTAGAACAGGCCGATCCAGACGATCGCCGGCAGGTTGGCCCAGTCGGTCGCGCGGATGTCGGACCAGCCGAACACCGTCAGCACCGCGCATCCGGCCACCAGCGTGCCGAAGGTGAACACGACCGGCTGCTCGCCCCGGTTCAGCTTGCGCACCATGGGCGTATAGATCGCATGGGCCACGCAGCCCCAGAAATAGATGATCTCGCCCTGCCCGATCTCGAAAGCGCGAAAGGCCAGCCAATCGGCGCGGAACACCACCCACAGCGCGCCAACCGCGCCCACGCTCAATGCAAGGGCCATGTGCGGGGTGGTGATCTGGCGCAGCAGGACCCAACCCGCCACCGCCGACAGGATCGGCGTCAGAGTAAACACCGCCGCCGCGCTGACCGGCGGCGCGGTCTTCAGCCCGTAGAACATCAACACGAAATAGGCCGAGAACAGCCCTCCCAAAACCAGATACCGCCACGGCGCGCGCGCCGCGCTGCGCGGCAGGCCAGTCGTCATCAGCGCCGCTATGCCGATCACCACGCCGGCAATTGCGAACCGCGCGGCGTTCAACGCCGCCGGCGCGATCTCGTTGGCAATCATCGAACCCAGCGAGAAACTGCCTGCCACCAGCGCCGAGAATACCAGCATGGCCAGGTGGCCACGCGCCTGCGGGCTCATGGCAGCCAGTCCTTGGCCTGCTCCTTGAGGAATTTCAGGAAGGTCTGAACCTTGTTGGTTCGGTGCAGGTCCACATGGGTCACCAGCCACAGGTTGCCGGCCCATTCCGGCAGAGGCTCCATCACCTCCTGCAACTGCGGATGGCGGGCGGCTTCCCACCGGGCCATGAAGCCGATCCCTGCCCCGGCCAGAACCGCTTCGGCCACGGTGAAGTTATTGGAGCAGCGGAAGGTGATCGCCTCGGCCGGGACATTGGCGCGCAGCCAGCGCGAAAAAGGCGCGCGGCTGTTTTCGTCATCTGCCCCGACGAAGGCGTGGTTGGGGAAATTCTCGACGCCCGCGGGCAGGCCGCGCCGCGCGATATAGTCCTGACTGGCATAAAGCCCCACTTCTTGCGTCATGAAGGGCTGCACCACGTTGTCCGGCTGATCTGGGGCCGCACCGGCACGGATGGCCACATGCGCCTCGCCATATTCCAGGCGGAACAGGCGGTCGCCGGTCAGATAGCGCACGATCAGATCGGGATGGTCCTGCTGGAACGCGGTCAGCGTGGGCACCACCAGCGGTGCCAGCGAGGCCAGCGAAGTCACCACCAGCTCGCCCGAGACATCGTCTCCGCGCCCCTTCAGCCGCCCGACCAGCTGGTTGAACTGATCCTCGGTGGCCTGGGCCACGCGCAGCAGATCCTCGCCCGCCTCGGTCGGGGTGTAGCCGCGCGCGTGGCGCTGGAACAGCTTGACCTTCAGCCGGGCCTCGATCGCATCGATATGGCGGATCACCGTGGCGTGGTGCACCCCCAGAACCTCGGCCGCGCCGCTGACCGTGCCCATACGCGCTACCTGATAGGCGGTGCGGACCTCGTCCCAATTGTCCATGACAAAACCAATTCTGTGCAATTTCCAACAATGCCTGTTGATTTATCCCAGTTTCGTTCGCTCACGCAATACTCATATTGGGCTCAGACGCAAAATCCGAACCCTGAGAAGGACCCACGCCATGACAAAGACCATCCTGCATATCGACGCCTCGGCCCGCCGCACCGGCTCGGCCACCCGCGACCTGTCGGCCCGCATCGTCCAGCACCTGGGCGCCAGCCGCATCATCCGCCGCGACCTGGCCACCCCCCTGCCCTTGCTGACCGAGGACTGGATCACCGCCAACTTCACCCCCGCCGATCAACGCGACGCCACCCAGCGCGACCTGCTGGCCCTGTCGGACGAGTTGGTCAAGGAGCTGCAGCAGGCCGATACGGTGGTGATCGGGTTGCCGATCTACAATTTCTCGGTGCCGGCCGCCTTCAAGGCCTGGATCGACCTGGTCGCCCGTGCGGGCCTGACGTTCTCATATACCGAGAATGGCCCCAAGGGCCTGCTGGAGGGCAAACGCGCCATCCTCGCCATCGCTTCGGGCGGTACCGCAGTGGGGTCCGAGATCGACTTTGCGACCGGATACGCCCGCCATGTTCTGGGCTTCATCGGCATCCATGACGTGGATGTGGTGGCCGCTGACCGCATGGCGCTGGACCCGGAAGCAACTCTGAGCAACGCGCAGAAAGCCGTGGCCGAACTGGCCGCCTGATCCAGCCACTGGCCATCCTTGGTCAAACCGTCCAATCTGCACCCGAACAGGATCGGCAGATTGGACGGTTGTCATGAAGAAGATCGGAATTCTGGGCGGGGTCGGCTGGGCGTCGACAATAGACTATTACCGCGCCATCGCCGAGGGCGCCGGGCGCCATTTTGCAGACCGTGGGCACGGATCGCCGCTTCCTGTTCCTCCGATGACCATAGAATCCGTCACCCAGGCTAAAACCCGCGCATTGCGCGGAACCGCCGACGACGAAGCAAGCTGGTCCGCGTTCGATGCCGTCTTCCGCGAAGCACTGCTGACGCTTGAAAAGGCGGGATGTGATTTCGGCATCATCGCCTCGAACACACCCCACGCCCGTTTGCATTCGATCCGGCAGGGCGTGACCATGCCGATCCTGAGTATCTTTGATGCAACCGCCGTGGCCACCAAAACGACAGGCGCAAAAAGCGCGCTGGTTCTGGGAACCTCGGTCACGATGCAAGCGCGCCACTATGCGGAACGGCTGGCGGCTGAAGGCATCACAGCCAATGACCGACTTCCAGAGGACCAGATCGCGGAAATGCAGGCCATGATCGACACCGAATTCTATGGCGGTGCCTCGGCAAACGCCCGCCACCGTCTGCTGGCATTCTGCAACCGGCACGCCGCCCCCGGAACCGCGATCCTGCTGGCCTGCACGGAATTGCCGCTGGCCTTCCCCCAACATCTTGATGAATCGGTTTTCGAGGCCGACGGGCACCTGTTCGTCAATCCCTCGGCCGCCCATGTCGCCGCCGCGTTGAAAGAGGCACTGAGCGATTGATCAGGGATGCCAGGTAACCTCGCACCCGATCCGGTCGAAGAAGGCCATCAGGTCGTCGCGCGCCATGGCCACCGTCCGGTCGTTGACAAGCGGATGCATATAAATCACGTCCGCATGCTGCGCCGCGTCGTCCATGAAGAACCGTACACCGTTGCCGACGCCGTTGATCATCGCCAGAGGGCTGACCGCGCCGGGACGGATGCCGAGGTTCTGCATCAGCCGATCCGCCGACCCGAAGGACAGGTTGCCCACCCCCAGTTCGGCGCCCAGCGCCTTGAGGTCTATCTCGCGACTCTGTTCCAGCGTCACCAGGTAGTTCCGCTTTTTCTTGTCGCGCAGATACAGGTTCTTGAGCCGCAACGCGTTTTCGCCCGGCACCATGAACTGATCCTCGACCGCCTTCGACTCTTCGACCGTCCGCAGCGGGACGTGGCTGTGCAGGCGATAGGGCAGCCCCCAATCGTCCAGCTGCGCCAGCAGTGCATCGGAACTAAGCGGCAACGTGTCCTGAAAGGCAGATGAGGCGTCCATGGTCTTCTCCCGAATAGCGCAGCAGTCATGGCCGACGAGGCAAGACGATGCAACCCGGCAAGCGCGGATGGTTGACTCGGGTGGCCAATGGGCCTAAACGCCATCGCAACATCCGGAAGCGTCTGTTCTTCCGGTCCCTTGAGTCGTTCAGGGATCGCCCCCCACCAGCGAGTTTCGCCCGTGGGGGCGTTTGTGCATTGACCCGTCTGCCCCTATCTATGGGGCGCCAACCGACAACCGGCGAAGGAGGCCGAAGGCATGTTTGAAAATCTATCCGAACGCCTCTCTGGCGTCTTTGACCGGCTGACCAAACAGGGCGCCCTGTCCGAGGAAGACGTCAAGACCGCCCTGCGCGAAGTACGCGTGGCGCTGCTTGAGGCTGATGTGTCGCTGCCGGTGGCGCGTGCGTTCGTCAAGAAGGTGCAGGAACAGGCGACCGGCCAGGCGGTGACCAAGTCGATCACGCCGGGCCAGCAGGTCGTCAAGATCGTGCACGACGCGTTGGTCGATACCCTGCGCGGCGAGGAAGACCCCGGCAAGCTGAAAATCGACAATCCGCCCGCGCCGATCCTGATGGTCGGCTTGCAGGGCTCGGGCAAGACGACGACCACCGGCAAGCTGGCGAAACGCCTGAAAGAAAAAGAGGGCAAGAAGGTCCTGATGGCCTCGCTGGACGTCTACCGCCCGGCGGCAATGGACCAGTTGGCGGTTCTGGGCACCCAGATCGGGGTGGACACCCTGCCGATCGTGCCGGGCCAGAAACCGGTGGACATCGCCAAGCGCGCCAAGCAGCAGGCCACGCTGGGCGGCTATGACGTCTACATGCTGGATACCGCGGGCCGTCTGCATATCGACGAAGTGCTGATGGACGAGGTCGAGCAGGTCCGCAACGTGGTCGACCCGCGCGAGACCCTGCTGGTGGTCGACGGCCTGACCGGTCAGGTCGCCGTCGAGGTGGCCGAGGAGTTCGACGCCAAGGTCGGCATCTCGGGCGTGGTCCTGACTCGGATGGACGGCGACGGGCGCGGCGGCGCGGCCCTGTCGATGCGCGCGGTCACCGGCAAGCCCATCCGCTTCGTGGGTCTGGGCGAGAAGATGGATGCGCTGGAAACCTTTGAGCCCGACCGCATCGCGGGCCGAATCCTGGGTATGGGCGACATCGTGGCCCTGGTCGAAAAGGCCCAGGAGACCATGGAGCTCGAGCAGACCGAGCGCATGATGAAGCGCATGATGAAGGGTCAGTTCAACATGAACGACCTGAAGATGCAGCTGGAGCAGATGATCCAGATGGGCGGCATGCAGGGCATGATGGGCATGATGCCGGGCATGGGCAAGATGGCCAAGCAGATGGATCAGGCCGGGCTGGACGACCGGATCCTGCGCCAGCAGATCGCCATGATCCAGTCGATGACCAAGAAAGAACGCGCGAACCCCGCGCTTCTGCAGGCCAGCCGCAAGAAACGCATCGCGGCCGGTTCGGGCATGGAAGTCAGCGACATCAACAAGCTGCTCAAGATGCACCGGCAGATGTCGGACATGATGAAGAAGATGGGCAAGATGGGCAAAGGCAAGATGCTGAAACAGGCCATGAAAGGCATGTTCGGCAAAGGCGGGCCCAGCCCCGAGGACATGGCCGCGGGCATGGACCCCAAGGCGCTGGAAGCCGCGGCCAAGGCAATGGGCGGCAAGATGCCCGGCGGCATGCCCGGCATGGGCGGCGGCATGGCCCTGCCCCCCGGCCTGAGCGGATTCGGAAAGAAGAAGTAAGTGACCGCGCCCGTCGCATATCCCTGGGAGGCTCCGGCCACCGGCCCCGCTGCAGCCCTGTCGGCGCGGCTGGCTGCGGATTTGCCGCGGCTGGAGACCGCACGGCTGGTGCTGCGCGCGCCGCGGATCGGGGATTTCGACACCTATGCCGACATCCTGATGTCGGACCGCGCCAAACACATGGACGGCCCGTTTGACCGGCAGGCGGCTTGGCTAGATTTCTCGCAATACGTCGCGGGCTGGCTGCTGCGCGGCGCGGGAATGTGGGCCATCGAGGACCGCTCGGGCGGTCAGGTTCTGGGGTTCGTGTCGGTCGGCATGGAATTCGGCGACCGCGAACACGAGCTGGGCTATCTGCTGACCGAAGCCGCCGAGGGGCGTGGCTTTGCAACCGAGGCGGCCGAAGCCGCCCGCGACTTTGCGCTGGGTCCGCAGGCCCTGCCGTCACTGGTCAGCTATGTAGACCTCGACAACGCGGCCTCGGTCCGCGTGGCCGAGCGCCTGGGCGCCCAGCGCGACCTACAGGCCGAGGCCGGGTTCGACGAGCCGGTTCTGGTCTATCGCCACCTGCCCGGCGACGAAGATGGCGGGATGGAGGCCTACGCATGACGACCTTCGCCATCCCGACCCTTGAGACCGAGCGCCTGATCCTGCGGGCGCCGCATCTGGACGATCTGCCGGCGATGACAGCCTTCTACGCGACCGAGCGCAGCCACATGGTGGGCGGGCCAAGGGATGCGGCGGGCTGCTGGAACGGACTGGCGAACCGGCTTGGCCACTGGGCGCTGCGTGGCTATGGCCTGTGGCACCTGACCGAAAAGTCCAGCGGTTCTTTCGTGGGCTGGACCGGCATGATCTATGTGCCGGGCTGGGACGAACCCGAGCTGGGCTGGACCCTGATGGAACAGGCCGAGGGCAAGGGCCTGGGCTTCGAGGCCGCGCAGGCCGCCCGCGACCACGCGGCGCGCCATCAAGGGCTGAACGGCGTCATCAGCTATATCGCCCACGCCAATGACCGCTCGCGCGCTCTGGCGGAGCGCCTCGGTGCGACCTACGAGCGCGAGGGCGAAGTGCTGGGCAAATCCGCACAGATCTGGCGGCACCCGAAACTCGACACGTCAACGACCGATCTGACCACCGAAAGGACCGGCCAATGAACAATCCCGTGACGCGGGCCGCGGCCTTGCTGAAAGACCACCGCGACAGCATCGACCGGTTGGACGCGATCCTGGTCTATACGCTGGCCGAGCGGTTCAAGCACACGCAGGCCGTTGGCAAGCTCAAGGCCGAACACGAACTTCCCCCGTCCGATCCCTCGCGCGAGGCCGCGCAGATCGCACGGCTTGAAGACCTGGCGAAAGAGGCGGATCTGGACCCCGATTTTGCCAAGGCTTTCCTGAATTTCATCATTCAGGAAGTCATCCGACACCACAAGAAACACCAGAAATAGCCGGAGCTTTCCGGCCAACGCCATCCAAAGGAGATACCACAATGGCAATGAAAATTCGTCTGGCCCGTGGCGGCTCGAAAAAGCGCCCCTTCTACCGCATCGTTGCAGCGGACAGCCGCATGCCGCGTGACGGCCGCTTCATCGAGAAGCTGGGCACCTACAACCCGCTGCTGCCGAAAGACAGCGAAGAGCGCGTGAAGATGAACATGGAGCGCATCCAGTACTGGCTGGACCAGGGCGCGCAGCCGACCGACCGGATCGCCCGCATGCTGGAAGCTGCCGGCGCCAAGGAAAAAGCCGAGCGCAACAACCCTCAGAAGGGCACCCCGGGCAAGAAAGCCCAGGAGCGCGCCGAAGAGAAAGCCGCCAAGGCTGCTGAAGCCGCAGAGGCTGCTGCCGCTCCGGCCGAAGAAGAAGCTGCTGCTGCAGAAGAGTAAACAGGCGGGCGCGTGCAGGATCAGGCTTTCACCGAAGACTTCCGCACGCAGTTCGATCTGTTGATGCGGCTCCGGCGCGATGTACGCCGGTTCCACACCGACGCGGTGGACGAGGCAGTGCTGACGCGCTGCCTCGACGCGTTTCAGCTGGCCCCTTCGGTGGGGCTGAGCGAACCGTGGCGCGTGATCCGCGTCGAAGGCCCAGCGGCCCGGACCGCGGCGCTGGAGAATTTCAAGGCGGCCAATGACGCCGCGCTGGCGGGTTATTCCGGTGACCGGGCGCAGCTGTACAGCCAGCTGAAACTGTCGGGCATGCAGGAGGCGCCGGTGCAGCTAGCGGTGTTCTGCGATGACGCCACCGACAAGGGCCAGGGGCTGGGCGCAGGCACCATGCCCGAGATGCGCCGCTATTCGGTGGTCTCGGCCGTCACTTTGTTCTGGCTGGCGCTGCGCGCGCATGGCCTGGGGCTGGGCTGGGTCTCGATCCTCGATCCCGACCGGCTAGCCCGCGACCTGTCAGTGCCCGAAGGCTGGCGGCTGATCGGTTATTTCTGCGTGGGCTGGCCCGAGGACTGCTCGGACACGCCCGAACTGGAAACCCATGGCTGGGAGTGCCGCCGCGGCAGCCTGCCGGTGGAAACGCGGTAGGGTGGCATGTTTGGATTGATACGCCTTCCCATCCTGCTGCTGATCGCCTTTATTGTGGGCGTGTTCTTTGAACGCAACAATCAACGCGAAGCCTGCGGCGAAATCGGTGTCTGGGAAAGTGGAATATGCGTGACAACGGAAATGCCCAATGACTGATCTGATCTGTGTCGGCAGCATCGCCGGGTCCTTTGGCGTACGCGGCGAGGTCCGCCTGAAAAGCTATTGTGCGGTACCCGAGGATATCGAGACCTACTCCCCCCTGACCGACGAGAGTGGCGCCCAGCGCTATCCGCTGATCATCACACGCGCGATCAAGAACGGATTTGCCGCGCGTCTGGGCGGGGTCGAAACCAAGGAACAGGCGGACGCCCTGAAGGGGCTGCGCCTTTATGCCCGGCGCGAGCAGTTGCCATCGCTGCCGGATGACGAATTCTATCACGCCGACCTTTTGGGGCTTGAGGTTTATGACACCGGCGGAACCCTGTTGGGGCGGGTCAAATCGGTGCAAAACCACGGCGCCGACGACCTGCTCGAACTGCACGGGCCGGGGCTGAAATCGACTGTATTCCTGCCATTCACCAAGGCCGCCGTTCCCACGGTTGACCTTGAAGCCGGGCGTATCGTCGCCGACCCTCCCGAGGGCCTGCTGTGACGCGGCGCATCTTGCTGCATCTGGGCCTTCACAAGACCGGCACGACTGCCGCGCAATCCTTTCTGTTCGAGAACCGAGCGCTTATCTGGCCGCGCCACGCATTGGTTCTGCCATATGTCACCCGCAAATCCGGGTTATCCGAAGCCGCCACGCGCCATTCCCTGTATGGGACATTCGGTACGCTGTCCGAATTCGGCAATCGCTGGCGCGAACTCTTGGCGGCTCTGGATTTCGGGGAAAAGCGCGGCCTGATCCTGAGCGAGGAGAACTTCTCGGGGCTTCGCCCCAGCCGCAATTTGGTTGTGGGATACGCCGAAGCCCCTGATCTGGCCGCCTGCGTGGTCGATACGCTGCGCAACCGGCTTGTCGGGTCGGAACTGGACATCACCGTCTATCTCTCGTTGCGCCAGCGCGGCAGTTGGATCCGCAGCCTCTGGGCCCATGATCTTCAGCGCACGCGGCTTGTGCAGGATTTCGACACCTTCCGCGAGAGGCTCGAAGAGCTCCCTTCACTGCAGCAGACTGTAGACGCCGTTCGTGATCGGCTGCCCTCTGTTCGAGTGCAGACCGAATGGCTGGAAGACCTGTGTGAGCGCAGCTTTGGCCCCGGAACACCTTTTGCCGAGTTCCTAGATCTGCCGCCCGAGAAAGCCGCCCTGCTGGTCAAGCCCACTCGGTCAAACCCGGCATTGCCGCGAGAAGCGCTATCCGAAATGCTCGAGTTGAACCGATCGGGGCTGGACGAGGCGGCTCTGGTCCGACAGAAAGCCCATATCGTCGAACGCGCCCAAAACAGCCTGACCACGAACACATGACGGACAAACCTGCAAAGTCATATGGCCGTAAGGCTATTCGCCCCACGCTGAAACCGCGTGAGCTGCTGACGCCCACGCCGGACCTGCATGGCGTGTGGAAGGCCAAGGTGATCACGCTGTTCCCATCTGCCTTTCCCGGCGTATTGGGCGAAAGCCTGACCGGCAAGTCGCTGCAAGACGGGCTATGGCAACTGGAAACGGTCGATCTGCGGCAGTTCGGTGTCGGCAAGCATCGCAATGTCGACGACACGCCCGCAGGTGGGGGTGCAGGCATGGTGTTGCGGCCGGATGTACTGGGGGCCGCCATTGATCACACTATGGATGGGGTACAGGGCAACTGGCCGCTGATCTACCTCAGCCCGCGCGGACGCCGGATGGATCAGCGCATGATGCAGAACTTGGCCCGGTGCGATGGCATGACCCTGTTGTGTGGCCGCTTTGAAGGCGTTGATGAACGGGTTTTGGAGCATTACGGCATCCAGGAAGTCTCGCTGGGCGATTTCGTCATGACCGGAGGCGAGATTGCCGCGCAGGCGCTGATCGACGCCACCGTGCGACTGCTGCCCGGGGTTCTGGGCAATCAGGCCTCGACCGAGGAAGAGAGCTTTTCGTCCGGCTTGCTGGAACATCCACAATACACTCGGCCAGCCGAGTGGAACGGGCGCGAGATCCCTCCGATCCTGATGTCCGGACATCATGGTCGCATCGCCGAATGGCGTCACCAGATGGCGGAAGAGATTACCCGTGCGCGCCGCCCGGACCTGTGGGATGCCTACCTGAAGGCGCGCGGGGAAGCCGACGACTAGGGTGCACCCGCCTTCCATCGCGCCCAGATATCAGGCGAGCCATTGAAGGCGTTGATGTCCACCCGCCCCTGCACGCCGGGAACCAAACCGGTGCCGGTATACTGCCAGAACCGCCAGACTGCCTTAGGGTAGACATTGCGCGGATGCCCCGCGACCGAGCGCAGCCAGAACTCGGTCTTTGGCAGCCGTCCGATCCCTGTGTCCTCGTAGAAATCGACCGTGGTGTAGACGATCGGCCGGCGGCCGTAGTGTCGCTCCAGTATGTCGAGGAACCTTTCCGCCTCGGCCCGCACCGTCTTGCCATCGGGGCGCAGGGTGCAGGTTTTGGAATGGGGGGTCCATTCCATGTCCAGCACATGCGGCAGGTCGGCCCCACGTGGAACGTTTCGAATGAACCAGCGGGCCTGCTCGGCCGCGGGGCGGCAGAAGTAGTAATAGTGATATGCCCCCCACGGAACCCCTGCCGCACGAGCGCCCTGACTGTGATCCTGGAACATCGGATCGGCCACGTCGCCCCCTTCGGTCGCCTTAATGAACACGAAACTGACCCCCGAGGCCTTGGCCTGACGCCAGTCGATCGGTCCCTGCCAGCGCGAGACGTCGAGCCCATGCACGGGATAGTGCTCGGGCCGCCGCCGCTCCCAGTCATGCGGGTCGGCATCCGCAAAGGCTGGGTACAAAACCGAAGGTCCGGAAAGTCCCGCGACCACAGGTTGGTCTACGATTTGGGGCGCCGGCGCACGACGCCCGCAAGACATCAGTGCCAGCGCAAGAACCACGCATAAAATCGTTTTGCTCATCCTGTTGCTCTGCCTCTAAACCTGCCCTCAAATTATGACCCAGAATGCCCGATCCCCGGCACAAGGCAACGTCGCGGTACAGGTGACGGCGGATTCCCACCAAATCCACCGCGATTTGGCCTGAAAACCGGCGATTTGGGCTTGATATACACGTCCGACTTCCCTAAACGGGCGCAATCCGGTGCCGCCTTTGGGGCGACTCCGGTGTTTTGGGTTGATCGCAGGAACGCACCTGCCCTTCTTCGGATCAGGGAAGCTGTGGAATAACCCGGACCAAAAGGAACATTCGACCTGACCTCTGGCGGGCTGCAGATCGCGGGACCCGGAGAAGACCAAGAGCTCTCAGATCGTGCCCAACTTCGTGGACCAACCACGAGCAGATAGGAGTAACTGCGATGGACCTGATCGCACAGCTTGAGGCGGAACAGATTGCCGCCCTGGGGAAAGACATCCCCGACTTCAAAGCCGGTGACACCATCCGTGTCGGCTACAAGGTGACCGAAGGCTCGCGCACCCGTGTGCAGAACTACGAAGGCGTCTGCATCGCGCGCAAAAACGGCGACGGCATCGCCGGATCGTTCACCGTTCGCAAGATCTCGTTTGGCGAAGGCGTGGAGCGTGTGTTCCCGCTGTATTCGACCAACATCGACAGCATCACCGTTGTCCGTCGTGGCCGCGTCCGTCGCGCCAAACTGTACTATCTGCGTACCCGTCGCGGTAAATCCGCTCGTATCGCAGAAGTCACCAACTACAAGCCCAAGGCTGGCGCCGAGGCGTAAGGAGCGGAAAGATGAAAAAAGACATCCATCCCGACTACCACATGATCGACGTCAAACTGACCGACGGCACCGTGATCCAGATGAAATCGACCTGGGGCGCCGAAGGCGATCAGCTGGCCCTGGAAATCGACCCCTCCTCGCACCCCGCGTGGACCGGTGGCTCGTCGCGTCTGATGGACGCCGGCGGTCGCGTGTCGAAGTTCAAGAAGAAATACGAAGGCCTGGGTTTCTGAACCCACGCCTTTTCGGAATTTCCAAGGCCGTCCCCATGGGGGCGGCCTTTTTCGTTGGCCGCTTCTATTGCGCGTCCGGCACGTCGAGATCAAAGACGATGATCCCGTCAGCACCATTCTGACACAGATCACACAGCTGGCCGCCCAACCGGCGGTGTGTCGGGTGTTCGGCATAAGCCTGCACAGCGGGTCGATCTGCAAAGCGGATCACGAACCCATCGCGATAGTCCTGCGACTTTCCTTCGAAATCGAGATTGGGGCCGCTTTCAAAGGCCAAGACCCCCTCCAGGTCGGCGCATAGCTCGGCCAAGCCGGTCAGAACGGCGCGGCGCGCGTCCTGCGGTGCATCTGATCGGAAAGTGAAGAACACGCAGTGCAATATCATGATTTCGGTTCCTGGTTAGCCAAAGTCAGATCCAGTAGGCCAAGGCGAGTGGCAGCACCAGGATCGTCGTCAGGGTTGAGACCATGATGAATCCGGCCACTTCCGGGCCATATTCTGGAACATGCTGGTCGATGAACAGGTATGTCGCAACCGAAGACGGCATCAGGCAGCACAGGATCAACGCTCCGCGTTCGACCCCGGTAACGCCGAACAGCCAGACAAGCGTGGTGGCGATCCCGGCGGCCAAAACGAGATGCAGACCTGTCAGAACGACCGCCCGGCCAAGGCTGCCCGTCCGAAGCGTGGCCAGTGTGTGACCCAGTGTCAGCAACATCAGTGGGATCGACAGCCCGCCCAGAATGTCAAAGGATTTGGCGATCGGTTGCGGCAGGGCAAAACCCGTAGCCAAAAGCGTCAACGCGATGATAACCGCATAGATGATCGGAGATGTTGCAAGCTTGCGCGCCGAGAACTCTCCGGCCGGGATCCACATGCCGACCGTGAAAATGCTCACCAACACCACGACGACAAAAGCCATCGTATAGGCCATGCCCGCATCGCCCAGTGCCAGCAAAGTGATCGGCAACCCGATATTGCCCACATTGCCATGCATCAGCGGGGTCAGAAACGCCCGCACCGGCCAGCGCAACAGCCGCAACGCCAGAAACCCGAGCACGCCGAACGCCGCAATGGCGAGGGCAGCAGCCGCCATCATGTCCAGAAACGTGGCAATCTGGATCTTGGTGGCGGACAGATGGGAGATGATCAGTGTCGGATATCCCACCTTCGAGACAATCCCGCCGATCACCTTGTTGTCGAACGGTGCGCGCGCGACCGCCAGACCGTACCCCACGCCGGCACAGATCAGCACCGGCAGAACGATGTTCAATACGTTCAGGAATACGTGCTCCAAGCCGGGTCCTTGCGTCCAAGTCAGTTTACAGACTGTGGCGACGGACGCCCCGTTTGGCAACATCCAAGCGTCAAGCGGCGGGTATCGCGAAAAAATCCAATTTGGACACTGATATTGTCCCGCAGACCCTACAGGACAGCTTTTCTTCGCGGATCACACAACATATAGTGGGTTCAAACAACGTGTAGGCAAACACGGCGCGACTTGGGAATACAGGTATGGCACATATCATCGTTGTGGGGAACGAAAAGGGCGGCGCAGGCAAGTCGACGGTTTCCATGCATGTTGCAACCGCGCTGGCGCGTTTGGGAAACAAGGTCAGCACCCTGGATCTGGACCTGCGGCAGCGCAGCCTGGGCCGCTACTTCGAGAACCGCCGCAATTTCCTGTCCACGGAAAAGCTGGAGCTACCCAGCCCGCGCCACCATGACCTGCCCGAGATCGACGCAAGCAAGCTCAAACCCGGCGAGAACATCTATGACCACCGCCTGTCCGCCGCCGTGGCCGAGTTGGAGAGCGACAGCGATTTCATCCTGATCGACTGCCCCGGCTCGCACACAAGGCTGAGCCAGGTGGCCCATTCGCTGGCCGACACGCTGATCACGCCGCTGAACGACAGTTTCATCGATTTCGACCTGCTGGCCCGGATCGACTCGAAGGGCGAAAAGATTCTCGGCCCCTCGGTCTATTCCGAGATGGTCTGGAACGCGCGGCAATTGCGGGCGCAGGCCGGGCTGAAACCGATCGACTGGGTCGTGGTGCGCAACCGCGTGGGCACCCAACGCATGGTCAACAAGGAAAAGATGCAGCGCGCCATCGAGATGCTGTCGCAGCGCATCGGCTTCCGCGTTGCCTCGGGCTTTTCCGAGCGTGTGATCTTTCGCGAACTGTTCCCGCGCGGGCTGACTCTGCTGGACCTCAAGGATATCGGGGTGAAACAGCTCAACATTTCGAACATCGCCGCGCGGCAGGAGCTGCGCGACATGATGCGTGAACTGAACCTGCCCGGGGTCGAGATCGACTTCTAAGCCGTCGGCGCGAAGATCGTGAACAGCTCTTTGGGTTCGGGTACGCCGCGCAGCATGTAGCGCCCGACCGAGATCAGTTCCTGTTCGCAGGGCTGAGCGGCGCGGGCCACGTCATCCGAGATCAAGATACGTCGATCCAGCGATCGGTGCATGCCTGCAATACGCGCAGCCTGGTTCACCGCCGGTCCGATCACGGTGAAATCCAGCCGGCTTTCAGCACCGATATTGCCGTAAAGGATTTCGCCCGAATGCAGAGCAAGGGTGAAATTGGCGACCGGCAAGCCGGCGGCAGCCCGTTCCGCATTGAGCTCGGCAATGCGCTCTTGCAGAACAGTCACAGCGGCCAGCGCGGCGCGGGCGTCCTCGTCGATCTCGCCCACGTCGAACATGGCCATCAGGCCGTCGCCCATGAATTTCAGGATATTGCCGCCACAACCCTGAACGACCTCGACCGCCACGGCCAGATAGTCGTTCAGCATCGCGATGATGTCCGACCCGGGAAGCCGTTCGGCCAGGCCGGTAAAGCCCTCGAGGTCGAAATTCCAGATCACAGCGTCGATCTGCTGTAGCGACCCGCGCCGGATTTCACCCGACAGTACACGGTGGCCAGCATCCCCGCCCAGATAGACACGCAACAGATCCTGCGCCATCTTCCGGTTCGCGGCCGATTTCAAGGCGAGGCCCAGATGCGGCAGGGCATATCGGATAAGATCCAGATGCGTTTCGTCGAACCCCTCGGCGTGATCCGTCGCCCAAGACATCAGAACCCCCTCGGGCATCTGGTCCAGCGCGATCCGGCGCTCGGGTTCGACCTTCTGCAAAACCAGCCCGGATGCGAAATAGTCGGTGGCGCCCCTCTGGTGCAGTTCGTTGAGAAACGGAAACCGGCTGGGTTCGTTCTGGTCCTTCAACCTCTCGCGCAGTTCCTTCGCGCCGGTCTGCAGCATCTCGTAAAGCGGGCTGTTCACCCATTGTGCGGGCGGTACCTCGGTGTGTTCGTAATTCTCGACGCTGCCCCCTTCGTCACGGTACCAGTTGAAGCCGGTACCGCCATAAGTAGGGTGATAGGCGCTCTGGGCGGCGTGAAACCGCATCAGGGGAACGCCCGCATCCACAAGCCGCAGGCAATAGCCTTCCAGTATTTCCGACTGTTCGGCCCCCTCCAGCCCCCGGTCCAGCAACCATCCGATCAGGTTTTCGGCGTAGGCTTTGGAGTCGGTGGATGGCATCTTGGGGCTCCGTCTGGTCTGCACCCCACTTGGGGGTTGCGGGGCCAGATTACCAGAGGTCAGTCCATCCCGGCCAGCCGCCGCAGCATCATCCGCAACAGGGCCGCCTCGCCTGTGGTGAACATGCCCGCCAGCCGGGCGTCATAGTCGCGGGCGATGTCGCGCAATTCGCGGTACACCGTCAGACCGGCGGGGGTCAGGGTCAGCCGCTCCATCCGGCGGTCGTTTTCGTCGCGGGTGCGCCGCAGGTATCGGCGCTGTTCCAGCTTGTGCACCGCGCGGCTGATCTTGGTCTTGTGCATCTTGGCACGTTCCCCGATCTGCTTGGCGGTCATCTCTCCGTAATTGCCCAGGTGGAACAACACGCGCCATTCGGTGCGCAGCATCCCATAGCGGTTCTTGTAGACCTTTTGAAAATCCAACGAGCTTTCCTCGGCTGCCTGGTTGAGCAGGAAGGGCAGGAAATTTCGCAGGTCGAAGTCATCTTTTTCGGCGGAATCTGGCTGTGTCATGGTTGTTAGTTACAAAATCAACTATTATTCGACAAGCAGCAAACGGAGGAACCCCGATGAATCGTCCGACTGACCCGCACGCTCTGACCCAAGCCAGCACGCCCGTTGGCACCCACGCAGGCTATATGCCCGGCTTTGGAAATGACTTCGAAACCGAGGCGCTGCCCGGCGCTCTGCCGCAGGGCATGAACAGCCCGCAGAAATGCAACTATGGCCTTTACGGCGAACAGCTCAGCGGCACCGCCTTCACCGCCAACCCGCCCGAGCGCACCTGGTGCTATCGCATCCGGCCGTCGGTCAAGCATTCCCACCGCTATGAAAAGATCGACCTGCCCTATTGGAAAAGCGCCCCGAATGTCGATCCAGACGTGATCAGCCTGGGCCAGTACCGCTGGGACGCGGTGCCTCATTCCGACCAGCCGCTGACCTGGCTGACCGGCATGCGCACCATGACCACCGCCGGCGACGTGAACACCCAGGTCGGCATGGCCAGCCACATCTATCTGGTCACTGAATCGATGGTCGACGACTATTTCTTCTCGGCCGATTCCGAGCTGCTGGTGGTGCCGCAGGAAGGCCGCCTGCGCTTTGCGACCGAGCTGGGCATCATCGACCTGGAACCCAAGGAAATCGCCATCATCCCGCGCGGCCTGGTTTACCGTGTCGAGGTGCTGGAAGGCCCGTGCCGCGGCTTCGTCTGCGAGAACTACGGCCAGAAATTCGAACTGCCGGGCCGCGGCCCGATCGGCGCCAATTGCATGGCCAACCCGCGTGACTTCAAGGCGCCTGTCGCGGCGTTCGAAGATCGCGAGGTGGCCTCGACCGTGACGATCAAGTGGTGCGGCCAGTTCCACACCACCAAGATCGGCCACAGCCCGCTGGACGTGGTGGCCTGGCATGGCAACTACGCGCCCTACAAATACGACCTGCGCACCTACTGCCCGGTCGGGGCCATCCTGTTCGACCACCCCGATCCGTCGATCTTTACCGTGCTGACCGCGCCTTCGGGCGTGCCGGGCACGGCGAATATCGATTTCGTCCTATTCCGCGAACGCTGGATGGTGATGGAGGACACGTTCCGCCCGCCGTGGTACCACAAGAACATCATGTCCGAGCTGATGGGCAATATCTACGGCCAGTATGACGCCAAACCGCAGGGCTTCGTGCCGGGCGGCATGAGCCTGCACAACATGATGATCCCGCATGGCCCCGACAAGGAAGCCTTTGAAAAGGCATCCAACGCCAATCTGGGTCCGGACAAGTTGGACAACACCATGTCCTTCATGTTCGAGACCCGCTTCCCGCAGCACCTGACCGCCTTTGCCGCGAACGAGGCGCCGCTGCAGGATGACTACATCGATTGCTGGACGGATCTGGAAAAGAAATTCGACGGCACGCCCGGCAAGAAATGACACCGGTGGCCCACGGCCACCGCACTGCACAAGGAAACGCAATGCCATTGATGAAATCCTGGGTGGCCTCGGCCAATGACGCGAACCACCCGTTTCCGCTGAACAACCTGCCCTATGGCGTCTTTTCGACTGCAGGTTCCGAGCCGCGCTGCGGCGTGGCCATCGGGGACATGATCCTCGACGTGTCCGCCGCCGAGGCCGAAGGGCTGATCACGATGGGCGACGAGCCGCTGTTCGACCTGCCCTTCTGGAACCCGCTTATGGAACAGGGACCGGCCGTCTGGGCCGCGCTGCGCGAGCGGCTGACCGCCCTGCTGGCGAAAGGGTCGAAAGAACAGGACAAGGTCGAACCGCTGCTGGTTCCGCAGGCCGAGGCCCAGCTGCACATGCCCTTTGCCGTCAGCGAATACACCGATTTCTACGCGGGCAAGCACCACGCCACCAATGTGGGCACCATGTTCCGCGGCCCGGAAAACGCGCTGCCGCCCAACTGGTTGCACATCCCCATTGGCTACAACGGACGGGCCTCGTCCGTGGTGGTTTCGGGCACCGATATCCGCCGCCCGTGGGGGCAACTGAAATCGCCCGACCATGACCGCCCCGCCTTCCTGCCCAGCCGCCGTTTCGACATCGAGCTGGAGATGGGCGCCATCGTCGGCACCCCGTCCGACGGCCCGATCACCGTGCAGGAGGCCGACGATCATATCTTTGGCTATGTCCTGCTGAACGACTGGTCTGCGCGCGACATCCAGGCCTGGGAATACCAGCCGCTGGGCCCGTTCCAGGCCAAGGCCACCGCCACCTCGATTTCGCCGTGGATCGTGACCAAGGCCGCGCTGGACCCCTTCCGCTGCGACACGCCCCCGCGTGAGGTCGAACTGCTGGACCACCTCAAGGATTGTGGCCCGATGCTCTATGACATCGAGCTTGAGGTGACGATGGCGCCCGAGGGCAAACCGGCGTCCACCATCGCCCGCACCAATTACAAGGAAATGTATTATTCCTCGGCCCAGCAACTGGCGCATCACACCACCTCGGGCTGCCCGATGAACGTGGGCGATCTGCTCGGCTCGGGCACGATCTCGGGGCCGACGAAGGACAGCCGCGGCTCGCTTCTGGAACTCAGCTGGGGCGGCAAGGAACCGATCACGCTGGACACCGGCGAAACCCGCAGCTTCATCGAGGACAGCGACACGCTGACCCTCAAAGGCGCCGCCCGGGGCGACGGCTACACGATCGGTTTCGGCGACTGCACCGGCACGGTGCTGCCCGCCCTTGAAGACCCATACGCACGATAAGGAGCGCCACATGGCCAAGGCATTCGCGTCCCAGGGGGACATGACCGAAAAGAAGATCTCGTTCACCGAGGTGGGCGAAGGACTCTATGCCTTCACCGCCGAGGGCGACCCGAACTCGGGCGTGATCATCGGCGATGACAGCGTGATGGTGGTCGAGGCCCAGGCCACGCCGCGCCTGGCGCAAAAGGTGATCGACTGCATCCGGTCCGTGACCGACAAGCCGATCACTCATGTGGCGCTGACCCATTACCACGCGGTCCGCGTGCTGGGCGCCAGCGCCTTCGGCGCGCAGCAGATCATCATGTCGGACATGGCCCGCGCCATGGTCGTTGAACGCGGGAAAGAGGACTGGGACAGCGAGTTCCAGCGTTTCCCGCGCCTGTTCGAAGGCCACGAAAGCATCCCCGGCCTGACCTGGCCCACCACCACCTTCAACGAAACGATGACGGTCTATCTGGGCAACCGCCGGGTCGATCTGATGCATCTGGGCCGGGCCCATACCGCCGGTGACATCGTCATCCACGTGCCCGACCAGAACGTGATGTTCACCGGCGACATCGTCGAATACCACTCGGCCTGCTATTGCGGCGACGGGCATTTCAGCGACTGGGGCGACACACTGGATCAGATCCAGTGGTTCGACGTCGATGCCATCGCCCCGGGGCGCGGCGATGCGCTGGTCGGCAAGGAAATGGTGAACGCCGCCATCGAGAACACCCGCGATTTCGTCGAAAGCACTTATCGCCCGGCGGCCAAGGTGGCGGCGCGCGGCGGCAGCCTGAAAGAGGCCTGGGACGCAGTGCGTGCGGAATGCGATCCGAAATTCTCGGACTATGCCATCTATGAACACTGTCTGCCCTTCAACGTGGCCCGTGCCTATGATGAGGCGCGCGGCATCGACACCCCGCGCATCTGGACCGCCCAGCGCGATCTCGAGATGTGGGAGGCCCTGCAAGGCTGAGAAATGGCCCGGCGACTTGATCCAGATCGTGTTGCCGGCCTGAAAACGATGCGACCATGGAGGAGAGCCATCGGCGCCCCGCGCCGGTGGGCAGGGATTGTGCGCTGCGCGCACAGAACTTGGGGAGAGAGCCCATGAACAAGATTTTTGAACAGCCACTCTATGCCTATGCCCGCAGCCCCGATCAGGATGCCCCCGCCCCGGTGCGGCATCAGGTGATCGTGATTGGCGCGGGTCCGGTCGGGCTGGCCGCCGCCATCGACCTGGCCCAGCAGGGCGTCGAGGTGGTGGTGCTGGACGACAACGACAAGGTCAGTTTCGGCAGCCGCGCCATCTGTTTCGCCCAGCGCACGCTGGAAATCGCCGACCGGCTGGGTTGCGCCCGGCCGATGGTGGACAAGGGCGTGCTGTGGAACACCGGCAAGGTGTTTTTCGACGACCGAAAGGTCTATGAATTCAACCTGCAGCCCGATGAGGGGTACGCCCATCCGGCCTTCATCAACCTGCAGCAATACTACTTTGAGCAGTTCATGGTCGAACGGGTCCGCGCGTTGCAGGCCCAGGGCGCACCGCTCGAGATCCGTGGCCGCAACAAGGTCGAGGCGATCGGCACCCATGACGACCACGTCAAGCTCGAGGTGGAAACGCCCGAGGGGTCGTACACCGTCGAGGCCGACTGGCTGATCGCCTGCGACGGGGCCAACTCGCCCACCCGCCGGATGCTGGGACTGGATTTCGTGGGCCGCGTGTTCGAGGACAACTTCCTGATCGCCGACGTGATCATGGAGGCCGATTTCCCGACCGAGCGCTGGTTCTGGTTCGACCCGCCCTTCAACCGTGGCCAGTCGGCGCTGTTGCACAAACAGCCCGACAATGTCTGGCGCATCGACCTGCAACTGGGCTGGGACATCGACAAGGAACGGGAAAAGCGCCCCGAAAACGTGATCCCGCGCCTCAAGGCGATGCTGGGCGAGGATGTCCAGTTCGAGTTGGAATGGGTCAGCATCTATACCTTCCAGTGCCGCCGGATGGAGAAGTTCCGCCACGGCCGCGTCCTGTTTGCCGGCGACAGCGCGCATCAGGTCAGCCCCTTCGGCGCGCGCGGGGCCAATTCGGGCCTGCAGGACACCGACAACCTGTGCTGGAAACTGAAGATGGTCCTTGACGGCACCGCCCCCGACAGCCTGCTGGACAGCTATGATGTCGAGCGCATCCACGGCGCGGACGAAAACATCCTGAACTCCACCCGCTCGACTGATTTCATCACGCCGAAATCGGAAATGTCACGCATCCTGCGCGACGCGGTGCTGGACCTGAGCGAACATTATGAGTTCGCCCGCCCGCTGGTGAATTCCGGGCGGTTGAGCGTGCCCTGCACCTATGACGGCTCGCTGCTGAATTCGGCCGATGCGCTGAATGGTCCGGCCGAAACGCGCCCCGGCTCGCCCTGCCCCGATGCGCCGCTGGGGGATGCGTTCCTGTTGCCCAAGCTGGCGGGCAAGTTCACCCTGCTGACCATCGACGCCGACGCCCCAGACAGGATCGAGGAAGAGGGTGTGACGGTCGAGCGGCTGGCGCTGTCGGTCAAGGACGACCGGACGCTGGCGCTAAAGCGGCGGTATCTGGGCGACGCGGAAGGTGCGGTCTATCTGATCCGGCCCGACCAGCATGTGGCGGCGCGGCGCGACAGCTATGAAGACAACGCGTTCCGGCATGCGATCCGCCGGGCCATCGGCAAGGAGTAGGCACAATGGATGAACTGATCCTCACCCCGAATATCGACGGCGCGGATGATTTCTATGCCGATCTGCTGGCCGCGCACGACGGTCTGGACAAGGCCGAAAGCGATGCGCTGAATGCGCGGCTGGTGCTGGTGCTGGCCAACCATATCGGCGACCGGGCCATCCTGAAACAGGCGATCGACGCGGCCAAAGCCCGATGAGCGACGTCTTCCTGTATGACTACTGGCGGTCCTCGGCCAGCTACCGGGTGCGCATCGCGCTGAACCTGGCCGGGATCGCCTATCGCGCGCAGACCGTCGATCTGGTCAAGGGCGAGCAGACCGCGCCCGCGCATCTGGCGCGCAACCCGCAGGGCTTTGTGCCGGTGCTCGAGATCGACGGCGTGCAACTGACCCAGTCGCTGGCCATTCTGGACTATCTCGACCGGACGCGGGGCCTGAACCTGGTGCCGGACGAGCCGGTTGCGCGGGCCAGGGCGCAGGCGCTGGCCCATGCCATCGCGGTCGATCTGCACCCGGTCTGCAACCTGAAGGTCGCCCGCCACGCCACGCAGCTGAGCGGCAGACGGGGCGACATGCCCGGCGACTGGATGCGCCATTTCATCCGCCCCGGTCTGCTGGCCTTCGAGGCGATGCTGGAAGGGTTCGAACAAGCCCCCTATTGCACGGGATCAACGCCCGGGCTGGCCGATCTGTGCCTGATCCCGCAGATGTACAACGCCCGGCGCTGGCAGGTCGATCTGTCGGACATACCGCGCATTCTGGCGGTCGAGGCGGCCTGTGCCGACCACCCCGCCTTTGCAGCGGCCCACCCGGACGCCCACGCGCCGGGCTGAGCCGCGCACAGGGTCTGTGTGCCGATGCGTCTGTGCACCGGCGCCGATCGGGCCTAGCCTTGTCTCGGAAATCACCGCACGAGGCCCCCGATGCCACAGATCACCGGCTATCACGCCCATGTCTATTTCGACGCCGAAACGCAGGACACCGCCCGCCGTGTCTGCGAGGAGGCTGCCCGCCTGTTCCCCGTCCAGATGGGCCACATGCACAGCCGCAATGTCGGCCCTCACCCGCGCTGGAGCTGCCAGCTGAGCTTTGCCGCCGATGCCTTCGACAAGGTGATCCCGTGGCTGATGCTGAACCGGCAGGGGCTGACCGTGTTCACCCACCCCGAAACCGGCGAGCACCTGTCCGACCACCGCGACCGGGCGATCTGGATGGGCGAGATGCTGGACCTGGACCTGTCGATCTTTGACCGGCTGGGCGCCTAGCCCAGCGCCCGCGCCTGTTCCCTGAGCTTGAATTTCTGGATCTTGCCCGTCGATGTCTTGGGCAGCGGCCCGAACACCACCGTCTTGGGTGCCTTGAAATGGGCCATCTGGTCGCGGCAGAACGCGATCAAATCGGCCTCGGTCGCTTCGGCGCCCGGCTTCAGCTCGACAAAGGCGCAAGGCGTCTCGCCCCATTTCTCGTCCGGTTTGGCGACCACGGCGGCCTCCATCACGGCGGGGTGCTTGTAGAGGATATCCTCGACCTCGACCGACGAGATGTTCTCGCCCCCCGAAATGATGATGTCCTTTGACCGGTCCTTCAGCGCGATATAGCCGTCGGGATGCATCACCCCCAGATCGCCCGAGGCAAACCAGCCGCCGCGGAACGCTTTCCGCGTGGCCTCGGGGTTCTTGAGATACCCTTTCATCACGATGTTGCCCTGCATGAAGATCTCGCCCATGGTCTCGCCATCGGCCGGCACCGGTTCGAGCGTTTCGGGATCAGCCACCATCAGCCCCGACAGGGCAACGTATTTCACCCCCTGCCGCACCTTGAGCGCGGCGCGCTCCTCGGCGGGCTTGTCGTTCCATTCGTCCTTCCAGGCGCACACGACCGACGGCCCGTAGGTCTCGGTCAGGCCATAGACATGAGTGACTTCGATGCCCATCCCCTCCATCGCCGCGATCACCGCGGCGGGCGGCGGGGCACCTGCGGTCATCACCTTGATCTCATGATCGAAATCCTTGAGATGATCGGGCGCGTTGGCCAGCATGTTCAGAACGATGGGCGCGCCGCAGAAATGGGTCACGCGCTCGTCGCTGAAGGCGCGGTAGATCGGCTCGTCCCGCACCGCGCGCAGGCAGACGGACGTGCCCGCGTTCGCGGCCATGGTCCAGGGGAAACACCAGCCGTTGCAGTGGAACATCGGCAGCGTCCACAGATAGACCGAATGCTGCGGCATGCCCCAGGTCAGGATGTTCGACGTGGCATTCAGCGCCGCGCCACGGTGGTGATAGACGACACCCTTGGGGTTGCCCGTGGTGCCAGAGGTGTAGTTCAGCGTGATCGCGTCCCATTCATCGGCGGGCAAAGACCAGTCGAATTCCGGGTCGCCCTCGGCCAGCAGATCGTCATAAGTCAGCGCGCCAAGCTTCTCACCGCCATCGAAACTCGGATCCTCGATGTCGATCACCAGAATGCCGTGATCTACCTGCTCCAGCGCCTGCTTCACCTCGCCCGAGAATTCGGGATCGACCAGCAGCACCTTGGATTCGGCGTGGTTCAGGATAAAGGCGATGATCGGGGCATCGAGCCTTGTGTTGATCGTGTTCAACACCGCGCCTGCCATGGGCACGCCAAAATGCGCCTCGTACATCTCGGGGATGTTGGCGGCGATGATCGATACCGTGTCGCCCGCGCCCACCCCACGCGCGGCAAGCGCACTGGCCAACTGGCGGCAGCGCGCATAGGTCTGCGCCCAGCTATGGCGCCGGTCACCATAGACCACGGCGGGATAGTCAGGGTAAACGGCCGCGGTCCTCTCGATATAGCTGAGCGGGGACAGGGCCGTAAAATTTGCCGGGCCTTTGTCCAGATCGCGCTGATAAATGCTGTGGGTCGCCATCCGCCTCTCCTCCCCAAGTCGTCGGATTTTTCGTATTGAGCACAAAGGTTGCCGCAAAACAAACCCGTAAAAATACGCGAGGCGAATATACTGGAGCTACGTGATCGGGTAATCTGGCCCTACTGCGTACCGGGCTTTCGGGCTGATCTGCGGTATCTGGTTCATCCGCGCCCGCCGGGCATCGTGATTCCCGCGCGTCGCGTCTTACTGAAAGGACATGTCATGGACGGCACGTTCAACGAAAACGATCTTTCCCGCGTGGTCGAGGCCGACCGCGCCCATATCTGGCACCATCTGATCCAGCACAAGCCGTTTGAGACGAACGATCCGCGCATCATCGTCGAAGGCAAGGGCATGCGCGTCTGGGATCAAAAGGGCAAGGAACACCTGGATGCCGTCTCGGGCGGCGTATGGACGGTAAACGTGGGCTATGGCCGCGAATCCATCTGCAAGGCCGTCTACGACCAGCTGATGAAGCTGTGCTACTTTGCGAACTCGGCGGGCTCGATCCCCGGGGCGCTGTTTGCCGAGAAGCTGATCGAGAAGATGCCGGGCATGAGCCGGGTCTACTACACCAACTCGGGAAGCGAGGCGAACGAGAAGGCGTTCAAGATGGTCCGCCAGATCGCCCACAAGAAATACGGCGGCAAGAAGACCAAGATCCTGTATCGCGACCGCGATTATCACGGCTCGACCCTGGCGGCGATGTCGGCGGGCGGTCAGGACGAGCGCAACGCGCAATACGGCCCCTTTGCGCCGGATTTCGTGCGCGTTCCGCACTGCATGGAATACCGCAAGCACGAATTGGACGGCGCACCCGAAGAGAACTTTGGCGAATGGGCCGCCGATCAGATCGAAGCCGTGATCCTGCGCGAAGGCCCCGACACCGTAGGCGCGCTGTGCCTTGAGCCGGTGACCGCCGGCGGCGGCGTGATCGAAGCGCCCGAGGGCTATTGGCAGCGCGTGCAGGAGATCTGCAAGAAGTACGACATCCTGCTGCATATCGACGAGGTCGTCTGCGGCGTGGGTCGCACCGGCACCTGGTTCGGGTACCAGCAATACGGGGTGAAACCCGATTTCGTGACCATGGCCAAAGGCGTGGCCTCGGGCTATGCCGCGATTGCCTGCATGGTGACCACCGAGGAAGTCTTTGACATGTTCAAAGACGATGCCGCGGACCCGATGAACTATTTCCGCGACATCTCGACCTTTGGCGGCTGCACCGCCGGGCCGGCGGCGGCGATCGAGAACATGCGCATCATCGAAGACGAGAACCTGCTGGGCAATTGCGCCGCGATGGGGGATCGCATGATGGGCAACCTGCAGGCACTGATGGACAAGCACAAGGTCATCGGCGACGTGCGCGGCAAGGGCCTGTTCCTGGGGGCCGAACTGGTCGCGGATCGCGCGTCCAAAGAACCGGTGGACGAAAAGCTGGCCCAAGCGGTCGTGGCCGATTGCATGGCGCAAGGGGTAATCATCGGCGTGACCAACCGGTCGGTCCCCGGGCGCAACAATACGCTGTGCTTCTCGCCCGCTTTGATTGCCACGGCGGACGACATCGACCAAATCACCGACGCGGTCGATGGCGCGCTGGGGCGTGTGTTCGGATAAACCCAGCGCAGGATAAAAGACCAAGTGAAACCGGCGTTCTTCGCGCCGGTTTCTTTTTCGATCTCCATTCGCTCAGGCAATAGCCTTTGTTTGATTCAATCAGCGCATCCAGACCAAAGTCTAGGATTTGCGCCCGCTGATGACAAAATGGGTTAGCGAAAAGAAAAACCGGCCCTTCGCGGCCAATGATCTCTGCTCATCCGCCCACGCTTTGGCTTCCTGATCCGAGACGAGCTTGTTGGACTCGGCGAACCTTTTCATCAGTGTGATCATCATATTGGCCAGCCCATCTGGCCGGAGTTCGTTATCGCAAATCGTGATCGGCGTAACGCTTTCCACAGTGAAACCCACGTCTCTCAAAATCGGTGGCAGTAGAGCGGGCACGTCTCTTCCGACAAAGTGCTTGTCCCAGGCTTTTATCATCCGATCCATTCTTGCCGGATCATCACCGTACCAAACCAGACTGTCGAAATGGATGTCGCCCACGACAAGCAGACCACCCGTTCTGAGACAGCGATGGGCCTCCGCCACCGCGGCGGCAATGTCATTTAAATACTCGTAAACCTGAACCGATACCGCCTTGTCGAGTGAGGCGTCCTTGGCCGGAAGCTGGCCTGCCTCACCCTCCATGATCTGGACCCAGTCATATTCATGGCAGCGGTTTTTGGCGGAACTCCGCATCGCCTCACTTGGGTCGATGCCCAAAACACGCCCGGTCGGACCAACCGCCCGTGCGAGCTCTGCTGTCAAAAGACCGTTTCCGCATCCAACGTCCGCAATGGTATCACCCGGGGCTGGTCGCAACGCGTCAAAAGACCCTCGCCGCCGTCGGGTGACATCGGCACCTTGATACACGCTATCGAGTAGGCGCGTTGTTGCTGCATCAAATTCAAGCATGGCAATCGCAAAACCAATGTTGGTCAATTCAGCACGTGCAAGCCTAGCGGTTTTTGGCCCGGATGTCTGCCTGCGCAAAAAGCCGGCACTCAGGCACCAAAAAAGCCGTCCCTAGTCGGGCGGCCTTTCTCTCACTGTTTAGCGAATGAGGATCAGGAGGCCAGAGGGGCAAGTACCCTCGCGAGGACACCACCGAACGGTTCCAGTTCGCGCGACCTGCGTTTTTGGGCGTCAGTTGGCTCTTTTGATCTCAACTTCATCAAATTCGAAACGACCAGTTCCAAAGGCTGCCAGGCCTATCCCTGCCCGAGCGCCCTGGCCGGGGTTCGAGGACGTTCGCTTTGAAAACAGCGTTTGAACGACCTTGGTTCCGTTGGCATAGAAAACCACGTGCGCCCCTCGGACCTGGAAGGTCAGCTTGTTCGGGGCGCCGACGCGTATCGCGTCATGTCTGTCTGCGTGTACCAGCCTCAATTGGCGGCCGTCCTTTTGCAGTACGTGATAGCGCCCTTTGTCGTCCACAGTGAACGCCACGTATTTCCCGGACTTTCCGCTGCCAACCAGAATGCCCACACCGCTTTTGCCGCTGAACTCTCCGTCCACCACGGCAGAGATTACCATGTCCTGCGTGCTCTCCAACGAAGCCGAGCCGGGAAACTTCATCCACGCCACGTCGTTGAACTGAAGGCTGCGCGCATCCTGTCTGTTCTCCATGACGAATTTTCCATCGGCCATATAGACGACCCAGGGCGGCTTGGCCGATTGAAAGTCGATCTGCCCACCCAGTATGAGCGTCGTGTCGTCGCCATCAAAGGTTTCAACCAATACGTCAGGGAGGTCAGGTTCGGTGATCGTGCCACTGTCGGGTGGCAGATCACCACTGCAGTCAAGACAAGAAGGGCTTGGGTAAGTCTTTGGCAAATAGGCATTTCAGTACTCCGCATTCAATTCATCATTGAAACTTAGAAGATGATTACATCAAATGCGTGTAGCGGCCATAACGGAATCCCATACTTGGTTTACGCGAAATCCAATCTGGTCGATCCAAAGAAAAAAGCCGCCCCGAACGGGACGGCCTTTCTTTCACTGTCTCTCGAAAGAGGATCAGGCAGCTAGAGCGGCCTGTGCCTTGGCGACGATCGCGCCGAACGCTTCCGGCTCGTGCACGGCCAGGTCGGCCAGGACTTTGCGGTCCACTTCGATGCCGGCCAGGTTCAGGCCGTTGATGAAGCGGGAATAGGTCAGAGCTTCGTCATGCGAACGAACAGCGGCGTTGATGCGCTGGATCCACAGAGCACGGAAGTTGCGCTTGCGGTTCTTGCGGTCGCGGGTTGCGTACTGGTTAGCCTTGTCGACGGCCTGACGGGCAACCTTGAAGGTGTTCTTGCGGCGGCCATAGTAACCTTTGGCGGCCTTGATGACCTTCTTGTGACGGGCGTGAGTTACGGTTCCACCTTTAACGCGGGACATATCGGTATCTCCTCTTAGCGGTCGTAGGGCATGTAGCCCTTGACGATCTTGGCGTCGGGGGCGGACAGGGTGGTGGTGCCACGGGCGTCGCGGATGAACTTCTTGGTCCGCTTGATCATGCCGTGCCGTTTGCCGGCCTGACCGGCCATGACCTTGCCGGTCGCAGTCACCTTGAAGCGCTTCTTGGCGCTCGATTTGGTCTTCATCTTGGGCATTTCCGTCTCCTTTCAGGGTTCGGTCCGAAACGCGACTCGGCATGCCACATCGGCCGGTCGCGCGATCAGATGCGCCGTTTACGCAAGTTCGGTCATGCTGGCAAGGGGTTTTTGACCCGTTCGGGTGCTTTTTGCACCGGGGTCGGGAACCGGGGCAGCAGGGCCGCCCCGGTTGGTGTCATCAGTCGGCGAACTTGCGGATTTCGCCGCTTTTCAGTCGCGCGCTGTACGAGGCCAGCTCCTGACGCACCACTTTCATCAGGAAGTAGAGCGCAAAGACGTTGACCACGGCCATGGCAAAGATCGCCGCGTCCGAGAAGTCGATGACCGGACCCAGGTTGGCCGCAGCCCCGATCACCACGAAGACGCAGAAGATGATCTTGAACACCAGTTCCTTGGTGTGGCCCTCGCCGAACAGATAGGTCCAGGCCTTGAGGCCGTAATAGGACCAGCTGATCATGGTCGAGAAGGCGAACAGGATCACCGCGATGGCCAGGATGTAGGGGAACCAGCTGAAGGCGCTGCCGAAGGCGGCCGAAGTCAGGCTGACACCGGTGTTGCCATCGACGGTTGCGATCGCGGTGCCCGCTTCGTTCAGCACGTACAGGCCGGTTGCCGGGTCGATCACCAGCTGCTGGGTGATGATGATCACCAGCGCGGTCATGGTGCAGATCACCACGGTGTCGATGAACGGCTCGAGCAGCGAAACGAAGCCCTCGGTGATCGGCTCTTTGGTGCGGACGGCCGAGTGTGCAATGGCCGCCGAACCCACGCCTGCCTCGTTCGAGAAGGCGGCGCGTTTGAAGCCCTGGATTAGAGCACCGACCATGCCGCCGGCCACGCCCAGACCGGTGAAGGCACCAGCGAAGATCTGACCGAAGGCCCAGCCGATCATGTCAGCGTTCATGATGATGATGACCAGCGCAGTGGCGACGTACAGGATGCCCATGAACGGCACGACCTTCTCGGTCACGCGGGCGATCGACTTCAGGCCGCCCACGATGACCATGAACACCACGGCCGCGAAGACCAGGCCGGTAATCCAACCGGGATAGTCACCAACGATACCCGCGATCTGCTGGTGCGCCTGGTTGGCCTGGAACATGTTGCCCCCGCCCAGCGCGCCAAGGATACAGAAGATCGAGAACAGGACCGCCAGGATCTTGCCGCCGGGCAGACCCAGCTCGGCAAAGCCCTTGGACATGTAGTACATCGGACCGCCCGAAACGGTGCCGTCTTCGTACTCGTTGCGGTACTTCACACCCAGCGTACATTCGGTGAATTTCGACGCCATGCCCAGAAGGCCGGCGAGGATCATCCAGAAGGTCGCACCGGGTCCGCCGATGCCGACCGCCACCGCGACGCCCGCGATGTTGCCCAGGCCGACCGTGCCGGACAGCGCCGTTGCCAGCGCCTGGAAGTGACTGACCTCGCCCGCATCGTTGGGGTCGGAATAGTCACCTTTCACCAAGCTGATCGCATGGCTGAAAAACCGCATCTGCACAAAGGCGAAATACAGCGTGAACACCGTTGCGGCCACGACCAGCCACATCACGATCCAGGGAAAGCTCGTTCCCGGAAAAGGTGCGAAGATGAAGCTGACGAAGGGACCCGTCAGATCTGCGAAGGTCTGGTTGATCTTTTCATCCAGACCGGGGGCCTCCTGCGCAAGTGCGGGGTTGGCCAGCAGGGCCGCGGCCGCACCGGACAGACCCAGGGTTTTGATCGATTTCATGTCTGCTCCTCCCGTCAGTTCACGACTGTGACCGGAACGTCGGCGTGCATGACCAGATTCTGGGTCGAACTGCCGAAGATTCGCTTTTTGATGCCGTCAGCCGAGGATCGTCCCACGACGATCTGCGATCCGCCGTTTTCGACCGTGATCGCGTTCAGCGTTTCGGCCACATCGCCATGGCGGACAATACCGCGGGCGCTGAAGCCTGCGGCCTTCAGGGCCTCGACAGCGGGTTCCACCACGCGGCTGGTGGCAAGCGCGATCTCCTCCTCGCGCCGCTTGTGCCGCAGGGCGTTTTCCTCGGGAGTTTGGAAAGTATAGGGCGACCATTCGATGACATAGGCAACCAGCAGTTCACACGATCCAATCCGACTTGCCAGATCCTTGGCAAAGCCGACCGCGCGATCTCCGGTCTCTGTCCCGTCCAGTCCTATGACAATTTTCGTTGTCATCTCGTTCCTCCGTTTTTGTTGATTTGGCCGGGGCCCGTGCCCCCGGCAGGGCAGCCGGAACCTGGAACTCGTTTTACAAGACTGCCCTTCGGTCAAGTATCAGGAAAAATCACTAGGAAAAGGAGATTTTTTCGGTCTATTTTCAGGAAAATATGCCGCCAGACCTCAAAAACGCAGGGAAATTGCCTGATGGACAGGGATTTGGATAAGATCGATCAACGGATATTGGCCGAGCTTGAGGCCAATGGACGCCTGCCAATAGTCGAACTGGCGGCCCGAGTAAACCTGACCAACACGCCGTGTTCCGAGCGGGTGAAACGGCTGGAAAAGAGCGGGTACATCACCGGCTACAGCGCGGTGATCGACAAAGAGAGGCTGGGGCTGGGGCACTTGACGGTGGTGCAGGTTTCGCTGACGGCCACAGCCGAACACTCGCTGGACCGTTTCAACGAAGCCGTGCGACGGGTACCTGAAATCGAAACCTGCCTGATGGTCGCCGGATCATTCGACTACATGCTGACCGTTCGGACACGCGACATCGCGCATTTCCGAACGGTGTTGGGCGACAAGATCAACAAGCTTCCGGGGATACACCAGACAAGCTCGTTCACGGTGATGGAGACCGTAAAAGAGCCTGTCGGCGCCAAAGCAAGACCCGGCGGACCGGGTGGCTGATCCTATTCGGGATCCGTCGAGTAGATCAGTCGCTCGTCGCAGGGTGCGACGCGCAGGATGTTGGTCGAGCCTGGCACGTTGAACGGGACACCGGCGGTCACCACGATCTGATCCGAGGCGCCGGCAAACCCGCTGGCTCGCGCCGCGCGCGCCGCATTGACCACGGCGCTTTTGAACCGCTCGAGCTCGGGCGTCATCACGCAGTGACAGCCCCAGCTGAGACACAGACGCCGCGCGGTGCCCCGCAGCGAAGTCATGGCGATGATCGGGACACCGGGACGCTCGCGGGCGGTGAGCAGTGCGGTGGTGCCGCTTTGGGTAAAGCAGCAGATCGCCTTGATGTCGGTCTTTTCGGCGATTTCACGGGCCGCGGCCACGATGCCGTCGGCAACGGTCGTTCCCTTGGTCTGGCGCGAGGCGTCGATGATCTGTTTGTAGGTTGGGTCGGCTTCGACCTCGATCGCGACCTTGTTCATGGTCTGAACGGCCTCGATCGGATACGAGCCCGCGGCCGACTCGGCGCTCAGCATGATGGCGTCGGTTCCCTCATATATGGCGGTGGCGACGTCCGACACTTCGGCGCGGGTGGGCATCGGGCTTTCGATCATGCTTTCCAGCATCTGGGTGGCAACGATAACCGGCTTGGCGGCAGTGCGGCACTTTCGGACCAGTCGCTTTTGAATCGGAGGCACGGCCGAGACCGGGAGTTCGACGCCCAGATCGCCACGGGCGACCATGATGCCGTCCGATGCGTCGAGGATTTCGTCGAACGCCTCGACCGCCGCGGGTTTTTCAATCTTGGACAGGATGGCGGCGCGGCCGTCAGCCAGGGCGCGCGCTTCGTACACGTCCTTGGCCCGCTGCACGAAGCTCAGCGCAAGCCA
Source organism: Ruegeria sp. SAZA006 (assembly GCF_059613465.1). NCBI lineage: Bacteria > Pseudomonadati > Pseudomonadota > Alphaproteobacteria > Rhodobacterales > Roseobacteraceae > Ruegeria > Ruegeria sp. SAZA006. The sequence continues at coordinate 93,984 of NZ_JBXWSO010000002.1, forward strand.
GTCGACACCCAGCTGGCAAACGAACTCCAGATCGTCCCGGTCCTTCTCCGACAGGGCCGCCAGCGGCAGCACCACGTCGGGCACATTCACACCCTTGCGGTTCGAGATGGTTCCGCCGATTTCAACTTTGCAATCCGCGAAATCGGGGCCGCATTTCTCAACCACAAGCCGGATCTTGCCGTCGTTGACCAGCAGATGCGCCCCCGCTTCCAACGCCTGAAAAATCTCGGGGTGCGGCAGGCAGACCCGGCTGACATCGCCCGGAGTTTCGTCCAGATCCAGGCGGAACGCGGCACCTTCGACCAAGTCCTCTGCATCATTCGCAAACACACCGACCCGCAGTTTCGGGCCCTGAAGGTCCGCCAGAATGGCGATCGGGCTGTCGAGGTCCTTTTCGATCTGACGGATGATCCGGTGGCGTTCACGGATTTCGTCGTGGCTGCCATGGCTCATGTTCAGGCGGAAAACATCGGCGCCGGCCTCGTGCAGAGCACGGATCATATCATAGTCGTTGGACGCCGGGCCCAGCGTCGCCACGATTTTCACATTTCTCAGGCGTCGCATCGATCTTGCTCTCCTTGATGGTCGAATGTTACCGCAAACAATAGTCGGTTTGCTTATTGCGCAATTCCCTTTCCGAGGCAACTGTCCTACACCTGCGGCAAACAAGATGACAGGCTCATGACATACACTCCGTTTTACGTGCACGGGGCGGATCGCCCGTCCCGCTGGCTGATCACGTGCGACCATGCCACCAACATCGTACCGCCGCAGATCAACGGCGGCGACCTCGGCCTTCCGCGTGAGGACATGGAGCGCCACATCGCCTATGACGTGGGCGCCTACGAGGTATCGAAACATCTGGGCGAGATCCTGAACGCGCCGGTGATTGCCGCCAATTTCTCTCGGCTGGTGATCGACCCGAACCGGGGCGAGGACGACCCGACCCTGTTGATGAAGCTGTATGACGGGTCGATCATTCCGGCCAACCGTCACGCCGACGCCGCCGAGCGCGAACGGCGCCTGAACCTGTGCTATCGCCCCTATCACGAAGCGCTGGCCAAGATGGCCGCCCTGCCCCACGCCGTAATCGTGTCGATGCATTCCTTCACGCGCCAGCTGCGGGGCCGCCCGCCGCGCCCCTGGCATGTCGGCATCCTGCACACCGAGGACGAACGGTTTTCGGCCCCGCTGATCGAGCGCCTGCGGGCCGAGGAGGATCTGTGCGTCGGCGTCAACGAACCCTATACCGGCGTGCTGCCCGGGGATGCGATCGACCGGCACGCCACCGCCTTTGGCCGCCCCAACGCACTGATCGAGCTGCGCAACGACCTGATCGCCGACCATGCCGGGCAGCGCGCCTGGGCCGAGCGGCTGGCGCCGATCCTGCAGGACGCGCTGGCCGCAAGCGGGCTGTAACGCTGGAAAAATCCGCGACCAAACGACGCCCGTTCCCTTGCGCGGCGCGCGGGCGGCCCCCATTTTCTGGGGTGAAAGGAGGCCGTCATGACACCTGAAACCCTGACAGCCTTTTTCGGCTGGATGACTGTTCTGAACTTTGCGGTCCTGCTGCTGTCGACCCTGATGGTGGTGGCCCTGCAGGACCGCATCGCCGCCATTCACGGCCGCATGTTCCAGATGGACAAGGCCGAGGTCAGAAAGGCCTATTTCAAGTATCTTGCGAACTACAAGATCCTGACCCTGATCTTCTGCCTGATGCCCTGGATTGCCCTCAAGCTGGTCTGAACCGGCGCGCGTTGTGCAATGGCCTCGGGCTTGCTAGGTCTGGATCAAATCCCACGAACCGGAGCCCGACCATGGACCCCCAGACCGAGATCGAACTTCAGGCCGCCGCTTTCCGCCGTCTGCAGAAACACCTGATGCAGGACCGCACCGACGTTCAGAACATCGACATGATGAATCTGGCCGGGTTCTGCCGAAACTGCCTGGCGCGGTGGTTTCAGGAAGCCGCCAATGAAAAAGGCATCGAAATGGGCAAGGACGAAGCCCGCGAGATTTTCTATGGCATGACCATGGATGAGTGGAAATCCAAATACCAGACCGAGGCCAGCCCCGACAAACAGGCCGCCTTCAAGGTCGCGTTCGAGGAAAACGTCGGCAAAAAAGACTGACGCATTAACGAAAAGGCCCGCCAGATCGGCGGGCCGTGGGGTTCAGATCGCCTCCTTGCGGCTTTCGTCCAGATAGATCTCGCGCAGCCGCTTGGCGATCGGGCCCGGCGTGCCGTCGCCCAGCGCCACGCCGTCGATCTCGACCACCGGCATCACGAAAGCACTGGCCGAGGTGGTAAAAGCCTCGTCGGCCTCTTTTGCTTCGTCGATGGTGAACAGGCGCTCCTCGATTTCCATCTGCGCCTCGGCCGCCATGCGCAGCACGGCCTTGCGGGTGATCCCGTGCAGGATGTCATTCGACAGCGGGCGGGTGATGATCTTGCCGTTCTTGACGATATAGGCGTTGTTGCTGGTGCCTTCGGTGACATACCCGTCTTCGATCATCCAGGCATCGTCGCACCCGGCGGCCTTGGCCATCATCTTGCCCATGGACGGGTACAGCAGTTGCACCGTCTTGATGTCGCGGCGACCCCAGCGGATATCCTCGATCGAGATGATCTTGGCCCCTTTCTTCGCCGCCGGATTGTCAGCCAGCCCGGGCTTGTTCTGGGTGAAGAGAACCAGTGTCGGCTTGGTGTCGGCCGAGGGGAAGACGAAATCGCGGTCGCCGTCGCTGCCGCGGGTGACCTGCAGATAGACCAGCCCCTCGGTGATGCCGTTCAGCACGACCAACTTGCGGTGGATTTCGAGCAGCTCGCCCTTGCTGCAGGGTTCGGCCATCTGCAATTCGTCCAGCGACCGCTTCAGGCGCACCGCGTGACCCTCGAAATCGATCAGCTTGCCGTCCAGCACGCTTGTCACCTCATAGACGGCATCCGCCATCAGAAAGCCTCGATCGAAGATCGAGACCTTGGCTTCGGTCTCGGGCAGGTATTCGCCGTTCACGTAAACGGTACGGGTCATGTTCGTCTCCATCAGCCCCAGAGTTCCACCTCGGGCGGGTGTACTCCGGCATCGTCAAAAATCAGCGGGGTGTCGCGGTCTTCGGCCAACAGAAGCGGGCCGTCAAGGTCCGTCACCAGCGCACCCTGCGCCACCAGTGTCGCAGGCGCCATCGCCAGAGAGCTGCCGACCATGCAGCCCACCATGATGCCATAGCCCTCGGCCTGCGCCGCGCGGCGCAGCTCCAGCGCCTCGGTCAGACCGCCGGTCTTGTCCAGCTTGATGTTGATCACGTCATATTTGCCCCTCAACCCGGGCAGGCTGGCGCGATCGTGGCAGCTCTCGTCGGCGCAGACCGGCACCGGACGATCGAGTCCGATCAGCGCCTCGTCATCTCCGGCGGGCAGCGGCTGTTCGACCAGCGCGACGCCCAACCGCACCAGATGCGGCGCCAGATCCGCATAGACCTCAGCCGACCAACCCTCGTTGGCATCCACGATGATCTTCGCATCCGGCGCCCCGGCCCGCACGGCCTCGAGCCGCGGCATGTCGTCGGGCGTGCCCAGCTTGATCTTCAACAGCGGACGATGCGCGTTCTTCGCCGCCTGCGCCCGCATGGCGTCGGGCGTGTCCAGCGACAGGGTATAGGCGGTGATCTCGGGCTTGGGCGCGGGCAGGCCGGCCAGTTCCCAGGCGCGCTTGCCCGCCCGCTTGGCTTCAAGGTCCCACAGGGCGCAATCCACCGCATTGCGCGCGGCCCCGGCCGGCAGCAGATCCATCAGCGACTGGCGCGTGAACGTGTTGGGCAAACCGCGGATCTCGGCCTCGACCGAGTCCAGCGTTTCGTCATACCGGGCATAAGGCACACATTCGCCCCAGCCCTGATGCGCCTCATCCGTCAGGCGCACCGTCAGTACCTTGGCCTCGGTCCGCGACCCGCGCGAGATGGTGAACACCTGCGCCAACCGGAACACATCACGAGAGACGTCGATTTGCACGCGCCCACTCCTTTGTCATTGCAATTTCCAGCGCCGGTGGCAGGTATCCCTGCCATCGGTGCCCTGGTTGGATCACATCGCGGCCAGCGCGTCCACCAGCTTGCCCGCGCCGAACCGGTACGGATCCGTGGTCGGCAGGCCCATCTCCGCCTCGACTTTGGCGATGTAGGCTTTCGCGTCCTCCTCGCTCAGATGCTGTGTGTTGATCGACACACCCGCGACCTGGCAGGCAGGGTTGGCGACGCGCGCCAAAGGCAGGGCCGTGTCGCGCAGCTGTTCCAGCGTCGGCAGGGAATATTCCGGCAGACCGCGCATATGGGTGCGGGTCGGCTCGTGGCACAGGATCAGAGCATCCGGCTGACCGCCATGGATCAGCGCCATGGTCACGCCGGAATACGAGACATGGAACAGCGACCCCTGCCCCTCGATGTGATCCCAGTGATCGGGATCGTTCTCGGGCGTCAGGTATTCGACGGAACCGGCCATGAAATCGGCCACCACGGCGTCAAGCGGAACGCCCTGCCCGGTGATCAAAATGCCGGTCTGACCGGTGGCGCGGAAGGTCGATTTCATGCCGCGCTTGCGCATCTCGGCATCCATCGACATGGCCGTGTACATCTTGCCCACCGAACAATCGGTACCCACCGCCAGACAGCGCTTGCCACTGCGTTTGCGCCCGTTGGCAATCGGATAGCCCACCGTGGGCACGCGAACGTCATGCAGGGTGCATCCATGGGTCTGGGCCGCGGCCACCAGATCGCCTTCGTCGCGCAGCAGGTTGTGCAGGCCCGAGGCCAGGTCATAGCCCATTTCCAGCGCGGCGATCAGGACCTCTTTCCAGGCTTGGCTGATAACGCCACCGCGGTTCGCGACACCGATCACCAGCGTCTTGGCGCCGGCGGCCTTGCCTTCGGCCAGGGTCATGTCGGTCAGTCCCAGATCGGCCTTGCAGCCCTCCATCCGCAGCTGACCCACGGCGTTTTCCGGGCGCCAGTCCCGAATGCCGATCGCGACCTTGGCGGCCAGTTGGTCGGGGGCATCTCCCAAAAACAGCAAATACGGTGTCTCGATCATCGCGCGCTCTCCTTTTCTTGCGCCCCAACCTATTGAAGGCCGTCAACGAGCGTTTCTCGTTTTCCTCCAACCTCCCGCACGTCGACCGGAGAATTTTGCAAGATTCCCCCGAATGGCGCAAAAAGCTTCGAAATTTTCAAAATGATGAAACTTTGACCGCCGCGTTCCGGGGGTTGCGCACAGCTTTCTGCAACAGCATTGCCGCAACTGCACAATCAGGCTTGCGCAGGGTCGCGCAATTTAATACCCAATTGCCAACTGAAATCGCAATTTCATTACTCAGCGAGGTGCCGATGAGCTTTCGTATCCAACCCGCCGCCCCGGCGCGACCAAACCGCTGTCAGCTGTTCGGCCCCGGATCCAACACCAAGCTGTTCCCCAAGATGGCCGCCTCGGCCGCGGACGTGATCAACCTCGACCTCGAAGATTCGGTGGCCCCGTCCGACAAGGACACCGCCCGCGCCAACGTGATCGAGGCGCTGAACACCGTGGATTGGGGCAACAAGTACATGTCGGTGCGCATCAACGGGCTGGATACGCCCTATTGGTACCGCGACGTGGTGGACCTGCTGGAACAGGCCAGCGACCGGCTGGATCAGATCATGATCCCCAAGGTGGGCTGCGCCGAGGATGTCTATGCGGTTGACGCTCTGGTCACTGCGATCGAACGCGCCAAGGGCCGCACCAAGCCCATCAGCTTCGAGGTCATCATCGAATCCGCCGCCGGCATCGCCCATGTCGAGGAAATCGCGGCCTCCTCCCCGCGCCTTCAGGCCATGAGCCTGGGCGCGGCCGATTTCGCCGCCTCGATGGGAATGCAGACCACGGGAATCGGCGGCACGCAGGAAAACTATTACATGCTGCGCGAGGGCCAGAAATACTGGTCGGACCCGTGGCATTGGGCACAGGCTGCCATCGTGGCCGCCTGCCGCACCCACGGGGTGCTGCCGGTCGACGGGCCGTTCGGCGACTTCTCGGACGACGAAGGCTATATCGCGCAGGCGCGCCGTTCGGCGACGCTGGGCATGGTCGGCAAATGGGCGATCCACCCCAAGCAGATCGCGCTGGCCAATCAGGTTTTCACCCCGTCGGACGAGGCGGTGACCGAAGCGCGCGAGATCCTGGCTGCGATGGAGCAAGCCAAGGCCAATGGCGAAGGCGCCACGGTCTACAAAGGACGGCTGGTGGACATCGCCTCGATCAAGCAGGCCGAGGTGATCGTGGCGCAGGCCGAGCTGATCGCCGCAAACGGCTGATGGGGACTTAAAAAAAGGCGCTCGTTCCGAGCGCCTTTTCCTGACTTCGGTTGGCCTCAGCGGCCGAACACGTTGTTTGGTGTCCAGGTAAACTTCTCACCCTGTTTGCCGGATTTCATCATCAGGCAGGACGTTCCCAGCTTCTGAAAATAGATGATCTTCAGAGGGTACCAGCCCGCCTTTGGAACTTCGACCTCGGTGCGCTGGTTGGCTTCACACCCCTGAATCCCGGTGACACGGCCGATCTGCTGACCACCGACATAGGCCTCGAGCCCGTCATTGGACCAGGTTTCGAGTTCGTAAATGCCTGGAGAATCAAAGCGCATGTACCCGGTGATTTCAGCGGCAACGTTGTATGGGTCCGTGAACGTCAGAACCGGCTCGCCCTTGTTGGTGTCGGCATAGTCCAGCCCGCGCAGTGGCTTGCCCGGCTTGGCCTTGGACAATACGCTTTTGGCCTGGCTCAGATCGCGGATCTTTCTCTGAGTACCCTGCCCCACATATTTCACGTTCAACCCCGCCTTGGGATTGGGCTGCGGGTTGGCGGGCTGCAATTTCAAAGGCGCGGCAAATGCGGCACCGGCGACAATCGCCACCACGGCCGCCAATACGCCTGTCCGAACAAAACTCATGATCGTGTCTCCCTGACATCGCGCCCTGTTCGATCTGATGCCGACTTTCTGGCGCTTTCAGGCCGACGATATTCCGGGATACACATGCCTGCAAGGCCCTAGCGGCAGTGGGCTCAAGCTCAGGCCCGCAGGTCTTTCGGGGATCCCATGACCACGTAGGACGTGATCGAGGTGACATGGGGCAACGTGCCCAATACGTCGGTATGGAAGGTCTTGTAGGTCGACAGGTCAGCGCACTCCACCCGCAGCAAGTATTCGATCGTACCGGTGATGTTGTGGCATTCGACCACTTCGGGCGCCAATTGCACCGCTTTTTCAAAACCTTCCTGAGCGGCCTTTGTATGCTCACCCAGTCCGACGCCGATATAGGCGACAAAACCGACGCCCATCGCCGCAGGGTTCAAAACGGCGCGATACCCGCTGATGACGCCGGACCGCTCAAGCTCTTGCACCCGGCGTAGACAGGCTGACGGCGAAAGCCCTACGCGGTCCGCCAGTTCAAGGTTGCTGATCCGGCCATTTCGGGCCAGCTCTTGCAATATTTGCTGATTCCTGAGGTCAATATTCGCCATTTGTTGCAAGCTTTATGTAATCGAGAACGAAATCGCAATTTCATTTGACCAAACCTGGGCGATCTTTGCGCCATGACTTACGACATCCTACTTGCGCTGGTCGCGTTTGCCTTTGTCTCGTCCATCACGCCAGGGCCGAACAATCTGATGCTCATGGCCTCAGGGGCGAATTTCGGGTTCCGGCGGACAATCCCCCATATGCTGGGTATCGGCCTGGGCTTTATGCTGATGGTTTTGTTGGTCGGCGCAGGATTGGTGCAGGTGTTCGAGGCCTATCCCATCAGCCACGTGATCCTCAAAATCGCGTCGGTGGCCTATCTGCTATTCCTCGCGTGGCGAATTGCCAATGCGGCTCCTGCCAAGGGCCCGGGGCACGTCGGACGGCCCATGACGTTTCTGCAGGCGGCAGCGTTTCAATGGGTGAACCCCAAAGCCTGGGCCATGGCGCTGACGGCAACGACGGCCTATGCCCCGGGCCAGACCCTGCAAGCCATTGCGCTGGTTGCCCTTGTATTCGGCTGCGTGAACTTGCCATCTGTCAGCACTTGGACGGTTCTGGGCCAGCAGATGGCACGCGTGCTGACCAGCCGGCGACGTCTGACCGTGTTCAACTGGTCGATGGCGGCTCTTCTGGTGATTTCGTTGTACCCGGTGCTGTGGCCGGGCTGAAGTCGCCGGCCCGCGTACCTTGTCGCCCCGCGCGGGAAACGCACCCCGACATGCGGTGCCGAGTTGCATCCGGGGCGACCTCGGGTCATATAGCGGAGAACTTTCGCGTTGAGAGGCGTCATGACCCAGTATCTGGATTTCGAAAAACCGCTGGCCGAGATTGAAGGCAAAGCTGAAGAGCTGCGCGCCCTGGCCCGCGCCAACGAAGAGATGGACGTAGCGGACGAAGCCGCCGCGCTGGACGCCAAGGCGGCCAAGCTGCTGGACGAGTTGTACAAGGACCTGACGCCCTGGCGAAAATGCCAGGTGGCCCGCCATCCCCAACGTCCGCACTGCAAGGATTATGTCGAGGCCCTGTTCACCGAATTCACCCCGCTGGCTGGCGACCGCAATTTTGCCGACGATCTGGCGGTCATCGGCGGCCTAGCACGGTTCAACGACCAGCCGGTGATGGTGATCGGCCATGAAAAAGGCTCGGACACCAAATCGCGGATCGAGCGCAACTTCGGCATGGCCCGCCCCGAAGGCTATCGCAAAGCCGTGCGCCTTATGGAAATGGCTGGTCGGTTTGGTCTGCCGGTGATCACCTTGGTGGATACCGCCGGCGCGTATCCGGGTAAGGGCGCCGAAGAGCGCGGGCAATCCGAAGCGATCGCCCGTTCAACCGAGATGTGTCTGAAAATCGGTGTGCCGCTGGTGTCTGTCATCATCGGCGAAGGCGGCTCGGGCGGCGCGGTGGCCTTTGCCACGGCCAACCGGGTGGCGATGCTGGAGCACTCGATCTATTCGGTGATTTCGCCCGAGGGCTGCGCGTCGATCCTGTGGAAAGATGCCGAAAAAATGCGCGAGGCCGCCGAGGCGCTGCGCCTGACCGCGCAGGACCTTCAAAAGTTGGGCGTCTGCGACCTGATCATCCCCGAACCCAAAGGTGGCGCGCATCGCGACCGCCCGGCCACGATCGAATCCGTGGGCAGGGCGATCGCCAAGATGCTGAAGGATCTGAACGGCAAGGATGCCGCCGCGCTGATCAAGGACCGGCGTCAGAAATTCCTGGACCTGGGGTCCAAGGGACTGGCGGCCTGATCCGTCAACCACCCAAAGAGCGCAACAAGCTGACCGAGGGCACGCCCGTAACGGGCAGGCCCTTGGCTTGCTGATACGCGGTGATGGCCGCGGTTGTGTTCTTGCCGATCACCCCATCAGCGCCTTGCGTGTCATACCCGGCAGCAGTCAGACGCCGCTGCAACTCTTTGCGATCTTCCAGCGTCAGGCCGGTTTCGTCGGGCCCGAAAGACGCCTGAAAGGGTGCGCCACCGGCGATCCGATCGGACAGGTGCCCGACCCCGATCGCGTAGCTGTCCGAGTTGTTGTAGCGTTTGATCACCTGGAAATTGCGAAACACCGCTATGCGCGGCCCGGGTTTCTGCGGCTGCAGAATTGCAACCGGTGTGCCCGAATTTGCCGCTGCAGATCCGACTTCACCTCCCCAAGGCTGGCCCCGCACCCAACCCGCCCGCGACAGGTAGGCAGCCGTCGAAGCCAGCGAGTCCGTCGGATCGTCGGACCAGATGTCGCGTCGGCCGTCTCCGGTGAAATCCACTGCGTAGGCCAGATACGAGGTCGGGATGAATTGCGTATGCCCCATAGCACCGGCCCAGCTGCCGGTCATGTTCGCCGGCGACGTGTCACCGTTCTGAAGGATCTTCAACGCCGCAATCAGCTGGCTTTCGAAGAACGCCCCGCGACGCCCGTCATAGGCCAGCGTGGAAAGGGCCGAAATAACGGGCACATCGCCCCGCCGCTGCCCATAGCGGCTTTCCAGCCCCCAGACCGCCACCACGACCTCTTTGTCGACGCCATAGCGCGACTCGATCTGCGTGAGGGTGGCGTTGTGGCGTTGCAGCATCTGCTTGCCGGTACTGATCCGCTCGTCTGACGCGGCGATGGCCAGATAGTCTTCGAGCGAGCGCTTGAACTCGACCTGGTTGCGGTCGCGTTCGATCACATCTGGTAGGTAACCGGCACCCTGAAACGCCCGGTCGATAGTCGCTTGCGAAATACCCTGCCCGGCCGCGCGCGCCTTGAAACTTGCAACCCAAGAATCCCAGCCGGCATTGGGCACTGCCCGCATTCGCGACGCGGATGTTCCGGTTGGCGCGGACCCGCCCGCGCAGGCGCTCAGGAAACCTGCACCGAGACCCAGTGAGAATGTCCGTCGATTGATCATGGCTGAAATCTGCTCTTGTTTGTTGTTGGCAGCAGCGTAGCGCAGCAAATGCCTTGAGGCCAGCTTCGCAACCGCCGCCCGTTTGGATTTCACACTTTGAGCAAAGGCCCGCTCAGCTGACCAGCAGGCGCAGACCCTGGGTCACATCCGATCGCACCGCCAACCGCAAACCCGGCTCGTCCCCAGCCTTCAGAGCGGCGATGATCAGCTTGTGATAATGCGGCGGTTCGGTCCGTCGCAGGCGGCCATAAAGAGCCCGCATGGTCGGGCCAAGCTGTAGCCAGACGGTTTCGGCCATCGCAAGCATGGCCGGAGCCTGCGCACGCAGATAAAGCGTGCGGTGAAACTCGAGGTTCGTTCGAATGTAGCCGACCGCATCACGCTTGGTCACCATTTCGGCCACGGTCATGTTGATGCTTTGCAATCGGTCGATCAGAGCCATATGCGCCCGAGGCAGCGCACGGCTGGCCAGCTCGACCTCCAGCAAAGCCCGCAGCGCGGCCAATTCTTCGATCCGGTCGTTGCTGAGTTCGGGCGTGGAGACCCGCCCCGAGTTGGACAGAAAGAGCGCCCCTTCGGCGGCCAGACGGCGCACGGCTTCGCGCGCCGGCGTCATGGACACACCGAACTCCTTGCCGATGCCGCGCAGCGTCAGCGCCTGACCGGGTGGAATTTCTCCATGCATGATTCGAGACCGCAGGGCGCGGTATACCTGATCATGGGTCGCGATCTGAGAGTCGGAGCTACGGGTGGTCAACATGCCCTCATGTGATCACAAATCCCCGTGAGGTCAACCGGCGGGCGCATCGAACCTGTAACGGTGCAGTTCGGCCCCATTGTCGCGCAGCCAGTGCCGGGCCGCTTTGTGCGGGCCGAACAGGCGCTCGACCTGCGCCCAGAACGCCGCCGAATGGTTCATCTCGGCCAGATGCGCGACCTCATGAGCGGCGACATAGTGCAGGATTTCGGGGGGCGCCAGGATCAGCCGCCACGAAAACATCAACCCTCCCGCTGCACTGCACGACCCCCACCGCGACCGTGTATCGCGCAACGTCAGGCTGGAGTACTCCCGCCCCAGCATGGCTGCATAGTCGTCGCAGGCTTCGATCAAGCGATCACGCGCCAGCTCTTTCAAAAAGCGCGCGAGGCGCCGCGCCTCGGCCCCTTCGGGCACCGCAACCTGATCGGCGTGTAAACTGACCCGGCGCCCCTCCGCCGGTACGATTCGCCTTGGCACACCTTCGACCGGCAGGGTTTCCCCGAAGCCGACTGACGCCGGAACGGGCCGCGCGCCCAGATGCTGGCGGATCCAGTCCTCCTTTGACTGCGCAAAGCCGATCGCCTCGGATTCGGACACACCCTTCGGATAAGTCAACGTAACCCGGCCATCCAACTGGGAAATACGCAAGCTTATGCGGCGTGCCCGCGCCGATTTGCGCAAGGTCAGCGCAACGGGAGGCTGTCCGGGCAATGAATGTCGCCCCATGGTGCGATCTCCTTGGCGCAAAGGCTTTGACAGTACCCGCCGCATGTGGCAGGTGACCTGAATCGTTGATACGACTCACCTGATATCAAGGGGAATTGACATGCCCAAGGAAGAATGGGGCGTAAAGCGCGTTTGCCCGACCACTGGCAAGCGGTTTTATGACCTGAACAAGGACCCGATCATCAGCCCCTATACCGGCGAGATCGTGGAATTGGAAACCGGCAAAAGCCGGATGATCGCAGCCGACGCCGAAGATGCAGCGTCGGTCAAGGCGCGCGAAGCCACGTCCAATGACGAACTGCTGGACGATGATGACGCGGTCGACGTCGATCTGGACGACGATCTGCTTGAGGACGACGACGAGGACAACGTCTCGTTGGACGACATCACCGACGTCGCGTCTGAAGACGAAGACTCGTGATCCGGCCGGGGCGGCGCAGGCTGCCCCGCGCCCCGATGCACCCCGTGCGCCGCGCATCTTTTTTCACCGAATCCGATTTTTTGGTCTTGCACTCGCGCACGTCGTTTCATAAACGTCCGTCCACCGCACAGGCGGTACCGGAAAGGGGCCTTAGCTCAGTTGGGAGAGCGCTTGCATGGCATGCAAGAGGTCAGGGGTTCGACTCCCCTAGGCTCCACCAAATCCCCTCCCATTGCATCCAGTCCGCCCCCCCCCGGGCTACACCTGCGCCGATCCGATGCCAGTGGTTCTTTCCAGTATGTCCACGCCCTGCTGTTTCCAGAAATGCAGAAGGTCGATGAAGATCCAGTTCTCGGCCAGCTTGCCGCCCGCGCGGCGATAGATGTCGATCACTCGAAACTCACCGGGCGTTTGGGTCGCGGGCATGCCCATGAACCCTCCGGTAGGAATAGCCGTGAAGTTCGGCCAGCCAAAAAACCCGCCGTAGTGACCTTCGGCCAGCCGGCAGACATGTTTGGTCTTTGACCGCTCGGCGAATGCCGCGCGGAAGGGACCGGCATGTTGCTTGCCATACCGATCAATCGTGTAGGTGGCGCCAATTCCCTCGGGCCCCCACCAGATCATGTCGTCATGCCAGGTACGGCTCAGCTCTTCGCTCAGGGTCAGGCCACTTTTCCACTGGCCCAGGTCAGAAATCATGGCGTTGATCAGCGCCAGAGTCTGCTCCCCTTCCTCGACCGGTTGATCCGTGCTTAGGATACCGTCGTGAGTCAGGGGCCCGGGCTGTACAAGATGGGCTGCGGCCTGGGGCGGAAACGGGTTCTGACCAGCCTGCACCATCAGATGCGGGATATCGAAATACATCGCGGTCTCGACGATCTTGCCGTCTTGCACCTTGTTGAACTCGCAATAGCGCAGGAATGCCATTTTGCCTGTCGGTCGAATGCCCAACCAGGAGTGGTCGAAAAGACCCATCAGATGGCCCATGGAAACCACCCAGACCTCGCGCTCGTCGGTCAGCGAGTTGCAACCCGCAAAGAAAATATCCTGACGCCGCTGCATGCGTTTGAGGCTGTTTCGCAGCGGGCCCCAGAAGTTTTCTGCTACGTCGTGGACCCCCGAAATCTGACCGAACGGGTGAAAGCCGCGCCACAGCAGATTCGGCGCACAGAATCGCCCTATGACGTCTGCCAGCTTGTCGTTGGAGGCCAACTGCAGGTCCTCATAGAACGCCTTCACCAGATCTTTCTCTTTTTGAAAGCTCATCTGTTTTTCATTGTTTTGCAGCATATTGCGCCTGTTTCTGCCCGGGGGTGAATCACTGATTTCCGGCATATTTGCATACGTATGCAAAAATGTCTTGCCAGAATTGGTAAACCAAGAATACCCTTTTGCAAACGTATGCAAAACGATTCCTTCCCGGGGGGCTTCATGGCGGAAATTCAACTGCGCAATGTCGGCAAGCGATGGGGATCGTTTGTTGGGGTTCACAACTTCGATCTGACGATTGCCGATCGCGAGTTTCTGGTTCTGCTTGGCCCGTCCGGCTGCGGCAAGACCACGACAATGCGCATGATCGCTGGGCTTGAGGACGTGACCGAGGGCGACATCCTGATTGACGGCAAGGTGGTCAACGATCTCGAGCCAAAGGACCGCGACGTGGCGATGGTGTTCCAGAGCTATGCCCTCTACCCCAACATGAACGTCTATGAAAACATCCGCTTCCCGCTGAAGGTCCGCGGGATCGACCCCGCAACCCATGACGAGAAGGTGCGCCGCGCCAGCGCCATGGTCGAGCTGGACGAATTTCTGCATCGCAAACCGGCGGAACTGTCGGGCGGTCAACGCCAACGTGTTGCTCTGGCCCGCGCGATCGTGCGCGAACCGAACGTGTTCCTGATGGACGAGCCCCTGTCCAACCTGGACGCCAAGCTGCGTGTATCCACCCGCGCGCAGATCAAGAATCTCAGCCACGAACTGGCCGTCACCACGATCTATGTCACCCATGACCAGATCGAGGCCATGACGCTGGCCGACCGCGTGGTGGTGATGAAAAAGGGCATTGTGCAACAGGTTGGTAGCCCGACCGAGATTTACGACCGCCCGGCCAACACTTTCGTCGCCAGTTTCATCGGCTCGCCCGCCATGAACCTGATGGATGGTCAGGTCGAGGGCGGCGTGTTCCGGACCACGGGTGTCGAAATCCCGGGGCTGGACATTGCTGACGGCCCGCTGACCTTGGGGTTCCGTGCCGAGGATGCGACACTGGCCGAAGGTCAGGGCCAGATCACGGCACCGATCTACACGCTCGAGCTGCTGGGTGACGCCACCATGATTTCGGTCCGGGTCGGCGGCGCATTGGTCTCGGTCAAAGCCGACAAAGCATTCCGTGCCGAAATAGGCGAGATGGTCTCGTTCTCGGTGCCGAAAGAAATCTGTCACCTGTTCGAAGCAGAGAGCGGTGCGCGGATCGGGGGCTGACCCCAACCAAAGCCCGAAAGGGCCAACCAACGGTCCGGACGTCGACGACGGACCGATCCTGACAGGGAGAAACGCATGAAACTCAAGACAATTCTGATGGCAGGCGCCATGACCATGGTGACCAGCACTGCATGGGCGGCGTGTTCGTTCGAGAACACCGTTCCGCTCAAATCACTGTCCGCCGGGTTCGAGGCCTGGAAGGCCGTCACCGACGCGATGGCCGAGTGCGGCAATTTCAGCGCATCGCTGGATCAGGAGTTCCGCGAGAAGCAGCCCGAAGCCTTTGCGGCCGATCCGGCTCTGTACCAGATCGGCGGCGTGTCGAACGCAACGCTGGTGCCGTTGCTGAACGCGGGCACCATTCGTCCGCTGGATGATCTGGTCGCAAAATACGGTCAGGATCTGCTGCCGAACCAACTGATCAAGGTAGACGGGCAAACCATGGCGATCGCCATGATGGTGAACGCCCAGCACCTGATGTACCGCAGCGACGTTCTGGCCGATCTGGGGATCGAAGAGCCCAAGACCTATGACGATGTTCTGGCCGCTGCAGCCAAGATCAAAGAGGCCGGCGTCATGGATTACCCCGTTGGCGGCACCTTCAAAACCGGCTGGAACCTGGGTCAGGAGTTCGTGAACATGTACCTGGGCGAAGGCGGAGAGTTCTTTGCTGACGGCAACATGCCTGCAATCAACAACGATCAGGGCGTGAAGGCTCTGGAGACGCTCAAGGCCATGACCGAATACATGGACCCCGAGTATCTGGTGTCTGATTCCACATACGTTCAGCAGCAGTTCCAACAGGGCAAAATCGCCATGGCCAACCTGTGGGCCAGCCGCGCTGCCGCAATGAACGATGAGGCCGAAAGCCAGGTCGTCGGCAAGGTCGTCATGGCCGCCGCTCCAATGGGCTCGGCCGCTCCGGCAACCACGATCTGGTGGGACGGCATCGTTCTTGCCTCGAACATGAGTGACGAAGAGGCCGATGCCGCGTTCCGCGTGGCGCTGGAAGGCATGGATGCAGAAATGGTCGAGGCCAACAACAACGCCGCTGTCTGGCTGAACCCGGCCTACAAGCCCGGTGATCTGGCCGCAGGTGCAGCCGCTTCGGCAGAAGCCGGCGCCAAAGCCTATCCCGCATCTGGCCCGATGGGGATCATGCACACTGCGCTTGGCAATGGCCTGGCCGATTACCTGACCGGCGCCAAAGACGCACAGACCACGCTGGCAGACATCGAGGCGGACTATCTGACCGCCGCGAAAGAGGCCGGACTGGTCAACAACTGATCCTGCCGCGGGAGGGCCTCGACCCTCCCGCACCCAATCCAACGAGAACCATGAGAAAGGCAGAGCCATGAATTTCCGGACATTTGCCGCCTTTGTCGGCCCCTCTGTCTTTATGATGCTTCTCTTTATCGCTTTCCCGCTGGTTAGCGTGTTCAAGCAGAGTTTCTACGTCACCCAGCCCATCTATGAGACGGTCGAGGTCGAGACCTGCACGCCGGGCTTCCTGACCCAGACCTGCGTGACCGAGGAAAAGTCCATTCCGAGGCTGGACGAAGAGGGCGAGATCATCACGCAGACCCAGTTTGTCGGGCTGGAAAGCTATCGCAACGTGCTGGAGCCTGAACGCGCCTGGCGCGCGATCAGCGAAGGCAGCTGGAGCGTGCTGTCCACGATCAATTTCTGGAAGGCGCTGCGCTTTACGTTGACCTTCACCTTGATCACTCTGCCCTTGGTGATCGGTACCGGGCTGCTGATCGCCATCGTGATCAACAATGCTGCATCGGCAATACGTGGTCCGGTGATCTTTGTGTCGCTCCTGCCCTTCATCATCACTCCGGTCATCGGGGCCCTTTCGATCAACTGGCTGTTTCGCGGTGACGGTATCCTTACGGCCCTGCTGGAATGGTGGCTGAACCGCGACATCGCGCTGTTCGCGCAGGCCTGGACGATCGAGTTGCTGATGATGCTGTACCGCGTCTGGCACGTCGCACCCTTTGCCGCGATCGTGTTCTACGCCGGTCTTCAGACCGTAAATCAGGACAGCCTTGAAAGCGCAGTGATCGACGGCGCAAGCCGCTGGCAGCGCCTGAAATACATCGTCATCCCGCACCTGATGCCGCTGATCATCTTCGTGTCGATGATCCATCTGATGGACTCCTACCGGGTGTTCGAAGAAATCGTCGGCTTCTCGAGCCAGGGCTACGTGATCTCGCTGCAATGGCTGACCTATGACTTCCTTGTACCGGATCAGGCGGGCAACCGTTCGATCAGCCGGGCCTCGGCCAGCGCCATGCTGACCATGGTCGGAATCGTCATCCTTCTCATCGCACCGCTGCGCCGGACATGGCGCGACCACAAAGGAGGTCACTGATATGTCCTCGCGCGCCCTTCGCCAACCGCTCGGCCTGCGCCTGTCGTCGAACCTGTTTCTTGCGTTCTGGTGCCTCGTGGCGGCCTTCCCGATCTTCTGGATCGCGGTGATGAGCTTCAAATCACCCGTGGACGCATTCGACAGCAACGCGCTGAACGTGATCTTCGGTCCAGCGACCCTTGCGACCGGAGAAGGCCTTTCCATCCTCGACATCCTCCTCGGCATTGTCACCATCTGGGTCGCGGTGATTGCGACGACCAAGACACTGCCCTCGATGGTCAGAACCTACACCAAGCCGGGTCAGGCCTGGTTCGGCTGGATCATCGGCGGTTTGGCCTTGGTGCTGGGTTTTCTGTTGGTGTTTTTCGTGATCCTGCCGGCCGTTCTGAACGTGCTGAACCCGCTGTTCGGCCCGCTGGGGCGGGACGTGGTTGGTCTGACGACCGAACACTACAAGACCGTCTGGATCGACCGCGGCTTTTCCAACAACTTCAAGAACTCGCTGATCGTAACCGCAGGCGTCGTTACCGTGTCGCTGACCGTGGGCACTCTGGCGGGTTATGGGCTGGCGCGGTCGGGCTCGACCCTGGCGTTCTGGATTCTGATCGTCGCGTTGGTGTTTCGCGCGCTGCCGCACTCGGTTCTGGTGGCGGGCTATCTGCCGGTCTTCATCAACTCGGCCGAATGGCTGCGCCCGATCCTGGGGGAAAACGCGCCCACGCTGTACGGCAAGCCCTTTGCCGTGATCGCGGTTCTGGTGGCGATCAACCAGCCCTTTACCATCTGGATGCTGCGGTCGTTCTTCCAGAACATCCCGGCCGAGTTGGACGAAGCCGCGCGCGTGGACGGCTGCAACCATTTCCAGGCCTTCCGTCGGGTGATCATGCCCGTGATGTGGCCGGGCGTCATCACCACCGGGCTGTTCAGCTTCCTGCTGGCCTACAACGACTTTCTTGTGACCTCGCTGCTGCTGGACGCGCAGAACCAGACCATGGTTCCGGCCATCGCCGGCATGTTCAACCGCGAAACCACCACCACCGACCAGGTCGTCGCCGTGGCCGCCGCCGTGTCGATCACCGCGCCGTTGTTCTTCCTGGTCATGATCTTCCAGCGCCAGATCGTCAGCGGCCTGACTGCCGGCGCGGTCAAAGGCTGATGAGCTGCCGGTTCCGCCATAACGCCCTGACGCGCCATCCGGCGCTGAACAGGTTGCCCAGGGATTTTCCCGGATTTGGGGGCATGTCCCCCCGATCCCCAATCCCTGACAACCTGACAAGGACAAGACGATGAAAGGTTCCCGACCTGAACAAGCGGTTCTGACCCGCGACACCGACCTGACCAAGACCGAAGACACGCGCCGCGTCATCGAATCCATGGTCGACGGCCTGAATGACCACCGCATCAACGACATCGGCGAGTTCTTCGCCGAAGGCTTCCGCTGGATGGGCAATCAGGGCTGCGGCACGAAGAACGGTCTGCAAGAGTTTCAGGACAACTGGCAGCGCCCCTTCCAGGCCGCGTTTTCCGACAAGGTCTGCATCGACGAGGCACGGCTTTACATGGGTGAATGGGCCGCGGCCTTTGGCCGGCAGGAGGCGACCCATTCGGGTGAATTTCTGGGCATCCCTCCCACCGGCAAGCGGGTCGAGATCCGCTACATGGATTTCTGGAAAGTGGTCGACGGCAAGATCGTCGACAATTGGGTGAACGTCGATTTCGCCCATGTCGCCGCGCAGCTGGGCGTCGACCTGTTCCAGAGCCACGGCTGGGAAGCATATGACCGGGGCGAGAAAACTCCGCCCCGCCCCGACAACTGAGGATCAAGACAATGGCAATCGAGTATCTCAAACGCGGCAAGTCCGACGCAGACCGGGCCGAGGATGACGCCAAGACCCGCGCCGTGGTCGAGGCGACCCTGAAGGACATCGAAACCCGTGGCGACGTCGCGGTGCGCGAACTGAGCGAGAAGTTCGACAACTATTCGCCCGCCTCGTTCCGCCTGTCGCAACAGGAGATCGACGATCTGATCGCTCAGTTGTCAGACCGCGAGCTGGCCGACATCAAGTTCGCGCAGGAGCAGGTGATGAACTTTGCCCGCGCGCAACGCGCCTCGATGACCGATATCGAGGTCGAGACCCTGCCGGGCGTGATCCTGGGCCACAAGAACATCCCCGTGCAGTCGGTGGGCTGCTATGTGCCCGGCGGCAAGTTCCCGATGGTGGCCTCGGCCCACATGTCCGTGGCCACGGCCAGCGTTGCGGGTGTGCCGCGCATCATCGCCTGCACCCCTCCGTTCCAAGGCAAGCCGAATCCGGCGGTGATCGCCGCCATGCATCTGGGTGGCGCGCACGAGATCTATGTCATGGGTGGCATTCAGGCGATCGGCGCGATGGCGCTGGGGACCGAAACGATCGACCCGGTGCACATGCTGGTCGGCCCCGGCAACGCCTTCGTGGCCGAGGCCAAGCGCCAGTTGTTCGGCCGTGTCGGCATCGATCTGTTCGCCGGCCCGACCGAGACCATGGTGATCGCCGACGAAACCGTCGATGCCGAGATCTGCGCCACCGACCTGCTGGGGCAGGCCGAACACGGCTACAACTCGCCCGCGGTTCTGGTCACCAACTCGCGCAAGCTGGCCGAAGAGACCCTGTCCGAGATCGACCGCCTGCTGGGCATCCTGCCGACGGCCGACACCGCGCGGGTCAGCTGGCAGGATTATGGCGAGGTGATCCTGTGCGACAGCTATGACGAGATGCTACAAGTCGCCGACGAGATCGCCTCGGAGCATGTTCAGGTCATGACCGACCGCGATGACTGGTTCCTGGACAACATGACCTGCTATGGCGCGCTGTTCCTGGGGCCGCGCACCAACGTATCGAACGGCGACAAGGTGATCGGCACCAACCACACGCTGCCCACCAAGAAGGCTGGGCGTTACACCGGCGGTTTGTGGGTGGGCAAATTCCTGAAGACCCACAGCTATCAGAAGATCCTGACCGACGAGGCGGCAACGCTGATCGGTGAGTACGGCTCGCGCCTGTGCCTGCTGGAAGGGTTCGTGGGCCATGCCGAACAATGCAACGTGCGGGTGCGCCGCTATGGCGGCATCAACGTGCCCTATGGCGCACCGGCCCCATACCGGGATGCCGCCGAATGAGTGACAGGCATACGCAGCACAAGGCGCTGATCGCGCCGCTTCGGGCGGCGATGTATGATTTCGACGAACCCGGCGTGCGGGCCGCGCTGGCGCAGGTGACGGCGCCCGACGCCCTGTTCCGCCTGTGCCATCCCTTCGGTGACAGCACCGGCAGCGAGGCGTTCTACGATCTGGCCTACAAGGGCCTGCTGGATGCCTGGCCGGACCTAGAACGGCGCGACTATATCGTAATGGCCGGCCCGGACGAAGTCGGCGCCGACTGGGTGGGCTGCGGCGGCTACTATACCGGAACCTTCACCGGTCCGTGGCTGGACATCCCGCCCACCGGCCATCAGGTCACCATGCGGTTTCACGAGTTCTACCGGTTCGAGAACGGCCGGATCGTCGAGATGCAGGCCCTGTGGGACATCCCCGAGGTGATGATGCAGGCCCGTGCCTGGCCGATGGCGCCCAGTCTGGGCCACGAATGGCACGTGCCGGGCCCGGCCACGCAGGACGGTCTGGTGCCGGGGCCCTATGACGCCGACAAGGGCCGCGCCACCTGCCAGCACATCATCGACATGCTGGAACATCTGAAAAAGCACCCCTCGCAGGGCGGTCCTGAGGTGATGGAGATGGAGCGGTTCTGGCATCCGCGCATGAACTGGTACGGGCCTTCGGGCATCGGCACCGGGCGCGGCTATGCCGGGTTCCGCAACTGGCACCAGATCCCGTTCCTGAACGGGATGCCGGATCGCGGGCAATATGTCGATGACATCACCTATCACTTCTTCGGCGATGGCGATTACGCGGCAGTGACCGGCTGGCCCAACATGATCCAGACCGTCACCCATGACGGGTGGATGGGCATCGCGCCCTCGGGCAAGCGGATCACCATGCGCAGCCTCGATTTCTGGCGGCTGGAGAACGGACGGATCCGCGAAAACTGGGTTTTGGTCGACCTTCTGGACGCCTATGCGCAGCTTGGCGTTGACGTCTTTGCCCGCCTGCGGGAATTCAACAAGGCCCGGAACCTGGGCCGCATTGAAACCCCGGATGGAATGAGCTGATGACCCAACTGCCCCGCACCCCTTCGTTCTCGCTGAGCGGCAAGACCGCATTGGTCACCGGCGCATCTTCCGGCATCGGATTGGGTTGCGCTGTCGCCCTGGCTGAGGCCGGGGCGCATGTGGTCTGCGCCGCGCGCGGGGCCGAGCGGCTGAACGAAGCGGTTTCCGCCCTGCAAGCGCAGGGTTGGTCGGCCGAGGGGCGGGTGCTGGATCAGGGCGACCTGACCGCGTTGCAGGCGCTGTTTAACGGGCGGGCCTTTGACGTGGTGGTGAACTCGGCCGGGACCGCGCGGCACGGGCCGGCGGTCGAAACCACGCCCGAGGATTTCGACGCGGTCACGAGTGTCAACCTGCGCTCGGCCTATTTCCTGTCGGCCTATGCGGCCAAGGCGCTGATGGCAGCCGGGCGGCCCGGTTCGATCATCCACATTTCCAGCCAGATGGGCCATGTCGGCGGCATCGACCGGGCGCTGTACTGTGCGACCAAGCACGGGCTGGAAGGCATGGTCAAGGCGATGGCGATCGAATGGGGCAAGCAGGGCATCCGCATCAACACGGTCTGCCCGACCTTCATCCGAACCCCGCTGACGCAATCGACCTTCGACAACCCTGAACGCGCGGCCTGGATCATGGACAAGATCAAGCTGAACCGCGTGGGCGAGGTCGAGGACATCATGGGCGCGGTTCTCTATCTTGCCTCCGACGCCTCAGGTCTGGTCACCGGCACGTCGATGCTGATCGACGGCGGATGGACGGCGGACTGATGGCGGACAAGGTCACATCGCTTCAGGTTGCGCAACTGGCCGGCGTCAGCCAGTCAGCGGTCAGCCGGGTGTTCACGCCCGGCGCTTCGGTCAGCAAGAAGACCGAGGAAAAGGTGCGCAAGGCGGCGGCCGAACTGGGCTATCGTCCCAACGTGCTGGCGCGGGCGATGGTGTCGGGCAAAAGCCGGATCATCGGCCTGGTTGTCGGCTACCTGGACAACTACTTCTATCCCGAGGCGTTGGAGAAACTGTCCAACCGCCTGCAGGAGCATGGCTATCACGTGTTGATCTTCATGGCCTCGCGCTCGGCCGGAAATATCGACGACGTGATGGAGGAAATCCTCGACTATCAGGTGGACGGGGTCATTCTGGCCTCGGTGCCGATGTCGTCGGATATCGCTACCCGTTGCCAGCAGGCGGGCGTTCCGGTGGTGCTGTTCAACCGCAGCCAGGATATCGAGGGTATCACCACCGTGACCTCGGACAACTATGCCGGCGGCCGCAAGGTGGCCGAGTTCCTGCTGGCGGGCGGGCACCAACGTATCGCCTATATCGCGGGCTGGCAGGGTGCCTCGACCCAGCGCGACCGCGAGGCTGGTTTCCTTGCCGCACTGCGCGACGCCGGGAGCGATCTTTTTGCACATGGGATCGGCGAGTTTCACACCGAAAATGCCCGTGCGGCGGCCCGAACCATGTTCGACGTGGCACCGGAGCGCCGACCTGACGCGGTTTTCGTCGCCAACGATCATATGGCTTTGGCGGTCATGGATGTTCTGCGCTTTGAGCTGGGACTGCGCATCCCCGAAGACGTGTCGGTCGTGGGGTACGACGATGTGCCCCCCGCCGGATGGCCCGCATACAATCTGACGACGATCCGGCAGCGGGCGAACCTGATGGTCGCGGAAACGGTTGCCGCGCTGCTGGATCACATCGAAGAACCCAAGACTTCTGAACCCCGCAAGGTGGCAATTGACGGACCGCTGATCGTACGAACCTCGGCCCGGTTGCCCAAGGGATGGAACCCAAAAAGGACGAACACATGAAGGGATTTGACCCCAAATTCCGGGATTTTCCCGACTATATCATCGGCATCACCAAGGAAATCTGGGAAGATCGCGCGATCGCCACGCTGCATGAATATTACAGCGACGACATCGTTGTCCGTTCACCGGGTTCGGTCGTGCTGGGCAATCAAAACGTCATCGGCGCGACGATGGCGACCCTGGCCGAGTTTCCCGACCGGCAGCTTCTGGGCGAAGACGTGATCTGGTCGGGCACGCCCGAAGAGGGGATGCTGAGTTCCCACCGCATCATCTCGACCGCCACGCACCTTGCCGAAGGTGTCTATGGCAAACCAACCGGAACCAAGCTGCGGTACCGGATTCTGGCCGATTGCCATGCGATCGACAATCAGATCAACGATGAATGGCTGATCCGCGATCAGGGGGCCATCGTGCGCCAGATGGGCTGGGACCCCAAGGAATACGCGGCCGACCTGATCGCTCGCGAGGGCGGGCCGGAAAACTGCGTGAAACCACTGACGCCCGAGATCGACCAACCCGGCCCTTACAAGGGTCGGGGCAACGACAATGAATGGGGCCAGCGATATGCCGATATTTTGACCCGGATCATGAACGCCGACATGGGCGCGATCGGGGCTGAATACGACCGCGCGGTTCAGTCGGAATATGTCGGCGGGGTCACCGGACACGGGTGGGACTCGGTCGACCGGTTCTGGATGGGATTGCGAGCCAGCTTCCCCAATGCCGAGTTCCGCATCGAACATCAGATAGGCCGCGACGATCCCAACATGCCACCCCGTGCCGCACTGCGCTGGAGCCTGTGGGGCAAGCATGACGGATGGGGGGTGTTCGGAGCCCCCACCGGAGCGCAGGTCTATGTTCTGGGCATCAGCCATGCCGAATTCGGCGAACTGATCAGCGGCGAACCCAAGCTGCGCCGCGAATACACCCTGTTTGACGAAACCTCGGTCTGGAAGCAGATCCTTCTGCAGCGCGCAGAGGTCTGAATGCACGCTCCGGTCGAATATCGTGTTCTGGCGTGCGGCCTGCGCGAGACCGGTGCAAGCCGGCGCTTTCACCTATTCCGGCAAAGCCTTCGAGCGCGCCGCCTGAATTTGCGGCCTCCGGGAACGTGATCGAACATCCGCCGACCATTCCCTCAAACGCAAAATCCGGAACCAGAACCATGACACAATCAACCATCGCATCACGCATCGTCCGTTATGGCGAGCTCAAGCCGTGCAAGACGGCCTTCATCGATGCCCACACGCCGGGCAGCGATCAGAAAGAGAACTTTACCATCATCGGCGGCGGTGTTTCGGAGTCGCCAGATCAACATGTTCACATAACCGACAAGATCGGCTTCAATATCGGGGCCGCCGGCCAACCGCCCAAATGCCGCAACTCGCTGCACAGCCATACGACGGCCGAGGTCTTTTTTGTCGCCAAGGGCCGCTGGCGGTTTTTCTGGGGTCGCTATGGCACGGCGGGCGAGTTCATTGCCGAGGAAGGTGACATCTTCAACATTCCCACCGGCATTTTCCGCGGGTTCGAGAATGTGGGCGACGACTACGGGATGATCATGTCCATTCTGGGCGGCGACGATGCCGGCGGCGGTGTCACCTGGGCACCTCAGGTCATTGAGGACGCCCGGGCGCACGGGTTGATGCTGGGTGACAACGGCGTGCTCTACGACAGCAAGAAGGGCCAGGACCTCCCGCACAACGTCCGGCCTATGCCCTTGCTGACCGAAGAGCAGCTGAAATCCTATCCCGAAGTGCCGGTCGAAGCCGTGATCGGCAAATACGTGGCCCGTTACTGGGACCTGATGGCGCTGGCGGCCGACAAACCCGCCAAGGTGATCGGTGAAAACGGTCTGATCAAGGACAAGCCCGGCTTTGAGGTCGACTTCCTGACCCGTGGCTCTGGTGTTCAAGACCCCACCAAATCGGCCAAGCCCGTCGTGCTGATGCCGGCAAGCGGCCATTGGCGGGTCACTGTCGAGGATGTCGAAACCACGATTTCGGGCGGGGATACGGTGCTGGTGCTGCCCGGCGAAGCCTATACCATCACTCCATCCATGACCGGTACGGCCGGGTTGTACCGTATCGCCGCGACCGACGATCCTGCTGGCGCAACCTGGACCGGCGACTGATCAAGAAAGGACCCCGCATGACAAAGATACTTACCACCCATGTGGGGTCTCTGCCCCGATCCCAGGAAGTTGTCGACTTCATCTTTGCGCGCGAGCGGCACGAGCCCTATGACGCCGATGCGTTCGACAGTTGCATGACCAAGGCCGTGTCTGAAACGGTTCGGCGTCAGGTCGAGGCCGGTGTCGACATCGTCAGCGACGGAGAGACCTCAAAAATCTCGTACGCGACATACGTAAAGGACCGCTACACAGGCTTCTCAGGGGACAGTCCACGGAATGCCCCCGCGGACCTGAAGATGTTTCCCAGCTTTTTGCAACGTCTTGCCAACGAAGGGGGCACACCCCAATACGCCCGGCCGCAATGCACGGGCGACGTTCGCTCGAAAGGCCAGGACGAACTGAACAAGGATATCCGCAATCTCAAGCAGGCAATGGCTGAGCACGGGGTCGAACGTGGGTTCATGAACGCCGCCTCGCCTGGGGTGATTTCTCTGTTTCTGCAGAACGCCCACTACCGCAGCCGCGAGGCCTATCTGGCCGCACTCGCCGATGCGATGAAGCAGGAATATGAAACGATCGTCGCAGCGGGACTGGATCTTCAGTTGGACTGCCCCGATCTGGCCCTTTCCCGGCACATGCTGTTCGCTGATCTTTCCGATGCCGAATTCATCGCGATCGCCGAGATGCATGTTGAAGCCCTGAACCACGCGCTGCAGAATGTTCCGCAAGATCGGGTCCGAGTGCATATCTGCTGGGGCAACTACGAAGGCCCGCATTGCTGCGACATTGCGATGGATCAGGTGTTCACGACCCTGATGGCGACCAAATCCCGCTATGTTCTGTTCGAAACGTCGAACCCGCGCCACGCCCATGAGTGGACCGTCTTCCGGGATCGCAAGAGCGAAATTCCGGACGACAAGATCCTTGTGCCCGGCGTCGTAGACACGACAACGAATTTCATCGAACACCCCGAGCTGGTGCGGCAACGCATCGAGCGGTTCACCAATATCGTGGGGCCGGATCGGGTCATCGCCGGGAGTGACTGTGGGTTTGGTACATTTGCCGGCTTCGGTGCGGTCGACCCCGACATCGCCTATGCCAAGCTGGCCTCCCTGGCCGAAGGTGCCAGATTGGCATCGGCATGACGCCCCTGGTTCTTCTTCCCGGAATGATGTGCGATGCCCGACTATTCGGGCCGCAAATCGAAGCCCTGTCCGGACGGGTGCCGTTGATGACCCACCCGTTGTGCGCCCAGGACAGCGTCGAGGCAATGGCGGCGGATGTACTGAGCCACGCGCCGCCGGTATTTGCCCTTGCGGGCCTTTCCATGGGCGGGATCGTTGCCATGGAAGTACTGCGCCAGGCGCCAGAACGTGTTGAACGGCTGGCACTCCTGGACACGAACCCGCTGGCCGAAGCAGACGAGGTCAAAACCCGGCGCGGTCCGCAGATGGAGGCCGTGCGTCAAGGTGGATTGCGGCAGGTCATGCGTGACGAGCTAAAGCCGAACTATCTGGCCGATGGCCCTCGGCAGGGGGCCATTCTGGACCTGTGCATGGCCATGGCAACCGATCTGGGCCCTGAGGTCTTTCTTCGCCAGTCCATCGCCCTCATGGGCCGCCCAGATCAAACGGACACCTTGTCCGCTTATCAAGGTTCAAGCCTCGTTCTATGCGGCGAGGATGACAGACTATGTCCGTTGGAGCGGCACGAACTGATGCACAAGCTTCTCGGAAACAGTACGCTGGAGGTTGTAATCGGTGCGGGGCACCTGCCCACCCTCGAGCGTCCCCAAGAAACCACAGCGGCGTTGCGCCGTTGGTTGGAGGTTCCATGACACCGTCCCTACTTGCCTTGTTGCGCAAGGTCGACACACCCACAGTCTGCAATGCCATCGAAATGGCCCAAGGCAAGCGCGGGTTTGACCAATTCACGCGTGGCACGATGTTCTGTTCGGCCCCATCCGAGGGCGCAATCGTCGGGTTTGCCCGTACAGCCAAGATCGCTGCGGTGCAGCCGCCCTCCGAAGCGCCGGAAGTCATCAGGCAGCGGCGAATGGACTACTACAGATACATGGCCGAGGCCCCGGCTCCCTCGGTTGCAGTGGTTGAGGATGTAGATTTCCCCTCCTGCATCGGCGCCTATTGGGGCGAAATCAATACGTCTGTGCACAAGGGGTTCGGAATGGCCGGCGCACTCACCAACGGGGTCATGCGGGACCTTGGTGACATGCCGCAAGGATTCCCGGTCATCGCCGGTTCTATCGGGCCCAGCCATGGTTTCGTTCACGTCCGAGAATTCGACACACCTGTTTCGATCTTCGGCCTGACGGTCAATCCATCGGATCTCATCCATGCGGACCGGCATGGTGCTGTTGTTGTTCCTGCCGATCTGATTGATCAGCTCGAACACGCCATTCTGAAACTATTTGAAATCGAACGAATAATTCTGAATGCGGCTTCTGAACCCGGCTTCAACTTCGAGAAATTTGAAATCGCTTGGGCCGCATTTGAAAAAGCGCGCGTTTAAGGGGGCACTTAGTCTGACCGATCGCTGGCGTGGGTCAGCAGTTGATTGGTCGGTCGTAGCCCACGTCTTGGGAGCTTCGATTGCGCATTTTGCGCGTGTCTTTCCTTTTGTTTGTCGGCGATGGTTGGGTTGGTGCAAAACGAGCGGTGGAAAACGAGCAAAGCCGCCCTTGGGCGGCTCGTTCGGTGTTTTGTTCGACTGTGTTGGTTGCGGGAGCAGGATTTGAACCTGCGACCTTCAGGTTATGAGCCTGACGAGCTACCGGGCTGCTCCATCCCGC
>NZ_JBXWSO010000003.1:0-347002 GCF_059613465.1 Ruegeria sp. SAZA006
CTCTGGGCAGGACGGGCCACAGGTCGCGGGAATGAAGGTCCCCTTTTGCGATCTCATCTGTTACACGCTGCACGGCCACGAATTCACACTTTCCGCCCTTTTTCAGTGCCCATCCATCTTCGGGCTGGATCTATGGCTTCGAAGTCTTTGTCCGGGTTGCCCCGAACCCGTGGTTCCTTCGGCACCGGGAACGGATAGTTTAGGTGCGTGGGCGACCTCAGATCGAGCACCGCTGCGCGGGGTCGGTTACTCGGACGGGATGAATGTATGTCGCTTATGTATGCTGCCATTGATCCTCTGTAGGAAAACTCTTCCAGGGCGGTGCCTTCAATGCAGCAAGGGGCGCATCGCCAGCGCCTCGGCGCGGTCGAGCATCCGGGCGACGGTGCGCAGGCTCAGGCGGCGGTGGGCCATTGCACCGGTCTCGAAGATGGCAGCGAGGGCGTCGACAGCAGGCGCGGGAAGGCCACGCCGGGCGGCTTCGTTCATTGCGAAGTCCCGTAGCTGCCCCGTGGTCAGATCCGGCAGGTCCAGCACCACGCAGCGGCTCTGGAATGGTTCCGGCAAACCCTGCCGGCTGTTCGCCGTCATCACCCAGTTCACCCAGGACATGTCCATCTTGACCTGAAAGAACGGGCATTCCCAGGTCGCTGCCGTCATCCGCTCCAGCAGCGGCAGCAGGGCGTCAGTGAGCGTATGGCGCGAGCCTTTGTTGGAGTGAACCTCGTCGGCCTTCTCGATCTCGTCGATGATCACCAGCGGCCCGGCATGCCGGCTGTTCAGGACCGTGTTGACCAGCTTGCCCGCATGGGCGCTGCCCCAGCCGCGCTGGGATCCGGTGAGCGCGAACGACGCCGGCTCCCCGGTTGCGTCTATCTTGGTCGCGGGCACTTCCAGATGATGCGCCAGCCGCCGGGCCCAGAAACTCTTGCCGATGCCGGGCGGGCCGTTCAGCACCAGCGGGGTGAAACGGACACTGGGCAGGCGCTCGCGTGCCGAGGCCCGCAGCCCGTGCCAGACAGCTTCGGTGGCGGGCGCCATCCAGGGCATCTCGGCGTGCAGCGCAGCGGCGATCTCGTCCGCCTCGTGTTCGGTGGTGACGCGGATGACCGGCAGTCCGCCGCGCAAGGGCGTCAGCTTCGCTCGATTTTCCTCGCTGAGGTGAGACAGGCCGGACAGGGCGTCCAGCCGCTGCACGTACCGGTGCGCTCGACGCCGGATCTTCCGCCGCTCGGCCTCATTCAGATAGTCGAAGAACTGGTCCATCTTGTCGCGGTCGCCTTCATCGTCACCGATCTGCGCCGCCTGGTGTTGCCTGCGGAGGGCGCGCAGGAATGTCTTCAGGCGCCGCTCGACCTCGTGCAGTGTCGGCAGGTCGTCTTCGAACCGCAGCGCATGAAATGGAATCGTGGTCGTGGCACGGGGCATCGCAGAATCCTTTCGTGGCGCGACGGGGCTTGCCGCGCTGGTGTCCACACCGCCGGGGCGGGCGGGGCTGATGGGTGTGAAAGGTTCCGGAACCTATGGAACGATTAGGGAACAACTAACGTGCTGCGTGTCAACGCATCCTGGTTGGGTTGCGCCATCGAACCCGGCCGGAGTGAAAGAACCGCTACACGACACACAAGTTGTTGAAAGAACTGCGCTAAAAGGAAGGTAGATTCGAGGGCAATTCAAAAAACCGCTTTTTGTCGTAAAAACGGACTTTGGATGTCGAACGTCACTAGGATCAGGAACTGGCGATCCCGGAAGGACTCGAACCCTCAACCTGCTGATTAGAAGTCAGCTGCTCTATCCAGTTGAGCTACGGGACCGCTGGGCCCTTCTTGATCGGTTTACAGCCGGGGTTCAAGAGCCAAGCGCATGAACGCGCTGTTGGGATCGTCGTGATACCCAAAGATCGGACCGCAATAGCTGTATCCCAACGCTTCATAGAGTTTGCGTGCGGCGTCGTACTCGGCCAGATGGGCCGCGCCGGTTTCCAGAACCAGAGCAGAGATTCCATCGGCGCGTGCGCATTCGGCCAGGTGGTTCATCATCGTCCGCGCCAAACCGCGCCCGCGCGCCTTGGCCAGGATATGGACCGACTTCACCTCGGCCGTCCCGTCCGGCAAAGCCTTCAATGCGCCGCACCCCAAAGGCTCGTCGTCGTCAAACAGAGCCCAGAACCGAATATCCGGCCCAGAGAGCGCCTCGGCATCCATTGTGTGATTGCTTTCGGCGGGTCCCGCAGCTTCGCTGTGCGCGAAATGCGCCTCGACCACCGGCCGCAGCGCGGCCGAAGTCGGATCCGCCTCGCGGATGTCAATCATTCAGTGGGTCCAGGGACCGCGGCGGTCTGTTGCAAAGTTTTCGCCGTACCCGCGCTGGCGCAGGTTGGGTTTGCGCTTGTGCGGTTCGCTGACCAGAACTTCGATGCCATGATCCTTGGCGTAGTCCAACGCTTCTTCCTTGGTGTCGAACTTCAGGCGAACCTGGGATTGCGTGTCCGAGGACGACGTCCAGCCCATCAGCGGATCAACCTCGCGCGCCGACGCAGGCGCGAATTCCAAAACCCATTTGCGGGTCTTGGCCATACCCGACGTCATCGCATTTCTTGCAGGCTGGTAAATCCGTGCGCGCATGTCGCCTCTCCATACTCGGTTGGTCGCGACCGTTTATGCGTCAGAGTGCGGGCGGGGACAAGATTGCAAATGCCGCAGGGCCATGCAAATGACCGGTGCTGCAGGGGTTGCATGCGGACAAAATAAGAACAAATGTAAGAAGCCCAAGCGGAGCCTGCCGATGCCCTATGCACATTCTGACAAAACCCAGCTGACCGTCGACGATGTCCGCGCCCGCCTGAAGCTTGAGGGCGGCAAGCGGTTCGTCATGCATACGGAGTTTGCACCGGCCGGGGATCAGCCAACGGCCATCAAGGAACTCGCCGCCGGTGTCCTGGACGGCGAACGCGATCAGGTGCTGCTGGGCGCCACCGGCACCGGTAAGACCTTCACCATGGCCAAGGTGATCGAGGAAACCCAACGCCCCGCCATCATCCTCGCCCCCAACAAGACGCTGGCGGCCCAGCTTTACGGCGAGTTCAAGGGCTTCTTCCCGGACAACGCGGTCGAGTATTTCGTCTCGTACTACGACTACTACCAGCCCGAGGCCTATGTGCCGCGTAGCGATACCTATATCGAGAAGGAGTCGCAGATCAACGAACAGATCGACCGGATGCGCCACTCGGCCACCCGCGCGCTGCTCGAGCGTGACGACGTGATCATCGTGGCCTCGGTCTCGTGCATCTACGGCATCGGCTCGGTCGAGACCTACGGGGCGATGACGCAGGATCTGAAGGTCGGGAACGAATACGACCAGCGGCAGGTGATGGCCGATCTGGTGGCCCAGCAATATCGCCGCAACGATCAGGCCTTCCAGCGCGGCAGCTTCCGGGTGCGGGGCGATTCCCTGGAGATCTGGCCCGCCCACCTGGAAGACCGCGCTTGGAAACTCTCGTTCTTCGGCGAAGAACTTGAGGCCATCACCGAATTCGACCCCCTGACCGGCGAGCGCACTGACACGATGGAGCAGATCCGGGTCTATGCGAACTCGCACTACGTGACGCCGAAACCGACGATGCAGCAGGCAATCCTCGGCATCAAAAAGGAACTGCGCCAGCGGTTGGATCAGCTGGTGGGCGAGGGCAAGCTGCTCGAAGCACAACGGCTCGAACAGCGCACCAATTTCGATCTGGAGATGCTGGAGGCGACAGGCGTCTGCAACGGGATCGAGAACTACTCGCGCTACCTCACCGGCCGCGCACCGGGCGAGCCGCCGCCGACCCTGTTCGAATTCATCCCCGACAACGCCATCGTCTTTGCCGATGAAAGCCACGTCAGCGTGCCTCAGATTGGCGGCATGTATCGCGGCGACTACCGGCGCAAGTTCACGCTGGCCGAACACGGGTTCCGACTGCCCTCCTGCATGGACAACCGTCCCCTGAAGTTCGAGGAGTGGGACGCCATGCGCCCGCAGTCGGTCTTCGTCAGCGCCACCCCGGCCAAGTGGGAACTGGAGCAGACCGGCGGCGTCTTTACGGAACAGGTGATCCGCCCCACGGGTCTGCTGGACCCCGAGGTCGAAATCCGCCCGGTGGAGATGCAGGTCGACGACCTGTTGGACGAGGTGCGCAAGGTCTCGGCCAAGGGGTTCCGCACGCTGGTCACCACGCTGACCAAACGCATGGCCGAGGACCTGACCGAATACATGCACGAACAGGGCATTAAGGTCCGCTACATGCATTCCGACATCGACACGATCGAGCGGATCGAGATCCTGCGCGACCTCCGGCTGGGGGCGTTCGACGTGCTGGTGGGCATCAACCTGCTGCGCGAGGGGCTCGACATTCCCGAATGCGGGCTGGTCGCCATTCTGGACGCCGACAAAGAGGGCTTCTTGCGCTCGGAAACCTCACTGATCCAGACCATCGGCCGCGCCGCCCGCAACGCCGAGGGCCGCGTGATCATGTATGCCGACCGCATCACCGGCAGCATGGAGCGCGCGCTGGAGGAAACCAACCGCCGCCGCGCCAAGCAGATCGCCTATAACGAGGAACACGGCATCACGCCCGAGACGGTGAAGAAGAATGTCGATGACGTCTTGGCCGGTCTCTATCAGGGCGACGTGGACATGAACCGCGTCACCGCCACGATCGACAAGCCGATGCACGGCGCCAATCTCGAGGCCCATCTGGACGGGCTGCGCGATCAGATGCGCAAAGCGGCCGAGAACCTGGAATTCGAAGAAGCCGCCCGCATCCGGGATGAGATCAAACGTCTGGAAGCGGTCGATCTGGCCGTCGCCGACGACCCCATGGCGCGGCAATGGGCGGTCGAGAAAGCCTCGGAAGACGCAGTGAAATCACGTGGACGGTCAACGGCCGGCCGGCCGGGGCAGCGGGGTGGTAATGTCAAGCGACGGAAGCGGTGAATTTATCTGAACTCTACACGGTTGTCCTTTATTTTGCCTCGCACGAAGACATCCTTCTGAGATATATTCGGGAACTGCTGTTCCCAATCCCTATATCTGTCGTTTGATACTATCCGCGCGTTCAGTTTTTGAGCATCCGTAATCAACAGCGGATCAGCAGGCGTTCCTTTCGGCGCAACCCAAATACGACGTGCGGGAAACCGAAGTGCTTTGGACAGCTTCGCGGGATCTAGGTAACGGCCGGCAACCAAATAACCGATATTTGCATCAAACCAGATTACAGGTTCAAGCCCTTCCGAGATCAACTCGTCAATTACTATTCTCACAGAGTCCAGGTCCGGTTTGTCGTTATTCCAATACAGAACATTTGACCCGTCTATCACGACCCAATTGGCTTGTTTGCGCAGCTTGGTTCTAAATAATAGTAAAATTGCCAGAACTGAACCGACGACCCCGGCCAACATTGGAAGTGTTATGACCGGACCGAAAGCCGTCACCGACAATAACACCGCTGCTAAGGAAAAAATTAACAAGAAAGCAAACCCAATCATACAGAGATTGATAGCAAGTTTTGCACACCCCGCAATAGAGGTGACTTTGCTTCCGTAAAGAGCCCTTTCTTTAGAATTTCTGTTATTGCGTTTTGTCCGCCCCTTAGTTTACGCCCCTCACTCATCCCTTGCCACGCACCCCTCCCTCCTCCACGTTTGAAATCACAAATTGTGATTCCAAACGGGTGCCATGACGAACGCCAAGAACCTGCCCTCCACGCATGCGGTCCAAAGCGCCATTCACCGGGTGCGTGGCACCCGCGTGGTGCTGGCCGAGGATCTGGCGCGGTTCTACGGAAAATCCGTCAGCGCCTTCAATCAGGCCGTCTCGCGCAACAAGGACCTGTTCGAGGGCTACCGCTTTCAACTGACCGACGACGAGGTGGCCGATTTGATATCACGGAATGTGATTTCAAAGCCCAAAGGCCGCGGTGGGCGGCGGGTCAACCCTTGGGTCTATACCGATTACGGCGTGGCCATCGCCTCGACCCTGTTCAAGGACCCGCGCGCGATCAAGATCACCCGGATGATCACCGAGGCCTTCGTCGACGGCGCCAACGCCCTGGCTGAAACCCCGCGTAGCGCGCCCGAGATCCTGCCGCCCGAAGGCACCCCCGCCCCGCTGCTGCCGAATGGCGAACAGTTGCGAGCGCTGGCCGAAAACATCCTCGATTCCGGGCAGCAGAGCCTGGTCGACTACATCGCCAACCCCACCACCAAGCGCCAGCAGGCGGTGGCGACGATCATGAAGACCCTGGCCGAAACCGCAGGCGAAGAGGTGCGCACCCAGCACGAGCGTCTGCGCCTGCGCATCGCTGAACGGTTGGCCGCGGGCGATTACGCCGATGACGATGACCGCAAGCGGCTGATCGAACTGCTGCAGGCGATGAAGGGTTAAAGCCCCAGTTCCGCCCGCATCTTTTTCGTCAGCTTGGCCACGACCATCTCGTAGGACGTCACGATGTGGTCGCGCAGGGACGCATCGCTCATCCCGCGTTCGTCGTAAACCTGCAACCATTTCATGCCGCGCGAGGCCAGATAAGGCGCGGGGCGGATGCCGGGCTGATCCTGCAGCACCTCATAGGCCAGATCGGTGGCCTTGAAGGTAAAGGCGTCCTTGCCGTCGTTCCAGCCGCAGATCGCGAACACCTTGCCGCCCACTTTCCATACATCCGCATTGCCCCACTGCACGACGTGGCTTGTGGCCTTGAGAGAGGCGCAGAAGGCGTTGAATTCGTCTCGGGTCATGACGCCGATCCTGACCGGCCGGCAAGGATTTCGCAAGCAAGCATGACCTGTCGGGCCTAACCGAACAGGTCTTGCAGAACGTCGCCGATCTGCACCGTCGCCGCGCTGGACCAGTCTGGCCGATAGGACGGTTTTCGCACCTGATACTCGGTTCCGGTGCCGGTGCCCGACCATACGCCATCGAAGAACAGAGCGCGCTCCTTGCGCCGCCGCGGGCGTATTTCAGGTGGCCGCCGCCAATACATGATCGCGCGTCGAGCACCGGCCACATCCCCGGCCTTCCACCTGCGCACCCATACGGCCCGGTCTATGGCCCCGGTGTTGTAGTGAAAGGACAAGGCCGCGCCCAACTGCGCCTCGGTCAGGGCGTGGCCGGCAAAGGCCGTTTCCACAGCAGGCAGATAGTTGGTGCGGATAGCCCACTCATACACTTCAAAACAGCGCCGCAAGGTCTGAGGGTTGTCCAGATAGCGCGGCCAGACCGTGTGGCCCGAGGCCGACGTGATCCCCACGCTCCAGGTCCAGACATCAACGGAATCCAGATAGGCCTCGCGCACGATCGCTTCGTGCGAGATAAGCTCGGCGGCAATTCGTGGCGTGATCTTGTAAGGCATCAGGCCTTCCCCGAGTGGCGGCCAATATCACCCCTTGTCCCAATGGGCGATGACATCATAGCCCATCGGCGTCGGAGCTCCTTCAAGATACTCGGCAAACTGGCCCCACAACTCGGCAACCTTGGGGGCGTTTGCGTTTGATGTCGCCTCGCTTTCGACGACCGAGATCACATAGCCGCTGCCATCCTCGTTCATCACATTCGTAAAGCAGTGCATACCGGGCATGCCCATGATCTGATCCTTAAGATCGTTCATTCGGGCCGTGGCGGCCTCACGGGTGCCGGGCTTCATCTTGAACTGGGTAACGCGTGCAAACATGGTTGTCCTCCCTCGCATGGGGTCCAGACCCCGAACCGCGGCAAACTGCCAGCGGACGGTATGATCCTACCACGTCCTGCCCAAATCACGCAGGGACACAGGCAACGCGGTCATCTGCGAGAAAAGGTTCAACCATGAAGATAGGCGTCTTCAAGGACCGTCAGGGGCGGACAAATTTGGCGTTTCCGACAGCCCGGGGTTTGGGCACCGCGCTTTGCGTGGACGCAGGTGCCTGGACCGGCACAGCCGACCGCGTCGCGGCCCGGACACTGGACTCGCATGCGATCCCGTCGCCGTCAGGGTCGTTGCGTTTGTGGTACCCAAGCTGTCCCTCGCGCATCGGTCCAAGACCAACGGAGCGAGCCGCATCGCAACCAGCCAGCGCCACAAGGTGAATCACGGCTTCGGTCCGCTCCAGATCCGAGGTCCGGAGATATACGCCCAGCGCGATCATCCCCGTCGTCAGCGGCAGGGCCAGCACCATCAGCAGAATGCGCAGCGGGGACAGCGCATGTCGGCGCAGGGCATCAGCCTTGCGCTGTCGACGTGCCAAGCGCGGATCTTGCGCGGGTTCGTTGTAAACGGTTGTCTTCAGCTTCATAAGCTTGGCGATACACCAACTATGTGGCAAAGCCGAGGCATCGGAATGACGCAATCCAGCGAGGGCGCCACGTGAACACACGAAACCCATTTCGCCCGGTCGACGAGACTGCGCGGGAACTGGCCCTTGATCTTATCGCGCAGGCCCGTTTTGCCGCCCTGGCCGTGGTACATCCAGACAACGGACTGCCGTCGATAAGCCGCATCGCATTGGCCACCGACAGTGCTGGATGGCCGCTCACCCTGATCTCGGATCTGGCGGAGCACTCACGCGCGTTGGAGGCAAATCCGGCCTGCGCGTTGCTGATCGGCGAGCCCGCTGACAAAGGTGATCCACTGACCCATCCCCGGCTGACCCTGCACTGTACGGCGCGCCCGATCCCACGGGCGACCGAGGAGCATACCGCGCTTCGGGCACGCTACTTGTCACAGCGTCCGAAGGCCGGGCTATATGTCGACTTCGCGGATTTCCGTTTTGTGCGTTTTGAGATTGTCGATGGGCTTCTCAATGGCGGGTTCGGCAAAGCGTGGAAGATGACACGCGAAGACCTTTGCCCACCATCAGATCAGCGAACGACGTGAACTGCGCAGCTGGCGTGGCGCACCACATGTGTCGCGGTCGAGCCGAGCAACAGATCCTGCATCCCCGGTCGGTGCGAAGCCATGATGATCAGGTCAGGTTTGTTGGTTTCCGCCCAATCCAGAATCGTGCGCCCCGAATGGCCCTCGACCACAACGCCTTTGGCGTTCGGCAGCTTGGCAGCCAGAATTTTCAATTCATCCTGGATCGCGCGCCGCGCCTCGGTCAGGTATTCGGCCGGCATGTAAGAGATTGCGTAGTCCGGAATATGCTCGACAACATGCAACAGGGTCACTTTGGCATCTGGCGTCGCCAACAGCTTGGCCAGCTTCAGCGGCCCCGACGTGTCACGCTCGGCATCGAAGGAAATCGGGACAAGAATATTGTGATACATGGCTGGCGCCTCCTTGAGTTTCGCGTTCAGATAGCAGTAGCCAAAGTCTTCTGACCTTGATTCAGGTCAGGATCAGTCAAATGTTTCGGCCACGTCGTACATCACCGGCTCGAAGCTTTTGCACAATTCGTTGATCTTGCGGTTACGCTCGCGCATTTCAGGCGTTCGCAGCATGGCCAGAAAGTCTTCCCGCCGCTCCCACTGCGAATAGTTCGCGATGCGGGTCTGGGCATCGTTGACATGCAGTCCGGCCGCGACAAAACCGGGCTGCTTGGAAATGAAGTTCGCATAGGCGTCGGTCAACGCTTCCAGCAG
The DNA here is from genome assembly GCF_059613465.1 of Ruegeria sp. SAZA006. NCBI lineage: Bacteria > Pseudomonadati > Pseudomonadota > Alphaproteobacteria > Rhodobacterales > Roseobacteraceae > Ruegeria > Ruegeria sp. SAZA006. The sequence continues at coordinate 9,592 of NZ_JBXWSO010000003.1, forward strand.
GTCCTGGCAGGTTCCGGGGGTCATTTCGAAAGTGGTGATAACGGTCTGAACACTGGCGTCTTTTGATATCTTCGGCATCGGTCATCTCCCTTGTCTGACCCAAGCCTAGCACAGGTTTTTCAAACGTCCTGCCTTTCGTTGAGCTGGCGCGAAAAAGTTTCCGAAAAATGAACCGAGCGCTAACCTTCCGTTAACCAAGGTTGATGATCCTGCGCCAATGGCCCGCCTAATCGCCTTCCTGTGTGCAAGCCTTGTGTTTTCGACTCCGGCCGTCGCCGGGGCGTGGCTGCGTGAAAAAGGCGCCTCGTTCACCTCGTTGGCCCTGACGGTGTTTTCCGAGCCCGGGAAGGACATCCGCTTCAAGTCCTCGCTCTATGGGGAATGGGGCATGCGCCCAAACCTGACGCTGGGTTTGGACGCGGAAGAGCATCAGGACCTCTACGGTCATGCCGTGGTGTTTGCGCGCCTACCGGTTGCCGAATTTTCCAACGGTGGGCGGCTGGCGGCCGAGTTGGGTGTCGGCGCGCATCACCGTGAAACCCGCGCATGGGCGATGTACAAGGCAACCCTGTCTTGGGGCAAAGGATTTCAGGCCCGATACGGCAGTGGTTGGCTGGCGGCTGATGCCGCGCTGGAATACCGAAGCCATGACGCTCTGATCCACAAACTGGACCTGACAGTGGGTTTGTCGTCGCACCGTCGGGTCAATCCCCTGCTCCAGATCGAAACGTCCTATGTACCTGGCCGCCCGCTCTATTGGAGCGCGCGGCCCTCGGCGATGTTTCGATCCGAAAGCGGCCCAAACACCTGGATAATCGGGGTCGAGCGTAACGCCGCCGAGGACAGGCCAGGCCTGAGATTCGCGCTGTGGCGCGAGTTCTGAATGCAGCGAGCCGGCCGCTCCAAAAGCGACCGGCCGACCCGGATCAGACCTCGATCCGCATGATCACCGAAACTTCACCGCTCAAGGCCTCGGACCAACGCAACTTGATCTGGTCCTGGTTTGTCCCCTGCTGCAACTGAACATAGGGGGCCGAATAGCGCAGGGTTCCAAAGGCGGTTCTCAGCCCGTCCAAAACGACGACGCTGTCACAGCTGCGGGCCTGCCCGCCAAAGGGGAATGCACCATCCGAGTCCACCGTCCAGGCAGAGGCCGCCGTATTCTGTTCGTGTCGGACCCGCAGCGGGTTCGCGGTTTTGATTGTCACGTTGTGATACGTGTTGTCTGCGAACGTGACATTCACATGCCGATCAGGATTCAGATCGGCAAAAGTTGTATCAACCTTGTCCACGCGGTCGATTGACCCGTTCGCCGTTCGGAACTTGTTGCCCGTGACCGTCATTCCGTTCAGGAAATGCCCGACGCCATGCGGGCGCACGACGATATAGGCGAACCACGGGGCAACGTCACTTGAATAGAAGATGTTGTCGGTGATGCTCATGGCGCTGAAGGAATAGCCCGAGGTGTAGTCGGGTTCGGCATCGCGCTCATTGCTCCACTCAATGAAGCAGTTGTCGACATAATTGTCGGCGATCGAAGAACTGTTGTAGGCCCCGATCATCACCAAACCCGCATTGCGCACACCGTTCGACACGCTGTCGCCCTGAAAGAAATGGTTGCCCAGAACCAGGTTGTTGTCTCCGCCCAGAACCGCGAAGTGGTGGAAACGAACGGCGCGGTTGTGGCGCAGCTTGACGTCGTTGGCATTGGCGTTGATGGCAATCGAACTGCGGTCGGGCACGTCCCGAGACTCCTCACTGGACAGGAACTGGCAACCGTCGATCAACATGCCCTGGCACCCCACGCCGATCGAGGTGATGCCGCGATCCAACGGACGGCTGACAAAGCAGTTCTTCAAAACGAACGTGTTCCCGCCCGGCGACAGGCGGATGGCGCTGCAGCGCTCGTTGCATTGAAACTCGATGTCTTCCATCGCGAATTTCTGCAGCGCACTGAAGCCCGAGAAATCCAACAGGTACTTGAAATCAACGAACGTGAAGGTCTGAGTGCCAGCCGCATCGTAGATGGGTGCGTTCAAGGTGATCTCACCGGCACCTTCATCCTTGGACCGAACATAGATCTCACGTCCAACGCCGCTGCCCTGAACCAACGACCCAAGCGGGATATTGGCCACGTTGGCCACACCGGACAACTTGTAAGGATCCGCCGGATCGTATGTTGCGACAGAGGTAAAGGTCTCGGTGTCCCATGAGGCGCTGCTCTTGACGTCGAACTGCCCGTTGCGGATCACGCGGCGAGTGGAGTAGCTGCCGCGATTGGGCACGGCGGCCTGCATGTCGATCGGCTCGGACACCGAGATCTTGCGGCCGCCCAGGTCCAGCGATTCATGATCCGAGTTGTTCAGCAGCGCCTGAAACGCCTTTTTGAAGGCCAGGGCCTCGTCGCCGAAGGCGGAGATGTAAGTCGGCAGATCGAAATTCTTGGTCAGAAGAAGCATCTTGTCATCAGGCATCGTGACCGTGCCCTCAAAGTCGACCTCCGCGTCCAGCCCAACATCCTGTGCCAAGTGGTAGGTTCCCTGCGGCACATAGATGCGGCGACCTCCCGCGGCTTGGTCTGCCGCCTCGAACGCTGCCGAGTCGTCGGTCACACCATCCCCCAACGCGCCATAGTCCCGCACGTCCACAAGGCTGATCATGTCGCGCAAGAAAACCCCGGTGACATCGGTAATTTCGATATCATCGATCCGAACGAGCGCGCCGTTTGCCCCCTCGATATCGAGGCCGAAATGCCCGTATAGCGCCGAAATTCCCCAAGGCATGTCCACGCAAGGCCGCTGCCCAATCCCGACGATGGCGGTGACCTCGTGCACCACGCCATAGCCCGACAGCTGAATGGCCGGGCCCTGTTCGGTCAGTCCGGAAAGGTGCACGTCGCCGGCCCCTCCGGCCCATCCAGCGATCCGGACCTGCGGCAATGGCCCGCTGATCGCTTTGACCCGCGCCTTGATCTGCAAATAGCAGCCCGGCAGAAGCGGCGTCTGCCCCATGTACCGCAGTTGCTGCGTGGCATTGACCTTCAGTATCTCAAGACAACCGCCAAACTCCGCATCTGCAGGCACGAACACTCCAGTTCCCGATCCGTCATAGGTCGGTGAGCCCGGAGTGCCGTCGCCGCTGGACCAAACATCCAGACCATTCGCGAATTGCGGCGGCGTGAAAACGATGCCGTCGGTGATCGCCTTGTTCATTGAATACCCTTTCCCAAACGCGCCCACTCTTCAGGCTATGGCGCATGCCAAATTCCGGATCCGGAAGCCGCCCGGACACGCTGGTCTGAGTATCGGAAAGGGATTAACCGTCGCTCATATCATCGTAACGGTGGGTGTTGCATCAGGCCGATGGGTCGGAGTTGCCAAGCAGCTGCACTCCGTTGATCTTCCAGCCGTTTTCCAGCTGGACCATCTGATAGTCCAGGATGTGAACCCGGCCGTTCGCATCCACCACCATCACTTTCTGCCACCAGAAACCAGAAATCTGCCGCAATTCCAGAAATCGGATCTCAGCTGGGCGCCAGACCATTGGATAGCCGTTGCGCACCATCGCGCCAAAATTCTCAGGCGTGCGGAACATTGTCTGGATGTTGGGGCTGGCGAAGGTGAAGGCCGTGGCGAAGTCATCGGCCTTGAAGGCTTCAATCTGCGCAGCAATATTGGCTTCGATGTCGCCACTTTGGGCAACTGCGGCTGTTGCCAAACCGGCGCTCAAGGAAACTGCAAGCAAAAGTCGACGCATGGGGCCACCTCCTGCCGGAAAGGTAGCCCCATGCAGTATGTGGTCAAATCAGGCCAGGTCTCCGGCCAAGGCCTTGTCGATCAGTGCAATCGTTTCGGGGACGCCATAAAGGGCGATGAACCCGCCGAACCGAGGGCCTTGGCTGGCGCCCAACAACACCTCGTAAAGGGCTGTGAACCAGCCGCGCATCGGGTCAAAGCGCTCGCGGCCGATGGAATAGACCACCGATTGTAGAGCTTCGTCCTCGACCGGACCGTCATAGGCTTCAAGCGCGGACTTCAGGGCCTCAAGCGCCTCGCGCTCTTGCTCCGTCGGCGCCCGATGCTTGCGTGTCGGCTTCACGAAGTCGTTGAAGTAGCGCACTGCAAAACCGGCGGCTTTGTCGAGGTCCGGGTGGCTTTCGGCCGTGGCTTCGGGCGCATAGCGGCGGATGAAGCCCCACAGCGTCTCCTTGTCCTCGGCACCTGAAACCGACGCGAGGTTCAGCAGCATTGCAAAGGGTACGATCAACGTCGATTCCGGCACGTCACCGCCGTGAATGTGCCAGACCGGGTTGTTCAACTGAGCCTTCAGATCCTGCCCGGGGTAGGCACGCAACTGCTGATGGTACTCATCATACGCCTTTGGGATGACGTCAAAGTGCATCCGCTTTGCCGTCTTCGGCTTTTGATACATGAAATAGGCCAGACTCTCGGTCGGTGCATAGGTCAGCCACTCGTCGATCGAAACACCGTTTCCGGACGATTTCGAGATTTTCTGCCCGTTTTCATCGAGGAATAGTTCATACGAGAAATGCTCGGGCGCACGGCCGCCCAGCGCGCGGCAGATCGCGTCATAGATCTTTTCGTTGGTCGCATGTTCCTTGCCATACATCTCGAAATCGACGCCCAACGCCGCCCAGCGCGCTCCGAAATCCGGCTTCCACTGCAACTTCACATTGCCGCCGGTCACGGGCAGCGTCCACTCCTTGCCATCTTCATCATCGAAGGTGACCGTGTAGGTCTCGGCGCACACCTTTTTCATCGGGACATAAAGGACCCGGCCCGTTTCCGGATGGATCGGCAGGAAGATCGAATAGGTCTGCTGACGCTCCTCCCGCAGGCTTTTCAGCATGATGGCCATGATGTCGTCATAACGTTCGACTGCACGCTTCAGGATCTCGTCGAACTGACCCGAACGATAAAAGTCGCGCGCCGAATAGAACTCGTATTCGAACCCGAATGTATCCAGAAAACGACGCAGCATGGCGTTGTTGTGTTCACCAAAGCTGGGATACTCACCGAACGGATCAGGGACCGAAGTCAGTGGCTGCTGCAGATAGGCTTCCAGGGCCTCTGGGTTCGGCACGTTGCTGGGGACCTTGCGCATCCCGTCCAGATCGTCCGAAAAGCAGATCAGCTTGGTGGGAATGTCCGACAAGGCCTCGAAGGCGCGCTTGACCATCGTGGTCCGCGCCACCTCACCGAAAGTGCCGATATGCGGCAGGCCGGACGGGCCATATCCCGTTTCGAACAGAACGAAGCCCTTTTCCGGTGGAGACTTCTGATAGCGTTTGAGCAACCGGCGCGCCTCTTCGAAAGGCCAGGCCTTTGACGTCATGGCGGTTTCACGCAGTTCAGACATTTCGTTCGTTCTCCATCGGGAAATCAGCGACGGTCGCGCAATGCGACCGATCGGCATCTCCTATTGTGCAGATGCAGCGTGAGTCAATGACCGCAGGCGAGAAACGCCGCCCCTGCTACGATTTCAGACGGTTGCTCGTGACCAGAAACACGGCAAAATCTGATCAGGGCACAAGCAGACATCGGTATGTATTGGAAAACAAGATATTGAACCCTTTGCCACACCTCAATAACGTGCGGCACGATACCAATCGCAGGACGTTCCCATGACCCAACCCGTTTCCCACCCGATGTCGCCGCAGGATTGCCTTGTGGCGATCATGGTGGCCGTTTCAGCCTCGGACGAGAACATCCGCACCGTGGAACTGGTCAAGATCGAGACAGCTGTGAACATGCTGCCTGTTTTTGCCGACTACGATATTGACCGTATGCGCCGGGTTTCGCAGATCGTGTTTGACCTGTTCGAGCAGGAAGATGGTCTGGACGCATTGTTTGGCCTGATCCGGGACAACCTGCCTGAGCGGTTGAACGAAACGGCCTATGCTCTGGCCTGCGATGTCGCCGCTGCCGATGGCTCGCTCGCCGAGACCGAACTGCGGCTGCTGGAAGAGATCCGATATGAGTTGGAGATCGATCGGCTGCACGCCGCAGCGATCGAGCGCGGCGCACGGGCGCGTCACACCGTCTGATTGGATTCAGCTGCCGTAAAGCGCGCCCCAGCGCTCGATGAGGGCCTGCTGCAGTTTGCGGGACCTGCGATTCCAGCTGCGCGCGCCTTCCGGGCGTTCGCGGCTTTCACGCGCGATGGTCGCCCGATGCGGAAGATCGGCAGTGAATATCGCAAAGGCCAGTTCTGATCCCCCAGCGGTGGTCAGATACCCGCCCAAGCCAGATACAAAGTTAAGGGTCCCGGTCTTGGCGTCGACCTTGATCGGGTGCCCTTGGATCCGCTGGCCTTTGGCGTCGGTCAAGGTAAACGGCTTCAACAAATGCCGTAGCGTTTCATGCTGCTGTGCGGCCACCAGAACCTTGACCAGACCAGACGGTACCATTCGCGAAGCATCGCCCAACCCCGAATGATCCACCATCGCAATACCGGACGCGCCATAGGTCTGAGCCGACCAGCGATTCATCTCATCCGCGGACTCTGCCAGTGTTTGCGGTTGCCTACCCCGCGCAACGGTCGCAGCCAGCCCCACCATCTCGGCCGTCAGGTTGGTCGAATATTTCAGCATCCCTTTCACTATGCCGGTCAGTTCATCGCTCTGATGCGTGACCAGAACGGTGCCGCTGGGGACCTCGCGCGTGACTTGAACCCACCCCAGGACGATGCCGTTGACCCGGGCCAGAGTGCGGAACACATCCCCGGCGTACAAGCCCGGTTTGCGCACGGGCAACCACCTGGCGCCACCATTACCCAGCGCGCCCTTGGCAACTGTCCAACGGTCCTGCCGCGCGCTGGGTTGATAGCTGTAGACCGGAAGGTTGCGGTTTTCGATCCGCATCGCGGCCATGTCCACCGACGGCGTATAACTGGCACTGCGTGCGTCCATGGTCACGTCATAGCTGGCCCCCTGGCGCTTCCACTCGAAATGCACACGGTTGAAGTTCAGGGAAATTCCACTGATCGCAGGGCTATAGCCTACATGATCAGGCTGACCGGGGTCTATGCTGAATACAAAGGGCAATGCGCCGCTGTACACTTTGAATGCCCCACGAACCTCGGTCAGTCCGGCCTTGCGCAGGTTGGCGGCCATCGTGGCCAAAGCATCGGTATCCAATACCGGATCGCCGCCTCCGACCAGTATCAGATCACCCTTGAGGATCCCGTTTTCGATCGGACCATCTGCGATCAGCTTTGTTTCGAACCGATGGTCCGGGCCCAGAACGTCCAGCGCGTAAAGCGCGGTGAGGGCTTTGGCGACACTGGCCGGCGGCAAGCCGCTGGCTCCGCCGAATTCCTCCAGTTGCACGCCGGTTTTCACGTCGGCCACGGCGAAGACCACTTCGCCTTTCAATCGCGCCGCCTGAATGATGCGTTCGGCACCGCTCAACTCGGCGCCACGGGCAACGGGCCGCAACGAGACCGTTGGCGCCCCGGCAAAACCCGCGGTGGGGATCAGAAGCGAACCGGCGCCGGCCAGAAAGAAACGTCTCGAAATACGATCAGTCATGGGTCAAATAAAATCCCAGAGATCACAGGCAAACAACCATGCACCAGAATTATGTGCCCATCGGGGCTGTTCAGGCAACACCTGTCAGGTCCAGCCGCCTTTGGAGCGTATCTGAGTCGAGCTGACGTCGACCATCGGCACGTTCACGAAACACCAGGCAGGCGCATCGGCCCGACCCAAAAGATGCCGCGCCGTTCCGTCAATCCGGTATTTGGCATAGACACGCGCCGCCGGTGACATGCGGGCCGAAATCCGATCTCCGGGGCGCGCCACCACGCCCACAGGAACGGTGTCCATGATCAACCGCCAGTCCTTCCATTTGTGAAACTGGGCCAGGTTGTCAGCCCCCATCAGCCAAACGAACCGAACCTGCGGATAGAGCCGCCGCAAGGCAGCAAGTGTGTCAGCCGTGGCGCGGGTGCCGGTCAGATCCTCTATGTCAGTCACCTCAACCTTGGGATGCCGCATGATGGACCGTGCGGCCTCGACACGCTGATCGATCGGAGCCGGGCCGCGAGATTTCAGCGGATTCCCCGGCGACACCAACCACCAGACCCGATCCAACCCAAAAGCCTTCATCGCCTCCAGTGTAACGTGCACATGCCCCTGATGCGGTGGATCGAACGATCCCCCGAACAGTCCCACGACCTGACCGGGCCGCGCATATGGTATCGCGCTTCGCAACATCCCCTGCTGTAGTCCAGAACTCGGCAGCCTTGTCAATCAACAGGTTGCACAGCATCGCCCAAACCGACCGCCCCCGATCGCACCACTTCGGCACACCAGCCGCCATGCCCACGCACGGCAGAGTACCCCCCGCTGCCCAACGCCTCTTCCATCCTGCTGCAAGGCGCGCAGATAACCGTGATCCGCAAAATGGCTGTGCCGACCTGAACCTCGCGCCCTTTGAGAGCGCCCAGATTGATGCCGGAAACCACCAGATTGCGCCGCAGCACGTCCGGTGTGACCGGACCTTGTCCCAAATAGCTGCCGATCGCGGCAAGATGCTCGTGCTGAATCAGGGTCACCGCACGCTTCCCCGGGCGACTCCGATCGCCCTCAACCCCGTCTTCCCGGATCATCGCCTGACCCAGCGCCATCATGTCCAATCGTCGCCCCGGTCTGACGCCGATCCATTCGATCCGTCCCGCCTTGGCCCAACCCGATACCAATTGCGCAAGTTCCGGCATTCCCAGCATCCTTCCCAGTCCGGTCCGGCCGGCGCATAAGGCCAGCCAGAAATTCGCCAAAGCACCAGCTTGCCCCGCCCGTCCCGCTTGGCTATCAAGCGGGTCAACCTGAATTCCCCGACCCAGAGGACGCGACATGGCCGCCTATCAATATGTCTACCACATGCAGGGTGTCTCGAAGACCTATCCCGGTGGCAAGAAGTGCTTTGAAAACATTCACCTGAGCTTTCTGCCCGGCGTAAAGATCGGTGTCGTCGGCGTGAACGGCGCAGGTAAGTCGACCCTGATGAAGATCATGGCCGGCCTCGATACCGATTTCACCGGCGAGGCGTGGGCCGCCGAGGGCGCAAAGGTCGGCTATCTGCCACAAGAACCTCAGTTGGACGAATCCCTGACCGTCCGCGAAAACGTCATGCTGGGCGTGGCCGAAAAAAAGGCCAAGGTCGACCGCTTCAACGAAATCGCGATGGAGATTGCCGAGAACTACTCGGACGAGTTGATGGAGGAGATGACCGCCCTGCAGGACGCGATCGACGCGGAAAACCTGTGGGACCTCGACAGTCAGATCGACGTGTCGATGGAGGCACTGCGCTGCCCGCCGGACGATGCCAACATCGCCAACCTCTCAGGCGGTGAGAAACGCCGCGTGGCACTGTGCAAGCTGCTGCTGGAAGCGCCCGACATGCTTCTCTTGGACGAACCGACCAACCACCTGGACGCCGAGACTATCGCCTGGCTGCAACAGCACCTGATCGACTACAAGGGCACCATCCTGATCGTCACGCACGACCGCTACTTCCTTGATGACATCACCGGCTGGATTCTCGAGCTGGACCGCGGCCGTGGCATTCCGTACGAGGGCAACTATTCCTCGTGGCTGGAACAAAAGGCCAAGCGCCTGGAGCAGGAAGCCCGCGAGGACAAGTCCAAGCAGAAGACCCTGCAGCGCGAACTGGAATGGATGCGTCAGGGGCAAAAGGCGCGTCAGGCCAAATCCAAGGCCCGCATCAACGCCTACAACGAGCTGGCGGAACAGTCCGAGCGCGAAAAGCTGACCCGCGCCCAGATCGTCATACCCAACGGCCCGCGCCTGGGCAGCAAGGTGATCGAGGTCAACGGGCTGGCCAAGCATATGGGCGACAAGCAATTGATCGAGAACCTGTCCTTCAGCCTTCCGCCGGGCGGCATCGTCGGCGTCATCGGTCCCAACGGCGCCGGTAAATCGACCCTGTTCAAGATGCTCACCGGCCAGGAAAAACCCGATGCGGGCACCATTGAATACGGCGACACGGTAGAACTGTCCTATGTCGATCAGTCGCGCGACGACCTCAACGACAACGACACCGTGTGGGAGGCGATCACCGGCGGTGCCGAAATCATCCAACTGGGTGACGCGCAGGTCAATTCCCGCGCCTATTGCTCGTCCTTCAACTTCAAGGGCGGCGACCAGCAGAAAAAGGTCTCGCTGCTGTCAGGGGGTGAGCGCAACCGCGTCCACATGGCCCGCCTGCTGAAAGAGGGCGGCAACGTCCTGCTGCTGGACGAACCGACCAACGACCTGGACGTCGAAACCCTGCGCGCGCTGGAAGACGCGCTGGTCGATTTCGCCGGCTGCGCCGTGGTCATCTCGCACGACCGTTTCTTCCTCGACCGGATCTGTACGCACATCCTGGCCTTCGAGGGCGATGCGCATGTGGAATGGTTCGAGGGCAACTTCGAGGACTACGAAGAAGACAAGAAGCGCCGCCTTGGACCGGACGCGCTGGAGCCCAAGCGGTTGAAGCACAAGAAATTTGCGCGGTAGCACCCCTGACACATCTCCGGATGGATAGTGTGGGCAGAAATCAGCCCATACTATCACCGGGATGATGGACAGTTGGAGAACGGTATGGCGGAAGCGCTACTGTTGCTTGGCTTCTTTGTGCTCGCAAGCATTTCGGCGTGGGTGTCTTCGCTGATCTTGGCGTCTGTGTTTCCATTCTTCAACTTCAAGACAGAGTATACCAAGTATCTATTGAGGGTAAGCGGCGCACCGCCCACCCGTCTTCGTCTGCTTCTGACGGTTTACGGGGCTAACAGCTATTTCTTTAAGATAGATTGGGGGCACGACTCACCTGCACCGGGTGCACTCAAAACCACTCCAAATCGCAACCTTTTTCGCATGCTTCTCCTGGCACTTGCGACCTTGATTTTTACCGTGTTCCTGTGGATCGCTGCATTCGCGATGCTCAACATCATCTCTGCACGAATCTAGAAAACGACATCCCAGCATCTGGCTGATTGCTTGTGCGATACGGGCTCTCGGGCGTCCGAATGCCATTGACTGGAGTCGACTATCAAACAGGTGACCGATCCTATTTCTTGGCCGATTCGATATTGGATTCGTGTCCGTTCTGCCCGGATGGGACGCGATAATCTGACACCGAAAAGTCCGTAGCAGATTCGAGTTCAGTTCGGCGGATTTATGTTCAAAACGCCCGCTGGCCCCTGAAAGCACAACACATTCTGCCCAACTGACCCTTGCCATATGGCCCTCTCAGTGCCATATGCAAAGAGCTTACGTTATTCTACTTCGACCTACTGTCTCCGTTTTCGGCGTTCAGTCTATCGATCCAGACAACGACGCCGGGCTGCCGCAATTCCGTGGGCAGCACTAAAAACAGGAGATACGGATATGCCCGCAGGCACCGTAAAATGGTTCAACACCACCAAAGGTTTCGGCTTCATCGCACCCGAAGAGGGCGGCAAAGACGTGTTCGTGCACATTTCGTCCGTCGAGCGTTCGGGCCTGACCGGCCTGGCCGACAACCAGAAAGTCACCTATGAACTGCGCGCTGGTCGCGACGGTCGCGAAAGCGCCGACAACATCGAACTGGCCTAAACCAGGTCTCTGGGGGCGACGGATGGCCGTCGCCCCCATTTTTTTGCCCGGTTTCCGATCGCGCTTTCCAGACCCGGTGGGGCAGGAAAACAACATCACTTTCCGGTGAAACCCGCGCGGGAATTGACCCGATCGGCTATTCTGAACAGACTGCTACCCTGTTTTCTTTGTTGATTAGCCGAGTATTGCCATGTTCTCACGCCGCAATTTTCTGATCTCTGCCGCCGCTATCAGTGCCGTGCCTGGCACGGCCCACGCGAAGAAGAAGCCGGTCGAGTACGACCCGACTCCGCAAATCGTTCGGATCAAGAAGCAGTTTTTGCCCGGGCAATTGTTGGTCGCGCCACGTTCGTTCTACCTGTATTTCGTGACCGAGCCTCGCAAAGCCATTCGTTACGGCTGTGGCGTCGGCAAGGCCGGGCTGGAATTTACCGGAACTGCGACGATCGACGTGAAAAAGGAATGGCCCACCTGGCGCCCCACCGAAGAGATGATCGAGCGGGACCCCATTGCCTATGCCAAATTCAAGGACAATGACTATGTCCAGCCCGGTGGAGGAGACAACCCGCTTGGCGCCCGTGCCCTGTATCTGTTTCAGAATGGCGTCGACACGTATTTCCGCATCCATGGAACGACCCAGCCGCAGACCATTGGACGAGCCGTGTCGAACGGGTGCATCAGAATGCTGAATGAGCACGTGATCGACCTGTACAACCGCGTCCCGATCGGAACGGTCGTCACCGTCGTCTAAGACAGCGGTCAAGGCCCCGACCAATCCACCCCTTCGGCTTTTTCAATCTTCAGCCGTCCGTTTGGCCACGGTACACAAAGGCTTGCTGCTTGCTTGTCTGATCCGTTCAGCCAGGTCCGGACGTCTTCGGGCCGCAACAGGACACCCATACGGTGGTGGATCGGCCGCAGATCATCGTTCGGTTCGCAGGTCACTGCGGCGAACTGATCGACATGCTGACCACCGGGTGCAGTCCACCTGTCCGTAGTCGCGGCGAACAACAAAGGGGTCCCGTCGGCGGATTCAATCCGCCACGCGGTTTTGTGGCGCTTTTCGCCGGTCCACTCGTACCAGCCATCAACCGGAACAACCGCGCGACCGACACCTTGAAAAGCAGATTTGTCAAAAACCGTTTCCGACCGCGCATTGATGATCGTTTCCATGACCGGTCGCCCCCGGGCATTGACGCGCCCCACGGGAATCATGCCCCACCGCATGGGCCCGGCGCCTTCAGCGGTCAGAACGATCACTTCCTGACCGGGCTGTATGTTCTGGCGCGGCTGTTCATCCGGCCAAACAGTTTCTCGACCCAGGAATTCGGAAATCTGGGAAAACGGCCGCGTCAGAAAGAACCGCCCGGGCACGGTTTACTGCCGCTGTTTTGCGGCGGCGATCAGATCAAGGACGGCGGGTCCCAGATCATCCACGATCAGCGCAACGCCGCGCGCATTGGGGTGGATCCCGTCTGGTTGCATGTAAGTCTGCACGGCTCCGGGGTCGCCACCCGCCTGCAACCCGGAAAAAAAGCTGGGGGCGTAAAGTGTGCCGAACTGGGTGGCCAGATCCGGATACATCGCATCAAACGCCTGTTTGTAGTCCACGCCATAATTGCCCGGGGCCTGCATGCCGATCAGCAGAACCGGAACCTTGGCTATTCGCGCCTCTGTCAGAATTTTTTCCAGATCCGACTTCGAGACCGCCGGGTCGATCCCACGAAGAACGTCGTTTCCGCCCAGCGCCACGATCATCCCGTCCACCTCTGGTGTCAGGGTCCAACCCACACGCGCTGCCCCGCCAGCCGTGGTGTCTCCGGAAACACCGGCGTTGATTATCTTCACCTCGACGCCTTGCGCATCCAGCCACTGGGTTAGTTGAGGGACGAACCCGTCTTCCTCAACAAGGCCGTAGCCTTGAGTCAGCGAGTCTCCGAGAGCGGCCAGGACCACCGGCTCGGCTGTGGCAGCAATGCCGCAGAGCGACAACAGCCCTGCCGCCAGAGCCTTGCGCAAGTTCCTGACCGCTCCATATCCCAAATGATTGCCCCTTTCGGAAAGACTAATGACTGAACCCGTTCTGACACTCCAAAATGCCGCTTTGTCGCTGGATGGCAATGCCGGACCCGTCGAAATCTTGCGGGACATCAATCTGACCGTCAAAGAGGGAGAGACGCTGGGCCTCGTCGGTCCGTCAGGTTCGGGCAAATCCTCGCTGTTGATGCTGATGGGCGGACTAGAGCAGACGACCGCGGGTCGCATCACTGCATTGGGACAAGACCTGACTTCGATGAGTGAGGATGCGCTTGCCCGGCTTCGGCGCGACGCGATGGGAGTCGTTTTCCAGAATTTCCATCTGATCCCGACCATGACGGCGCTTGAAAACGTTGCCACTCCGCTGGAACTGGCCGGTCACCGCGATGCCTTCGAGCGGGCCGAGGCCGAATTGACGGCGGTGGGGCTTTCGCATCGGCGCGATCACTACCCGGCGCAACTGTCGGGCGGCGAACAACAGCGGGTCGCGCTGGCCCGCGCTTCGGCCCCGCGGCCTCGGATCCTGTTGGCGGACGAACCGACCGGCAATCTGGATGAGGCGAATGGCGCGGCTATCGTTGATTTGCTGTTCGGCCTGCGTGACCGGCACGGGGCAACGCTGGTTCTGGTCACACACAGCCACTCGCTGGCCCGAAGATGCGACCGGGTTGTCCGATTGCGCGACGGCCGCATCACCGAAGAGGCCAGCCAAGAGGCAGCGGAATGAGCTTGCGCCTGGCGACGCGCCTGGCCCGACGTGAACTCAGGGGTGGTCTGCGCGGTTTTCGGGTTTTTCTGGCCTGCCTGACCCTGGGGGTTGCCGCCATTGCAGCGGTTGGATCGGTGCGGCAAGCAATCATGACCGGCCTTGCGCAAGAGGGGGCGGCCTTGCTGGGCGGCGATGCCCAGATCGAGCTGACCTATCGCTTTGCGGACGAAGCAGAAAACGCATGGATGGAGCAAAACGCCGATCGCGTGTCCGAAGTCGTCGATTTCCGCTCGATGGCCGTGACCCGCAGCGACGCACCGCAACGTGGACTTACTCAGGTCAAGGCCATCGATGAGGCCTATCCTCTGATCGGTGCCGTCCGGTTGAACCCCGAAATCTCGCTGTCCGAGGCGTTGGACGGAAATGCCACCCTTCCCGGGGCAGTGATGGACCCGGTTCTGATCGAGCGTCTGGGGCTGGACATCGGCGACAGTTTTGCACTGGGCACGCAGGACTTTGTGTTGTCCGCCGCCCTGATATCCGAACCCGACGCGGCCGGAGATGGGTTCACCTTGGGGCCGCGCACATTGGTTCGCACAGCCGATCTGAAGGACTCGGGCCTATTGCAGCCCGGCACGCTGTTTTCCACCAAATACCGTATGGACCTGCCGGTCGGGGCCGACCTCGCAGACCTCTCAGAACAGGCAGAGAGCGTTCTGCAGGGTTCGGGGCTGCGCTGGACCGATGCGCGCAACGGCGCACCCGGAATTGCCGAATTCGTCTCGCGCCTCGGCGCGTTCCTGGTGTTGGTGGGCCTCTCGGGTCTGGCTGTGGGCGGCATCGGCGTGTCCGCGGCCGTACGCGCCTATCTCGCCCGAAAAACCGAAACCATCGCCACACTGCGCACCTTGGGCGCAGACCGCGCCACGATCTTTCAGACCTATCTGATCCAGATCGGCGTTCTTTCGGTTGTCGGGATCGCCGCCGGTGTAGCCCTTGGCGGGCTGGCCCCGATTCTCCTGGCACCCCTGATTGAAAGCCGTCTTCCCGTACCGGCCGTTTTTTCTGTCTACCCGCAACCGCTGTTCGAGGCGGCACTGTATGGCCTGCTGACCGCCTTGCTGTTCACTCTGTGGCCCCTTGCCCGGGCAGAGGACGTCCGGGCAGCAACCCTGTTCCGCGATGCGCTGAGCAGTGCCCGCAGGTTGCCCCGCGCCGCTTACCTGTTGGCGACAGGCCTAGCCCTGGCGACACTGATCGCCACCGCCGCTTGGTTCAGCGGTTCCCCGTGGCTGACCCTCTGGACCGGTGGGGGATTTGTCGGCGCATTGGTGCTGTTGGCGCTGTCGGCCCATGGCATCCGCTATGTGGCAAAAAGGGCCGCAACACGCGCCCGTGGCCGCCCGGCATTGCGTTGGGCACTTGCCGCAATTTCCGACCCCCGCGAAGGTGCCGCATCGGTGGTCCTGTCTCTGGGATTGGGGCTGTCGGTTCTGGCTGCGGTCGGACAGATCGACGGCACTCTGCGCAATGCGATATCCGGGAACCTGCCGGACGTGGCGCCGTCGTACTTTTTCGTGGACATCCAAAAAGACCAGATGCCCGGCTTCAGCAGCCGGCTTGAAAACGACCCCGGTGTCACACGTGTAGAAAGCGCACCAATGCTGCGCGGAATCATCTCGCAGATCAACGGCCAGCCGGCACATCAGGTTGCGGGCGATCATTGGGTTCTGGAAGGCGATCGCGGCGTGACCTATTCGGACAACGCGCCACAAAACGCCCGCATCACCGCCGGAGAATGGTGGCCGGAGGACTATTCAGGTCTGCCCCAGATCAGCTTTGCAGCGGAAGAGGCCGAGGAAATGGGTCTCAAGCTTGGTGACGAGCTGACGGTGAATATTCTCGGGCGTGATATCACCGCGACCATAACATCGCTGCGCGAGGTGGATTTCTCGAACGCGGGCATGGGATTCATCATGTCGATGAATCCGTCCGCGCTGGCCGGCGCCCCTCATAGTTTCATTGCGACGGTCTACGCCGAGGAAGAGGCCGAGGCAGCCATCCTTCAAGACCTTGCGACCCAGTTCCCCAACATCACCGCGATCCGGGTTCGGGACGCGATCGACCGTGTCTCGGGCCTGCTTGCCGGTTTGGCCTCGGCCACCTCCTACGGCGCCGGTGTGTCTTTGCTGACCGGTTTTCTGGTTCTGATCGGCGCTGCGGCCGCGGGAGAGCCCGCGCGTCGCTACGAGGCCGCAATCCTCAAGACGATCGGCGCAGATCGCCGACGGATACTTCTCAGCTTTGGTTTGCGCTCGGCGCTTCTGGGTGCGGCCGCCGGCTGCGTGGCGCTGCTGGCCGGCATCCTTGGCGGCTGGGCGGTGGCGACATTCATTTTCGATACCAGCTTTGCGGTGATATGGCCTTCGGCATTGGGTATCGTCGCTGCCGGGCTGGCCGTCACGCTGCTGGCGGGGCTGTTCTTCGCCCTCCGCCCCCTATCCGTCAGCCCGGCCCGCGTCCTGCGGGCCAGCGATTGAATTCAACGCGCGCAGGTTACGGGTTGCAGAATTTTCAGCAGCGGATCGTTGTCACAAACCAAAGCATCCAACGATATTTCATCCAGCGACGCAAAGAAGACCTCGGCCGCGTCCTGCAGCGCCAGACGCAGGCGGCAGGCATCGGTCAACGGACAGGTGTTGTCGGCATCCGCAAAACACTCGGCGATCGGCAAACTGCCCTCGACATGGCGAAAGACGGATCCGATCCGGATCTGGTCCGCCGGCCGACCCAGAGTCATGCCACCGTTGCGACCGCGCTGCGTGCTCAGATACCCCAGCTGACCCAGCTGGTTGATTACTTGCGCCAGATGGTTTTCCGAAATGTTGCAGACATCCGCAATCTCGGATTTCGTGACGAGCCGGTCGGGATGTGCAGCGCAATACATCAACAGCCGTACGGCGATATTTGTTCGTTTGGTGATCCGCATCAGATCCTCCCCCCGAATTTCAAGATGCAGCCTTATTGCACAGGCCGCAAAAAAACGGTTTGACATACATCAATCGTCAAGAAGGACAGCACGCGAAATGGCAGAGCCCTATTTCTTTGGCTATGGCAGCCTCGTAAACCTTGCCACGCATGACTTTCCCGACCCGCGACCGGCGCGGCTCAAGGGCTGGCGCCGGGCGTGGCGGCATACCGATCTGCGCCCGGTTGCCTTCTTGACCGCGGTGCCGGATCCCGACTGCGAGATCGACGGCATGATCGCACATGTCCCCAAAAACGACTGGGCGGCACTGGATGAACGGGAGTGGGCCTATGATCGGATCCCCGCCACCCACGCCATAACTCATCCTCTGAAGACAGAGGTCGAGATTGCGGTCTATGCGGTTCCGGAACAGCACCGCAAGGACCCGACGCACAGCCACCCGGTTTTGCTCAGCTATATAGACGTTGTGGTGCAGGGGTACTTGCGCGCCTTCGGCTTGCCGGGTGTCGAGCGTTTCTTCGCCACGACCGACGGGTGGGACGCGCCGATCCTGAATGACCGGCACGAGCCGCGTTATCCGCGCCACCAACAGCTTCACCCCGACGAAACAGCCTTGGTCGATGAGCACCTGTCCCGGGTCTCGGCCCGGATCGTTCAAACCGCGTGAGAAAGGCGGGCGCTTGCAGCACCCGCCTCTGGTTCTTGTTCAGATCAAAGGCGGCACCGCCGCGCGGTGACTTATTTTCGCGCCCGCACGACCTGCAGCAACGGCAGAAAGGTCGCCATCTCGGGGCCACGCTCCATCCCGGTCAGCGCCTTGCGCAACGGCATGAACAGGCCCTTGCCCTTGCGCCCGGTCGCTTCCTTCACGGCCGCCGTCCACTTGCCCCAGGTCTCGCCGTCAAACGGCCCCTCGGGCAGCAGTCCCATCGCCTGCGCAACGAATTCGCGGTCTTCCTCGTCGATCAGCGGCTCGGCCCCGTCGCGGCACAGCTCCCACCAGCCTTTCAGGTCGTTCAGCGTGGTGATGTTCTCACGCGCCATCATCCAGAACGGTTCGGCCAGTTCATCGGGCACACCGGCCGCGGCCACCGCGTCGGCAACCTTCTCCAGCGGCAGCGTCTGCAGATACCGGGCCGTCAGCGGGAACAGGTCCTGCACATCAAACTTGGTCGGCGCCGACCCGAACCGGGTCACGTCGAAACCTTCAATCAACTCGGCCATGTCGGTGCGCAGTTCCACCGGGTCGGACGAGCCCAACCGCGCCATCAGGCTCAGCAGCGCCATCGGCTGCACACCCTGCTCGCGCAGATCGCGCAGCGCCAGCGTGCCAAGGCGCTTGGACAACGCCTCACCTTGCGGGCCGGTCAGCAACGAGTGATGGGCAAAACGCGGGACGGTTCCGCCCAGCGCCTTGATGATCTGGATCTGGGTCGCCGTGTTGGTCACGTGGTCAGCGCCGCGCACCACGTCGGTCACGCCCATCTCGGTGTCGTCCACGACCGAGGCCAGCGTGTACAACACCTGCCCGTCGCCGCGGATCAGCACCGGATCCGATACCGAGGCCGCGTCGATCGACACGTCACCCAGAATGCCGTCCGTCCACTCGATGCGCTCATGATCCAGTTTGAACCGCCACACGCCATTGCCGCGTTCGGCCCGCAGCGCCTCTATTCCCGCCTCCGACAGGTTCAGGGCAGCGCGGTCATAAACCGGCGGCTTGCCCATATTCAGCTGCTTCTTGCGCTTGAGGTCCAGCTCGGTCGGGGTTTCAAAGGCTTCGTAGAACCGGCTGATCTCGCGCAGCTTGTCGGCGGCTTCCGCATAGCGGTCCAGCCGGTCCGACTGACGTTCGACCCGATCCCAGTGCAGACCCAGCCACTCGAGATCCTGCTTGATCGCATCAACATATTCTTCCTTCGACCGCTCGGGGTCGGTGTCGTCGATGCGCAGGATGAATGTGCCGCCGGCCTTGCGGGCGATCAGATAGTTCATCAGCGCGGTGCGCAGGTTGCCCACATGAATATAAC
The DNA here is from genome assembly GCF_059613465.1 of Ruegeria sp. SAZA006. Classification (NCBI taxonomy): domain Bacteria; kingdom Pseudomonadati; phylum Pseudomonadota; class Alphaproteobacteria; order Rhodobacterales; family Roseobacteraceae; genus Ruegeria; species Ruegeria sp. SAZA006. The sequence goes on from NZ_JBXWSO010000003.1 coordinate 28,980, forward strand.
CGGTGGGCGAAGGGGCGAAACGGGTGGTTGTCATGGATGTCTCCTGTTGGCGCGGCTCATGTCACATGAGCGCGTTTTTGTCCAGAAGGCGGTGCGAATGCTTGCCGTTTACTCGGACTTGATCGGCCAACGTGATGACAGGTCATCCAACCCTGCGCGGATCAATTCGGCCAGCACGTCCTCGACTATGTCCGACAGCTTGTTCACGTACAGACATGACTTGCCGGTCTTGTGCTTGCCCAGGCGCGCCAGAATACTGCCGAAATCGGAGTAGCCCGGCATGATATAGATCGAAAACGCGGCCTTGCGTGGGGAAAACCCGGTGGCAAGAAACGTGCCTTCCCGCCCGGACTTGTAGCGGTAGTCATACCGCCCGTATCCAACGATGGATGGCCCCCACATGACTGGCCGAAACCCGGTGACGGTTTCAAACAGGGTGTTCAGCCTCTGCGCCTCCGCAGCGCGCGCGGCCGGCAGGATCGCCGCCAAGAATTCGTGGACGCTTTGATCCGTCGGAACGGTTTTGTTTCCTGAGCGGGACATGAACAAGATTTAACATGCGATCGGCCAACGCGCAGCCCATATGGTAGAGTTGAAAAGTGGCAATTATCCGAAAGCGTTCTAATTCGTCGCACGTAATCTGACAGGGAGACTTTGAAATGACCATGAAACTGACCCGCCGGGCCGCTTTGGGCACCGCCGCTGCGCTACCTTTTGCATCTATCGCGACACAGTCACTGGCTGCCGGGGCCGAAACCAAGGCCAACTCGACCGTCGCCCGCAGCTTTCAACTGGGCGATTTCACGGTCACGACCCTCTTGGATGGCAGCCTGCCGCGAGACGGCGCCCAAGAGATTTTCGGCGGTGGCGCGTCAGACGAGGAGTTTGCCAAGGTATCGGCCGACAATTTCATCTCGCCCGACATTGCCCAGTTCTTCTTCACGCCAACGCTCGTCAATACCGGATCCGAACTGATCCTGTTTGACACGGGATTGGGCCAAGGCGGTATCCAGAAGGCTTTGGCCGATGCGGGCGTTGGTCCCGAGGCGATCAACGTTGTCGTGCTGACCCACATGCACCCCGACCACATTGGCGGCATGACGACCAACGATGCCGCGACCTTTCCGAACGCACGCTATGTGACCGCCGCGGCCGAGTATGATTTCTGGTCAGCACAGGAGGCCGGCAACCGCGTCGGCGACCTTGTGGCAGCCAAGGTCACCCCGATGGCTGAAAAGATGTCGTTCATCGAGGACGGTGGCGAGGTCGCATCCGGCGTGACCGCCATGGCGGCCTTCGGGCATACGCCTGGCCATATGATCTATCATCTCGAAAGCAACGGTCAGCGGCTGATCCTGACCGCCGATCTTGCCAATCACTATGTCTGGTCCTTCGCGCATCCGGAATGGGAAGTCCGGTTTGACATGGACAAGGCGGCGGCCACCGCATCGCGTCGGAACGTGTTGGGTATGCTGGCCGCCGACAAGGTCCCGATGATCGGCTACCACATGCCTTTCCCGGCCGCCGGCTATGTCGAGCCGCGCGGCGAAGGCTTCCGCTTTGTACCCGTCAGCTATCAGATGATGGGCTGATCAATACCCCGGGTCCGGCCGTACTTTCGTACCGTCCGAAAACCGCGACAGTCGAAAGGCGGCCGGGTCCACACAAGGCGCTGTGTTCGTCACCAGATCGGCCACCAGGCGGCCGGCACCAGGGCCAATGCCAAATCCATGTCCCGAAAATCCGGTTGCGATCACCAGTCCCGGGATTTCCTGCACGTTCGAGATGACCGGGATTGAATCCGGGGTCACATCGATCATCCCGGCCCAGCTCTGCACGATCTCGGCACCAACCAGTGCCGGAAGCGCCTGACGGGCCTTGGCCCATGACTTGCGGAGCGCCTTCTGCGACGGCTCGGGGTCCAGTATCCGACAGAGTTCGAACGGGGTTACGTCGGTGGGCGCCCATGACCGGCGCTGACGCGCCTCAATGGTCCAGCGGTGCGACAGGCGGAATCTCAGCGATTTCCATTCCTGCGCGAATGCCGGCAGGAATTTCGCGGCCAACCGAAAGCTGTCGGGCACGATATCCACCGTGTTTTCATGGCCCGAGGCGATCGTGTACCCGCCGTCGGCACGTTTTCGAATGGCAAAATCATCCGACCAAAGAGCTGTTTCCGGACCCGGTTCCACAGGCGAGGTCCGCAGAACCGTGTTCAGCACCTTCAGCTGTGGCAGGGCGATTCCTTCGTTACCCGCAAACAACCGCGACCAAGCCCCCCCGGCCAGAACCACTTGATCGCAAGCGACCCGCCCCCGTTCCGTGCAAACCCCGGCAACACGACCAGCTTGCAGGTCGAGGCAGCGTACCGCGCAATTCGCCATGATGACCGCGCCCTGGTCGCGCGCCGCCTCGGCCAACGCCGGAGCAACCCATTGCGGCTCGGCCCGTCCGTCCTGCGGCGTGAAAAGCGCGGCCTTCAGCTTGGTCTTGAGGCCGGGCATGTGCTGTTCCAACTCGGATCCGGAAACCATGCGCGCTCCGGTCTGGTAGCCTTCGAGGTTTCGCAACCAGCGTTCCATATCAGCTGCGGACCGGTCGGTCCGCGCACCGAACAGAATGCCGGATTGCAAATAGCCGGTTTTGCGTCCGATCCGCTCATCAAGCGATTGCCAGATCCTGAGCGACGCGGTCATCAACGGTATTTCGCGCGGGTCGCGCAGCCCCAAGCGGACCCAGCCCCAGTTCCTTGAACTCTGTTCGGCGCCGATCTGGCCCTTTTCACACAAGAGGACGGAATTGCCACGTTCCGCCAGTTCCAGCGCGGTTGAGACACCGATAATCCCTCCGCCGACGATCACAACGTCAACGGATCTGGGCAGGCAAAGATCGGATTCAACAGGGTTGGGCTTGGGGCCGGGCATCAACGGAACTTGCTAGTCAGACACGAGCTTCATCGAGCCTTGGCAAACGTCATCCGGCAATCCTGAATAACAGAAAAAGCATCACTTTGTTCGGCTGTGTGGCGTCGATGCAAACGCCACAATGGAACCAGACCGGCACGCGGTTCAGGCCGCGCCCGAGAACTCGGCCCATTTCTGACGCAACAAAGCTGCGACACCCGAGTTTTGGGTCTCTGTCTCGGTCTCGTCGGGTTGAAGCTCGGGCAATTCCGGGTGTTTGGCTGAGAACTCTTCGGACGGTTCTTCGCTGTCTGCGTCAGCCTCAGCCAACACACCGGCGATTGCCGCTTCCAGACGCGCCTCATCCAATTCGCGCGCCGGCGTCTCCATTGTCTTGTACCTCAACGCCGCATGCAGCGGTTTGTCATATCCATCAACCATCGGACCACCTAAACCTTATAACCGGCACCCCACCACGGATGCGTCACCAGAAAACTTGGTCTTCAACTGCGCTTCGGCCGACAGATCAATGCCCGGCCCCCGCGCGCCGATCTTTCAAAATATGTGGCAAGATCGGCCCTAAACTATGGCAAAAAAATGTCCAAAAAACAAGGATGCGACCAAGCGCTGTCAGCAATACCGCCCCACCCGCAGAACAGTCAGAGTGGAGCCCCGTCATTACTGCCGATTTGCAAACAAACACCCGGGCCCGGACAAAGGGCGCTCAGCCGCAGTTTCCGTCAGCTCGGATCGCGCCAGCGATTCACGATCGGATAGCGCCGATCCAACCAGAAGGCCCGAGGTGTCAGGCGCGTGCCCGGCGCGGACTGAAAGCGTTTGTATTCGCTGATATAGATCAGGTGCTCGACACGTCGGGCATCAGCCTCGTCGTACCCGGCTGCCACACAATCCGCGATCGAGCCATCCTGATCAACCAGGATGTCGAGAATACCATCCAGAACCGGATAGTCTGGCAGGCTGTCGCTGTCTTTCTGATCCTCGCGCAGCTCGGCACTGGGCGGTTTGTCGATGACCGAGGGGCGAATGACCTCGCCGGCCGGTCCTTTCATCCAGTCGCGGTGATTGGCATTGCGCCAGCGGCAGGTTTCGAACACCCGGGTCTTGTACAGATCCTTGATCGGATTGTAGCCGCCATTCATGTCGCCATAGATCGTGGCATAGCCGACCGCCACTTCGGATTTGTTGCCGGTGGTCAGCAGCATCTCGCCAAACTTGTTGGACATCGCCATCAACAGCAGACCGCGTAGACGGGACTGGATGTTCTCCTCGGTAATGTCGGCCTGAAGACCGTCAAACAGCGGCGCCAGGGTCTCGGTGACGGCGGCGCGGGACTGGCTGATCGGAACGTAGTCGTATCGCACACCCAGCGCCTTGGCGACGGCTTCGGCATCCTCCAGCGACTCGGCGCTGGTGTATTCCGACGGCAGCATCACACAACGCACATTGTCTGCTCCGAGAGCGTCAACCGCGATGGCGGCAACAAGCGCGGAATCAACCCCTCCGGACAGTCCCAGCAACGCTTTGGAAAACCCGGTCTTGCCCATATAGTCGCGCAGCGACTGCACCATGGCGCGATAGTCCTGCTCCCACGCGTCAGGCTGCTCGGCGATTTCGGCGGGGACGATGGCCAATCCTTCATCACCGCGCCGCAGATCGATCTGCATCACCGCCTCGTCGAAGACCGGCATTCGAAAGGCCAGTTCGCCGCCGGGATTCAGGCCAAATGTCCCACCATCGAAAACCTGATCGTCCTGACCGCCCACCATGTTGAGGTAAATCACCGGCAGCCCGGTTTCGACCACACGGGCCACCATCTGGTTCAGGCGCACATCGTGCTTGTCGCGAAAATAGGGTGATCCGTTGGGGATCAGAAGAAACTCGGCGCCCGTCTCCTGCAGCGTCTCGGCGACATCCTCGTGCCAGCCATCCTCGCAGATCGGACTGCCGATGCGGGTGTTGCCCACCGCATAGGGGCCACCCAACGGCCCGGCGTCGAACAACCGAACCTCGTCGAACACAGTCTCGTTGGGCAAATGGTGTTTCAACACCTTGCTGACGATCCGCCCCCGGCTGAGGATCAGATAGGCGTTGTAGAGGTTGCCACCCTCGACCCAAGGCCCACCGATGGCCATCGCCGGACCATCCGCGCAGGATTCCGCCAACTGCTGCACAGCCGCCATGGCAGCCCTGTGAAACGACGGCTTCAGAACCAGGTCCTGAGTGTTGTAGCCGGTGATGAACATCTCGGGCAGAGCGACCAGATCGGCCCCCGCAGCGCGGCCCTGCTCCCATGCGGAACGGGCTTTTTTGGCGTTGCCTGCAATGTCGCCCACCGTCGGGTTCAGCTGCGCCAGCGTGATGCGGAAATGGTCGGCCATCTTTGCCCTCTTGCCCTCGTCACCTGAAAAGGCATTTAGCAGATCAGGCCGCAAGTGAAAGGCCAATGCGGCAAAACCCGTTGCCCGACCTTCATCAGTGTCATAGTTTTGCACGAACCAATGCACCACGGGACAATCGGGCAGGCAGGGACCACCATGAACGCTTTTCGTACAACGATTGCCGTTGCCGCAATGGGCATCGCCGCACAGACCGCGTCCGCGCAGCAGGGCCAGATCATCACCGCGGATGACGATGTGGGCGGAGTCTACGAAGGCACCTTTGAAAACGGGCTGCGTCACGGAACGGGCACCTATCGCCTGCCCGACGGCTTTGAATACACCGGCGAGTGGGTCGAAGGAGAAATTCAGGGCAAGGGCGTGGCGCGTTACGCCAATGGATCGGTCTACGAGGGCGATTTCGTCAAAGGTCGCCCGCACGGCAAGGGTAAGATCACCTTTGCCGACGGCGGCACCTATGAGGGCGACTGGACCGACGGCGCGATAAACGGAACCGGCATCGCGCAATACGCAAACGGAATGCGCTACGAAGGTGGCTTCAAGAACGCCCAGCATGACGGCAAAGGCGTCATGACCGACCCCGGCGGCTATGTCTATGATGGCGACTGGGTGGACGGCGTTCGCCAGGGCAAGGCCAAGATCACCTATTCGGACGGCGCGGTATACGAAGGCGACATCGTTGCTGGCCAGCGCCAGGGCAACGGATCGCTGACCTTGCCCGACGGCATGATCTATTCCGGCGAATGGACCGAGGACCGGATCACCGGAACCGGCGTACTGAAACAGGCCAACGGTGACGTTTACGAAGGCGCCTTGGTGGACGGGCGCCGGCAGGGCAAGGGAAAGGCGACCTACGCGAACGGCGATACCTACGAAGGCGATTTCGTCGACGACCGCCGACACGGCAAGGGTACGTTCACTGGCACCGATGGCTATGTCTACACCGGAGACTGGAAAAACGGTCAGATTGAAGGGTTGGGCGAACTGACCTATCCCGACGGCTCGGTCTATGTCGGTGACTTCAAGGCGGACCTCGCCGATGGCAAAGGCCGGATTACCTATCCCGACGGCTCGTCCTATGACGGCGACTGGGTTGCGGGGGTGATCGAAGGTCAGGGCACCGCGACCTACACGAATGGCACGATCTACAAAGGGCAGTTCAAGAATGCCCGAACGCATGGCACCGGCGTTCTGACCCGGGCCGACGGCTCTCGCTACGATGGCGAGTGGGTAGACGGCGTGCGTCAAGGCAAGGGTACCGCCACCTACGCGGATGGGACGGTCTATACCGGTGATTTCCAGAACGGTCAGCGCCATGGCCAGGGCGAGGTCGTGATGGCGAACGGCTTCAAGTATTCCGGCCAGTGGACCGAGGGCAAAATCACCGGCTCGGGTGTCGCGACATATGCAAATGGCGATGTTTATGAAGGCAACTTCGTGAACGGCAAACGTCAGGGCTCTGGAACAATGCGCTATGCCAATGGCGAAGAGGAAAGCGGCACCTGGGAAAACGGCGCTCTGTCGGAAGCAGGCGCGGCGCAACCATCGGGCAACGAGCCGCAGGCGCCGGAGGCCGAACAGGACCCGGAAGTCACCCCATCGGACGGATAGCCCGCTACCAGGGAACCGGTTGGCCGGCCCAGTCGAAAAACTGGCCGGTCTGATCAGCCGTAAGACCATCCACAACCCGCAGAAGGTTTTGGGCGGCGTCACTCGGCTCGACCGCGGGATGGCGGCCCAGGTATTTCTGCGTGAACGGGGTCTTGACCGTTCCGGGGTGCAGGGCGACGCAGATCGCATCCTTGTGGGTCCGGGCCAGTTCTATTGCGGCCGTATGCACGATCTGGTTCACCGCCGCCTTGGCCGCGCGATAGCTGACCCAACCGCCCAGACGATTGTCCCCGATCGAACCCACACGCGCAGACAGCACGGCAAACACCGATCGGCCATTGCGCGGCAACAGGCGATGCGCGTGTTTCAGCACCAGGGCCGGTCCCACCGCGTTCAAGGCGAACTGATCCATCATGGCCTTGGCCGAAACCGCCCGAATGGTCTTTTCCGGTTCCGCCCCGTCGATCTCGAGCGCGCCGGACGCGACCAGAACAAGGTCGAACGGTCCTTCGATCCGGCCCAGCATCTCATCGGCCAGTTCCGGCTGCATCAGATCCAGCCCGTTTTCCGACCGCGACAGACCGACCACATGAACCGACCGCGACAGAAGCTCATTGCAGACGGCCCGGCCGATCCCGCCGCTTGCACCTAAGACCAAAGCATTTCTCATCTCCCTCCAGCTAGCGGAGTTGCCCACGCAATCAATCCCCGTTTCCGATCCTTTCGCGAAATCGGACAGCCGCGCATTTTCCTTCTTTTCATTCCCGGTTCGGGGTGTATAACCTCGGACCCATGATCATCCGCGCAGATATCCCTTTTGCTTTCGCCGCGTCCGCCGGCGCTGCTCTGCGTGGCCTACTGATCCTAATCCGCCTCTGAGCGTGCCATCCGGCGCGCCCGCTCAGAGGAGGACGCCTGCGCGCCAATGGCTTTAGGACAGACAAGAAAGTGACTCCCATGACCAACGTGACCGACCAAGACCGCGTCTTGATCTTTGACACCACTTTGCGCGACGGCGAGCAAAGCCCCGGCGCAACAATGACCCATGACGAAAAGCTGGAAATCGCCGAGCTTCTGGATGACATGGGCGTCGACATCATCGAGGCCGGCTTTCCGATCGCCTCCGAGGGTGATTTCAAGGCCGTTTCGGAAATCGCGCAGCGCGCCAAGAACGCCCGCATCTGCGGCCTGGCTCGTGCGAATTTCGCCGATATCGACCGCTGCTGGGAGGCGGTGAAACACGCCGAAAAGAACCGGATCCACACCTTTATCGGCACCTCGCCGCTGCACCGGGCGATTCCGAACCTGACGCAGGACGAGATGGCCGAAAAGATCCACGAGACCGTCAGCCACGCCCGCAATCTGTGCGAAGATGTGCAATGGTCGCCGATGGACGCGACCCGGACCGAATGGGACTATCTGTGCCGCGTGATCGAGATTGCGATCAAGGCCGGCGCGACCACGATCAACATACCCGATACGGTAGGCTACACCGCGCCGATTGAAAGCGCGGACCTGATCAAACGTCTGATCGAAACCGTTCCGGGCGCAGACGAAGTGATTTTCGCCACCCATTGCCACAACGACCTTGGCATGGCGACCGCCAACTCACTGGCCGCCGTTGCAGGCGGGGCCCGGCAGATCGAATGCACGATCAATGGCCTGGGCGAACGCGCGGGCAATACCGCGCTGGAAGAGGTCGTGATGGCCCTGCGCACCCGCAACGACATCATGCCGTGGAAGACGGGCATCGACACCACCAAGATCATGCACATCTCGCGTCGGGTGGCGACGGTTTCGGGCTTTCCGGTGCAGTTCAATAAGGCGATCGTCGGCAAGAACGCCTTCGCGCATGAAAGCGGCATCCATCAGGATGGCATGCTGAAGAACCGCGAGAATTTCGAGATCATGCGCCCCGAGGATATCGGCCTTTCGGGCACCTCGCTTCCGTTGGGAAAGCATTCCGGGCGGGCCGCGCTCCGCGACAAGCTGGAAACGCTGGGCTACGAGATCGGAGACAACCAGCTCAAGGACATCTTCGTGCGGTTCAAGGATCTGGCCGACCGCAAGAAAGAGGTGTTTGACGACGACCTGATCGCGTTGATGAGTGCAGATGATGAGGCTAACGACCACCTGCAACTGGTCTCGATGAAAGTCACCTGCGGCACCGGCGGTCAGGCCGAAGCGACGGTCGAACTGGAGGTCGACGGCAGGGATGTGATCGCCACCGAGCACGGCGACGGACCGGTCGACGCCACCTTCAAGGCGATCCGGGCCATCTACCCGAACAAGGCGCATCTGCAGCTGTACCAGGTGCATGCCGTGACCGAAGGCACCGACGCACAGGCCACCGTTTCCGTCCGTTTGGAGGAAGACGGCATGATCGCCACGGGCCAATCCGCGAACACGGATACCGTGGTGGCGTCGGCCAAGGCCTATATCAGCGCACTGAACCGTTTGATCATGCGCCGCGAAAAGGCCGGCCCCGGCGCGGATGCCCGCGAGATCAGCTACAAGGATCTGACCTGATCAGAAATGGCAGGCAGGTCTCCCGCGCCCGCGGCAGCCCGGCTTCGCCGCGCAGCCTGACGGCCTTGGGCCCGGCACCGCGCCAAGGCGCGGTGCCGGGCCCAACACGTTTGGCGGCATCTTTGATGCTGTCAAACGGGGCGGGAGGCCATCGCCCCCTGAAGCGCCGTCAGATCTTTGCGAACAGGTCGGAAAGACGCGCCGCCTCGTCTTCGATCCCGAAGGGTGCGTTGACCACGAACATGCCCGAACCGATCATCCGGTGACCCTCACGCGCCGGCGGAAACCGAACTTCGTGCACAAACGTTTTGGGCAGGTCCAAGCCCTTCAGTGCCGACACCATCGAAACGTGCCGATCGTCCGTCAGGATCGGGTACCACAGGGCAATGAGACCCACGTTCCACTTGCGGTGCAACTTGGCGATCAGCCCCGGCAGGCGGCCATAATCCGCCTTTACCTCGTAGCTGGGGTCAATCAGCATCATCCCGCGCCGAGGTGTGGGCGGCAGGACAGACTGGGCGAGTTCGAACCCGTCCTGCCTGTAGGTCCTGGCCCCACGCCCGGTCAGCGCTTTTTTCAACGCCGCGTATTCCTGCGGATGAAGCTCGGCGAAATGCAGACTGTCCTGCGGACGCAGCAGGCTTGCCGCAATCAGCGGCGAGCCCGGGTAGGCCGTTTCGCCAAACTGCGCCTGCACCGAGCGCAACGCGCGAGCCAGCGGGTGATCGTCGGCAAACCACCCGTTGCTCAGCGCGCGTCCGATCCCTGCCGCCGCCTCGCCGGTCTGCACGGCCTCGGCCGCATCGAGGTGGTACAGACCACGCCCCGAATGGGTCTCGAGATAGCTGATCGGCTTGTCCTTGCGGGTCATGTAGTCCAGCATCCATGCCAGCAAAGCGTGCTTTTGCACGTCCGCCAGATTTCCCGCGTGGTAAATGTGTTGATATGAGAGCATGTTGCCTTCTAAAGTCCCTGTCAAAGAGGCGGAAAGGTGCTGATTTACGCGGAATCAGGCCTTTAACCGGGCGTCATGGCACCCTATAAGTCATCCGTCCCGGAACCGTCGAGTCGCGGGCAGTAGAAAACATCTGACAGACAGGATCAGGGGAATATGGGCATCTTTGACAGTTTGGGCGGCCTGTTCACAGCGGATATGGCCATCGACCTCGGGACGGCCAACACGCTGGTCTACGTCAAGGGGCGCGGCGTGATCCTGTCTGAACCCTCGGTTGTAGCCTACCATGTCAAGGACGGCGTCAAGAAGGTTCTGGCCGTGGGCGAGGATGCCAAGCTGATGCTGGGCCGCACCCCTGGCTCGATCGAGGCCATCCGCCCAATGCGCGAGGGCGTGATCGCCGATTTCGACACCGCGGAGGAAATGATCAAGCACTTCATCCGCAAGGTGCACAAGCGCTCGACCTTCTCGAAGCCCAAGATCATCGTCTGCGTACCGCATGGTGCAACGCCGGTTGAGAAACGCGCGATCCGCCAGTCGGTTCTGTCCGCCGGAGCACGCCGTGCTGGCCTGATCGCCGAGCCGATCGCCGCCGCCATCGGCGCTGGGATGCCCATCACCGACCCGACAGGCAACATGGTCGTGGATATCGGCGGCGGCACCACCGAGGTGGCCGTTCTGTCACTGGGCGACATCGTCTATGCCCGCTCGGTCCGCGTGGGTGGCGACCGCATGGACGAGGCGATCATCTCGTACCTGCGCCGTCAGCAAAACCTGCTGGTCGGGGAATCCACCGCCGAGCGGATCAAGACCACGATCGGAACCGCCCGGATGCCCGATGACGGGCGCGGGCAGTCAATGCACATCCGCGGACGCGACCTGCTGAACGGTGTTCCCAAAGAAATCGAGATCAGCCAGGCCCAGGTGGCCGAGGCTCTGTCGGAACCCGTCCAGCAGATCTGCGAGGCGGTGATGACCGCACTGGAAACCACCCCGCCGGATCTGGCCGCGGACATTGTGGACCGAGGCGTGATGCTGACCGGTGGCGGCGCGCTGCTGGGTGATCTGGACCTGGCCCTGCGCGAACAGACCGGATTGGCCGTGTCGATTGCCGACGAAAGCCTGAATTGTGTGGCTTTGGGCACTGGCAAGGCACTGGAATACGAAAAACAGCTGCGCCACGCGATTGACTACGAAAGCTAAGGCGCGCACCCTCTGATCTGAGGGTTCAAGATCGGGCACGAGCAGCACGGGAAGGAGTCCTGTGGCAAAAGACCGAGCACAGCGCGACGACTACACCACCCCCCTGCGCCGCTTGTTCATGGGGATCGTTGTTCTGTGCCTGCTTGGCATATTCCTGATTTGGCGCATCGACAGCCCGCGGGTCGAAAGGTTCCGGGCCCAAGTGGTGGATGCCGTTGTGCCCTCGATGGAATGGGCGATGGTTCCGGTCACGGCCGCCATAAACCTTGTACGGGATTTCCAAAGCTACCAAAGGCTGAGCGAGCAGAACCAGGAACTGCGCAGTGAACTGCGCCGCATGCGCGCCTGGAAAGAGGCGGCCCTGCAGTTGGAGCAGGAAAACGCGCGGCTTCTGGACCTGAACAATGTTCGGTTGGATCCCCGTCTGACTTATATAACCGGGGTCGTCATGGCCGACAGCGGCTCGCCGTTTCGGCAATCTGTTTTGCTGAATGTCGGCGAGCGTGACGGGATCGTCGACGGATGGGCCGCCATGGACGGCATCGGGCTGGTGGGCCGGATATCTGGCGTTGGTCCGGATACCGCGCGGGTCATCCTGTTGACCGACGCCTCAAGCGCGATTCCCGCCACCATCCAGCCCTCCGGCCAGACCGCGTTGATTACCGGTGACAATACCCCTGCCCCAGCCGTCGAGTTTCTGGAAAGTCGCGAACTGGTGCGGCCCGGCGACCGTGTGGTGACCTCAGGCGATGGCGGCGTATTTCCTGCGGGCCTTCTGATCGGCCAGATCGCCGCCGATCCGGGGGGGCGTCTGCGCGTCCGACTGTCCGCGGATTTCGAGCGTTTGGAATTCCTGCGCGTCCTGCGCTACCACTCGGCCGCCCCGATCCGAGACCCGGGCGGCATCGTCGGACCTCCGCGCCCCGAGGCTCTTCTCCCGACCGAGGAGGCCGCCGATGGATAGTGCCACGTCACGTCTGTGGCTGATGAGGGGCCTGTACCTGTTCCTCGCTCTGACGGTGATGTTCTTTCACCTGTTGCCTCTGAACACGCAACCGGGTCGTCTCCCCTTTCCTGACTTCCTGATCTGCCTGACCTTTGCATGGGTCCTCAGGCGGCCCGAATATGTACCGACACTCAGCATCGCGGCGGTCATGCTGATGGCCGACCTGCTGCTGCAACGGCCGCCGGGGCTGCTGGCGGCATCCGTCGTCATCGGTTCCGCCTATCTGCGGTCGGCAGGCCCCGGAATGCGCGACGTCGGATTTGTAGGCGAGTGGACGACGGTGGGCGTCGTCATCGCGGCGATCTTTACCTTCAACCGGACGGTTCTGGCCCTGCTGTCCGTCAGTCAGGCCAGCATTGGCCCGGTGTTTGTGCAAGTGGTCTTCACGGTCCTCGCCTACCCGCTTGTTGTTGCATTCAGCCAAACCATATTTGGCGTCCGCAGGCCATCTGCGGTAGATGTTGCCACTGTGGGAACACGCTCATGAAACGCACACCCAAAACACAAGGTGCCGCATACAAAAGGCTGACCCGGCGCGCGCTGGTGCTGGGGGGTATGCAATTCGCATTTGTCGGCGGCCTGGCGGCCCGCATGCGTTACATGCAGGTCGATCAGGCCGACCAATACCGCCTGTTGGCCGAAGAAAACCGCATCAACATCCGGCTCATTCCGCCGACCCGAGGACGCATCTATGACCGCAATGGTCAGATTATCGGGCAGAATGCGCCGTCCTACCGCATCGTGATCGTGCGCGAGGATGCGGGCGACGTCGACAAGGTCATTGCCAATCTGTCACAGCTGATCCCGCTGAACGAAGACGAGATCGAGCGGGCCAAAGCCGAGATGAAACGCACGGCGCCGTTTCTGCCCGTTACGCTGGCCGACCAGGTCACCTGGGAAGATATCTCGAAGGTGGCGATCAATGCCCCGGCCCTTCCCGGCGTCACGCCCGAGGTCGGCCTGACCCGCCAGTATCCGCGCTACGAGGATTTCGCCCATGTGGTCGGGTATGTGGGTCCGGTAAGCGACTACGACTTGAGCAAGATGGAAGACCCCGAGCCGGTTCTGATGATCCCGCGCTTTCAGATCGGCAAGGTCGGGCTTGAGGCCAAGAAGGAAGACCTGCTGCGCGGCAAGGCGGGCGCCAAGCGAGTCGAGGTCAACGCGACTGGCCGGGTGATGCGGGAACTTGACCGCCGCGAAGGCCAGCCCGGCGCTGACCTGCAATTGACCATCGACGCCGACCTGCAGGAATACGCGCAGGCCCGGCTGGCCGGCGAAAGCGCCGCCGTGGTCGTGATCGACTGTGAGACGGGCGACCTGCGGGCCATCAGTTCGACCCCCAGCTTCGACCCCAATCTGTTCGTGCGTGGGATCTCGGTCGCGGACTACCAGGCTCTGACCCAGGACAACCACCGCCCGCTGGCCAACAAGACGGTTCAGGGCACCTACCCGCCCGGTTCGACCTTCAAGATGATCACCGCGCTGGCCGCGCTCGAGGCCGGCGTGGTCGGTCCGGGCAACACCGTCTATTGTCCCGGCTACCTGAAGGTGGGCAGCCGGCGGTTCCACTGCTGGAAACGCGGCGGACACGGGATGGTCGATCTGGAGACCTCGTTGAAGCGCAGTTGCGACGTCTACTATTACGACGTGGCCCTGCGGGTCGGGATCGACAAGATTTCGGACATGGCGCGCAAGTTCGGTTTGGGCATCAAACACGACCTGCCGATGTCTGCCGTGGCGGCCGGTCTGGCGCCGAACCAGGAATGGAAACAGACCACCCACGGACAGGACTGGCTGGTCGGCGACACGGCAAATGCCTCGATTGGGCAGGGCTTCATGTTGGCCTCGCCAATGCAACTGGCCGTCATGACTGCGCGCATCGCGACCGGCCGATCGGTGACACCGCGTCTGATCCGCAGTGTCGACGGGGTCGAACAGCCTTCGGGCGCGGGCGAGCCGCTGGACGTCAATCCGGCCAACTTGGATCAGGTGCGCAAGGCGATGTACAAGGTCTCGAACGACCGTCGCGGAACCGCTTATCGCAGCCGGATCATCGCAGACGAATTCCGGATGGCCGGCAAGACCGGCACCAGCCAGGTGCGCAACATCACCAAGGCCGAACGGGCCGCCGGGGTCATCCGCAACGAAGACCTGCCCTGGGAACGGCGGGACCACGCGCTGTATGTCAGCTTTGCCCCTTACGACAACCCGAAATATGCGGTGGCCGTCGTGGTCGAACATGGCGGCGGCGGTTCGAAGGCTGCAGCCCCCGTGGCTCGGGACGTGATGCTGCAGGCTCTGTACAACGGCACCCCGCCGCTGGAAGCATATCCCGTGGCCGACCGCGACCGCATCAAGGAACAGCAGAAACGTCTGGAAGGCGATCGCCGCCCGAAAGCGCGCCCTGACGAAAAGGACCGCGCATGAGCTATCTTGAATATGCGGTCAAGACCACGCCGACGGGGATCCGCAAGGTTCTGTACATGAACTGGCCACTGACGCTTTTGCTGATCAGCGTCGCAAGTGCCGGTTTTCTGATGCTGTATTCGGTGGCCGGCGGCTCGTGGTCGCCATGGGCGGAACCACAGATGGAACGGTTTGGCCTGGGCCTGACGGTCATGTTCATCGTCGCATTGGTTCCGATCTGGTTCTGGCGCAACATGTCCGTCGTCGCCTATCTTGTATCTTTGGGGCTTCTGCTGTTCGTCGAGCTGTTCGGCACCATCGGCATGGGCGCGCAACGCTGGATCGACCTGGGCTTCATGCGCCTGCAGCCCTCCGAACTGGCAAAGGTGACTTTGGTCATGTTGCTGGCGGCCTACTACGATTGGCTTCCCTCCTACAAAACCTCGCGCCCGGTTTGGGTCTTGATCCCGGTTGTCCTGATCCTGATCCCGACCTTCATGGTGCTGCGCCAGCCCGACCTGGGAACTGCAATCCTGCTGTTGGCGGCCGGAGGAGGCCTGATGTTTCTGGCGGGCGTGCATTGGGCCTATTTCGCAGCGGTCATCGCGGCGGGTGTCGGCTTGATTTCAACGGTGTTCAAAAGCCGTGGCACCGATTGGCAATTGCTAAAGGACTATCAATTCCGGCGCATCGACACATTCCTTGACCCCTCGACCGATCCGCTGGGCGCGGGGTATCACATCACCCAGTCCAAGATTGCCTTGGGATCCGGCGGCTGGAACGGTCGAGGTTTCATGCAAGGCACCCAGTCGCGCCTGAACTTCCTGCCCGAAAAGCACACCGACTTCATCTTCACGACGCTGGCCGAAGAGTTCGGTTTTGTCGGGGGCACAACCTTGTTGCTGCTTTACGGACTGATCCTGATCTTCTGCCTCGTCACGGCGCTGTCGACCAAGGACAGGTACTCGTCATTGGTGACACTGGGTATTTCGCTGAACTTCTTCCTGTTCTTCGCCGTCAACATGTCGATGGTCATGGGGCTGGCACCGGTGGTCGGTGTCCCGTTGCCGATGGTCAGCTATGGGGGCTCGGCCATGTTGGTTCTGATGGCCGCCTTCGGCATCGTGCAAAGCGCTCATATTCACCGTCCTCGTTGATCCGAAAGGCCGACCATGTCCGTGAACGTCCTGTTTTCCGCTCGCCCGGCACTTTGGCCGGTTTACGAGCCCTTGCTGAACACCGGGCTGGCCGATGCAGGGATCAAAGCCACTATCGCCACCGACCTGCCGCCCGATCGGGTGGATTACATCGTCTATGCACCCAATGGCGGGCTGCTTGATTTCACGCCCTTCACGCGCGCAAAGGCCGTGCTCAGCCTATGGGCCGGTGTCGAGAAGATAGCCTCGAACGACACGCTGACCGTACCGCTGGCCCGGATGGTCGACCACGGTCTGACCCAGGGCATGACCGAATGGGTCGTGGGGCACGTTCTGCGCTACCATCTGGGCATGGATCAACACATCACGGTCCAGGATGGGGTATGGGCCCCGGATCCGCCTCCGCTTGCCACACAGCGATCGGTCTGCGTTCTGGGGCTTGGCGCCCTGGGTCAGGCTGCGGCACAGGCGCTGGCGGCGTTAAACTTCAACGTGACAGGGTGGAGCCGTTCGGCCAAGGACGTGTCTGGTGTCACGTGCCTGCACGGACCGGACGGGCTGCGCGTGGCCTTGAGCCAGGCTGAGTTACTCGTCCTGCTGCTGCCTGAAACGGCAGCCACGGAAAACACTCTGAACGCGGACACTCTGGCACTTCTGCCAAAAGGTGCGCGCATTCTGAACCCCGGCCGCGGCCCACTGATTGACGACGAAGCGCTGTTGCGGGCACTGAACACCGGCCAAGTGGGGCATGCCACGCTGGATGTGTTCCGCACCGAGCCGCTGCCCCCCGATCATCCGTACTGGGCGCATCCGAATGTGACCGTCACGCCGCATATCGCGTCGGAAACCCGGCCCGACACGGCTGCGCAGGTGATCTGCGAAAACATCCAGCGCAGCGAAGCCGGACGACCGCTGCTGCATCTCGTCGACCGCGCACTCGGGTACTAGGGCCATCGGGAGCTGCCGCCCCCGTCTTGCCGAGCGCAATTCGACCGCTACGCTTCCACCAGTCCCCGACCTTTCAGCAAGGCTTCGACACCCGGCAACCGGCCCCGGAACGCCAGGTACAGATCCTCGGCCTCCTTCGAGCCTCCTTTGGACAGAATGTTGTCCTCCAGAGCCTGCGCCCGCTCGGGATCAAACGCGCCTCCTGCCTCTTCGAAGGCAGCAAATGCGTCGGCATCCATCACTTCGGACCACATGTAACTGTAGTAACCCGAGCTGTAGCCATCACCCGCAAACACGTGGGCGAAATGCGGCGTCGCGTGGCGCATGCCGATGGCATGCGGCATCCCGATCTCGGCCAGAACCTCAGCCTGCTTCGCCATGGGGTCAGCCGGGGCCGGACCGTCGTGGAAGGCCAGATCGACCAGCGCTGAGGCGACGTATTCGACCGTCTGAAAACCCTGATCGAAATTGGCGGCACCCAGAACCTTGTCCAGCAGTTCCGGTGGCATCGGAGCTCCGGTTTCGGCATGAGTTGCGAACTCGGCCAGAACCTCCGGCACTTCCAGCCAATGCTCATACAGTTGGCTGGGCAGCTCCACGAAATCCCGCGCAACGCTGGTCCCCGAGATGCTGTCATAGGTCACATCCGACAGCATCTGGTGCAGTGCGTGCCCGAATTCATGAAACAGGGTCCGTGCGTCGTCATATGACAGCAGCGCCGGATCGCCCTTGGCAAAGTTGCAAACATTGATGACGATTGGCGTCTGGACCTTGGGAAACTTGGCCTGCGCCCGCATCGCGCTGCACCATGCGCCCGACCGTTTCGATCCGCGCGCAAAATAATCTCCGATGAATACGGCAACATGTTTGCCGCGCCGGGTCACCTCCCAGGCTCGGCAATCCGGGTGGTACAGCGGCACGTCCAGCGGCGCGAACTCCAACCCGAACAAGCGGTTGGCGCAGGTAAAGGCGGCTTCGGTCATGCGCTCTAGCTGAAGGTAGGGTTTGAGTTCTGCCTCATCCAGATCATGCTCGGCCTTGCGCCGTTTTGCGGCATAGTACCGCCAGTCCCAAGGTTCGAGCGGACCATTGACGCCATCCTCCTGCATCATCCGCGTCAGGATCTCCGCGTCGGCCTCGGCCCGGGCTTTGGCGGGTGCCCAGACCTGCATCAGCAAGTCGCGCACCCGTTCGGGGGTTCGGGCCATCTCGGTCTCGAGCTTGAAGGCCGCAAAGCTGTCATAGCCCAACAACTTGGCCCGTTCTTCGCGCAGTTGAAGGATTTCGGCGGCAATCGCGCGGTTGTCGGTCTCGCCTCCGTTTGCCCCGCGTGACGCCCAGGCGCGGTAAGCCTTTTCCCGCAGGTCGCGACGTGGCGAGAACTGCAGGAACGGCACGATCAGAGACCGCGACAGCGTGACAACCGGCCCCTTGGCTCCTTTTTCCCGACCGGCCGCGTGTGCCGCATCGACAACGAAACCCGGCAGTCCCGCCAGATCATCTTCGGTCAGCTCCATGAACCAGCCACGCTCGTCCGCCAGCAGGTTTTGCGTGAACGCGGTGCCCAATGACGCCAGACGCGCCTTGATCTCCTGCATCCGGGCATCTTCCGCCCCGTGCAGCGCCGCGCCCGAGCGGACGAACCCGCGATGGGTGAGCATCAAAACCCGATCCTGTTCCTCGGTCAAATCCAGCGTATCTCGTTTCGCCCAAAGGTCGTCCACACGCTGGAACAGCGCCTTGTTCGAGGAAATCGCGGCGAAATGGGCTGCAAGCTTGGGCGAAAATTCCCGCTGCAACGCTTCGCGCTTCGGGTTGCTGTCTGCGCCAGCGACCGTGAAGAACACCGACAGAACCTTGTTCACGGCCTCGCCCGCCGCTTCCAGCGCTTCGATCGTGTTGGCAAAACTCGCGGGCTGGGTATTCGTCGCGATGGTGTCGATCTCGTCGGCATGGGCCTGCAGAGCAGCTTCCAGTGCCGGGGCAAAATCGTCATCCGAGATTTCGGCAAAGGGCGCGATTTCGAACGGGGTCGTCCAGTCGGACAGGATCGGATTGGTCATTGGGGTCTCCTTCAAGCGTCAAGCTAGGAATGCCAGGCAAGATCGTCCAGTGGCCGCGATCAAACGGGTTGCCCGCAAACAGGGCAATCGTCCCGCCGGGTCAGGGTGATCTTGCGGCTTTCGCCATAAAGCGCGTCATAGATCAGCATCTCGCCACGCAAGGCCTGACCTGCACCCGTGACTACCTTGACCGCCTCAACCGCCATCATCGCCCCCACCACGCCCGGCAGTGGCCCGAGCACCCCAGCCTCAGCACATGAGGGCGCTAGCCCCGGAGCAGGCGCTTCGGGAAAAATGCATTGGTAGCAGGGCGCGTTCCTGGCGGGGTCAAACACGCTCAGTTGGCCTTCCCATTGGGACAGCGCGCCTGAGATAAGGGGCTTGCCCAAAGCCACCGCGGTGCGGTTGGCCAGATACCGTGTTTCAAAATTGTCGGTGCCGTCGAGGATCAGATCATAATCCGCGAACAGGTCGGCCGCGATGTCGTCCGTCAGGCGGCGGTGATAGGGGCGAACGATGACATTGGGGTTCTGCGCCTCCATTGCTTGCTGCGCAGAAAAGACTTTAGGCATTCCGATGTCTGCATCCCGATGGATGACCTGCCGCTGCAGATTGGCATTCTCGACGACATCATCGTCAATGACGCCAATCGTGCCCACGCCGGCGGCTGCAAGGTACTGCAGCGCCGGTGCGCCCAATCCACCTGCCCCGATCACCAATACACGAGCGGCCTTCATCCGTTTTTGCCCGGGTCCACCAAGCTCGCGCAGGACGATGTGACGGGCATAGCGCTCCAGTTCGGCTTCGCTGAACTGGTCAGGTGGGCTGTTCGGTCGAATATCCGACGGTGGGTTGGCCCGGCGCCTCAGGGCTTTCACCACAGCGCCATAACCCATGGCCAGCAGAACGAAACCACCCAGAATCAGCCACATCGCGGCCGAGCCGCCTGTGGCCTCGCGCAGTGGGTTCCCGTCGGGCAAAACCAGATGAGACAGAACCACCCCTGCCAGCAAAACCAAAACCGACACCCAACGGGCAGTACGCGAGGCACCAGCGAGGTAGCCAAGCCCCCAAAGCCCCGCTGCCAGTGCCAGTACCAGAACCATCAGGCACGCCCCGTGGATCCGAACCCACCGGAACCGCGCCGCGACTCCTGCAGGCTGTCCGTCATCTCGAACCGCGCCTGGATCACCGGGGCCACGACCAACTGCGCAATCCTGTCGCCATGTCCGATTTCAAAGGCTTCCTGCCCCGCATTCAGCACGATCACCCCCAAGGGACCGCGATAGTCGCTGTCAATCGTGCCTGGTGCGTTCGGCAGCATGATCCCGTGTTTCAACGCAAGTCCCGAGCGCGGACGCACCTGGATCTCATATCCATCCGGAATTTCTACCCGCAGGCCGGTCGGGACCAAGGCGCGCTCACCGGGTTGAAGGGTAATCGACCCCCGATCAGGCAGGTTGGCGCGTATGTCAGCGCCGGCTGCCCCGGCCGTTTCATAGGACGGCAATGCAACGGCCGGATCGGCCCCGTCTTCTCGGATCACCCGGATTGCCACCATCAGCGCATCCCAACCTTCATCTTCTGTCAAACAGCCGCATCACCGCGCCAGCGCGGCTGCGATCTTTTCCGCCAGCCGCGCGGCCACTGCGTCCTTGCCCATGCGCGGCCACTCCTCGGCACCCGCATCCGATATCAGCACGACCGCATTTTCGGCCCCACCCATGATGCCGGTCACCGGACTGACATCATTGGCCAGGATCCAATCGCACCCTTTACGCGCCCGCTTGGCGGTTGCGTGGGCGATCACATCATCCGTTTCAGCGGCGAAACCCACGACTAAGGAGGGTCGGCCGGTCTCCAGATGCGAAATCCGTTTGAGGATGTCAGGGTTCTCGGCAAATTGCAGGGCAGGCATCCCATCGCGGCTTTTCTTCAACTTGCGGTCTGATGCCCCGTCTATCCGCCAATCGGCCACGGCTGCGGCAAACACGCCCGCATCCACCGGCAGAGCCGCGTCCACCGCATCCGACATTTGTTGCGCAGTCTCAACCTGCACAACCTGGACCCCTTGGGGCGGTGGCACATCCGCAGGGCCGGTTACGAAAACGACTTCGGCCCCCAGGGCCGCCAAAGCGTTGGCAATCGCCGTCCCCTGCGCCCCCGAGGATCGGTTTGCAATGTACCGAACCGGATCAATCGGCTCATGCGTCGGCCCCGACGTCACGAGAATCCGCTTTCCCTTCAGTGGGCCATCCGACAAGGCAGACTCGACCGCCGCCACGATCTCGAGAGGTTCCGACATGCGGCCGGGACCGAACTCGCCACAAGCCATGTCACCGTCATTGGGTCCGACAAACCGGACGCCGTCCGCGATCAGCTGCTTGTGGTTCCGGCGTGTTGCCGGATGGTTCCACATCCGCACGTTCATCGCCGGGGCACATAAAACAGGGGTATCCGTGGCCATCAACAGGGTGGATGCCAGATCATTGGCCAGACCCCCGGCCATCTTGCCCATCAAGTCTGCGGTCGCCGGGGCCACGACGATCAGATCAGCTGAACGCGACAGTTGGATATGCCCCATCTCGGCCTCGTCCGTCAGGTCGAACAGATCACGATAAGCTTTTTCACCGGCCAGAGCAGAGACGGACAAGGGGGTTACGAATTCCTCGGCAGCGCGGGTCAGGACCGGGGTCACCGCCGCCCCGCGCTCCTTCAACCTTCGGATCAGATCCAGCGATTTGTAGGCCGCGATCCCACCGCCAAGGATCAAGAGGATCCGTTTGGATGCCAGCATGTTCAGCCCTTCCCGGTCGTGCTCGGCCTCGACACTATGCAACCCATGTCCCGAGTTCCAGCGCTTAATTCTGAGTCTCGAAGGCCTTGCAAGGGTCTTCGCGTTCGGCCGCAGGGCTGTCAATCACCGCGTCAAATTCACCCGTCACGACACCGTCTTCGGACTGACCGAGAACAAAGACCTTCAGGCCCGGACGCAGGCGCGACAGAAAGGTCGGAATGCCCTGATCCTTGCGCGCGTGCCCGTTTCCGGTAATCACCGCCACCGGACCGCCGGTTTCATCAATTGCACGCAGAATGGCCCGGGTCAGAACAGCATCGCGCAAACGCTGGATCGCCACCAGTTGCGGCAAGGCCTCCGCCGGAAGTGCGTTGCAATGCGCCGCCAATTGCTCGGCCTCGCGCGCCGCTTGATCCTCGGGAGCCAACGGAATGTTCAACCCGTACCGCGCCGCATCCGCGCCCAGAGTCGTTGCGGCACCGCGTTCCATCGCCGCCCGCGCAGCCGCGCGCGGCACCATCGCTCCGTATACCGGAGCCTCTGATGCTTGGAAAACAGGGTAATACATGCTGAGCGGAGGCCATCCCGTTTCGGCCCATCTCAGGATGCGTGACAGCTCCTCGGGATTCGAGGCGGCAGTCTGCGCCAGTCTCTGAGCCCCTTCCTCGGTCACCATTTCCCAGACCATCGCAGACGGGTCGATGTCCGCAATCGCTTCGGTCTGGACCAAGTGATGCAGCGGGTTGTCGTGAACTTCGCCAAGGATCACGACATCGGCGTCCCTCATCTGTGCCAGTATATCGTCGGGGATAAGGTCCCCGGCCAGAACTGGCCGGGTCAAAAGTGTCAGCGACAGCACAGCCGCCGTCAGAATCGCAAGATGTCTCATGCGAAGAAGTGTTGCACCTCGCGCGATTGAGCTTCAAGGTTCTTGCGCATCTTCACGAACGCCGCTGCCTCAAGCTGTCGCACGCGTTCCTTGGACAAACCCAGTTCCTGACCCAGGCTTTCCAATGTACGCGCCGGCTCGCGCAGCTTGCGCTCGCGCACAATGAACCGCTCCCGATCGTTGAGCGCCTGCATCGCCGTGATCAACCATTCCCGCAATTGGCGGGTATCGTGGCTGTTCTCTACAGTTTCAGCAGCCTGCTCGCGATCATCCTCCAACGCGTCGATCCACTCCCGACCATCCTCGTCAGCCGATTGAACGGCGTTCAGGGAAAAGTCTGAGCCGGCCAGCCGGCCGTGCATCATTTCCACATCGCGCAGCGGAACACCGATCTCGGCCGCGATCATCTGGTGCAGCTGATGACGGTCCAATTCTACACCATCGGTCGCGGCTTCGCGCTCCAGCCGGGCCTGAACGCGACGCATGTTGAAGAAAAGGGATTTCTGGGACGATGTGGAACCGGTCCGTACCATCGACCAGTTGCGCATCACGTAGTCCTGAATGCTGGCTTTGATCCACCACACCGCATAGGTCGAAAAGCGGACCCCGCGATCCGGGTCGAACTTGTCAGCGGCCTTCATCAGGCCCAGCCCGGCCTCTTGGATCAGGTCATTCATCGGCGCGCCATAGCGTTTGAACTTGGCCGCCATTGAAATTGCCAGCCGCATATAAGCCGTTATCAACCGGTGAAGGGCCTGTTCGTCGCGTTCGTCGCGCCAAGCATACGCCAGGCGCAATTCGGTTTCCGCATCCAGCAATTCGGCTTTCATAGCCTGCCGGGACATCGAGAAGTCGTTCGGGTTATCCAGTGCCATGCAGCTCTCCCATCTGTCGTAGGCGCCGCCGGTCTTGCCTTGCCGACGTATGGTCGATACGCAAGGGCGCACCGGGTGGATCACTGTAAAGGTAGTAAAAAATGCATCCCGATTTAACCTTTGTCCTGGGTGGCGCGGCATCGGGAAAATCTGCATTTTCCGAGCAACTCGTCGTTTCAACAGGAAAAACCCGCGTCTACCTGGCAACATCACAAGTGTTTGATGATGAGATGCGCCTAAAAATCAGGCGCCATGTGGACCAAAGAGGCGACGGCTGGGCCACGATCGAAGCCCCGATGGACCTGCGCCCGGCGCTGGCGGGGCTGAGCCCGGATCAGGTCTGTCTGATCGATTGCGCAACGATGTGGCTCAGCAATCACCTGCTGGCAGGCAGCGATCTTGAACAGGAACAGGCCGCCCTTTTGGCCGCGCTACGGACCTGCCCCGCGCAGGTCGTGATCGTCTCGAACGAGGTGGGGCACGGTATCGTTCCCGACAATGCGCTGGCCCGCAAATTCCGCGAGGCGCAGGGGCGGTTGAACATCGCCCTCGCCGCCCAAGCCGACCTTGTGGTTCAGGTCATCGCGGGACTGCCGCAGGTTTTGAAAGGTCAGTTGCCGTGACCCGGCTGCATCTTGTCCGCCACGGCCCGACCCATGCCAAAACGATGGTGGGCTGGTCCGATATTCCCGCCGACCTGAGCGACCACGCAACCCTCGCGCGCCTGCACGATCACCTGCCGCGGGATGCGCTGGTCATTTCATCGGACCTGTCGCGCGCCGCGGATACGGCCACGGCCATTCAGGGCAGGCGCCGCCGGCTGCCGCACCATCCCGATCTGCGCGAGATCCATTTCGGGACATGGGAGATGCGCGCCTTCGCCGAGATCGAGGCCGAAGACCCCGGACTGGCCTTTGCCTATTGGGACAGCCCCGGCGACGTGCGCCCGCCCAACGGCGAAAGCTGGAACGCGGTCCGCGCCCGGGTCGACACGGCGATCGACGGGTTGATCGGTATGCATACAGGCGCCGATCTGGTCATCGTGGCCCATTTCGGCGTGATCCTGACTCAGGTGCAGCGCGCCCTTGACCTGGACGCGCAACAGACCTTCGCCCATCGCATCGACAACCTCTCGGTGACCGAGTTGGCCTTTAACGGCAAAACCTGGTCGGCCGGCCGGATCAATCATCTTCCGTGAACACGGCGCGCACAATTCAGCGTTTTACTGATATCAGGCGGTCGACCATCCTCGGGCCATGACATATGACCTTTTCATCGGGGACCGCCTGTTTTCAAGCTGGTCCATGCGCGGCTGGCTGATGCTGGAAAAATCCGGCCTGCCCCACACGACCCACATGATCGGCCTGTATTCGGGCACGATGGCCCGGGATATGCAGCCGCTGGCCCCGGCCCGTCTGGTCCCTGCGCTGCGCCTGCCCGACGGCACGGTGGTCGGCGAAAGCCTCGCCATGGCCGAGACGCTCGCCGAACGCCACCCCGATGCCGGGCTGTGGCCGCAAGACGCTGCCGCCCGCGCAACCGCCCGTTGGCTGTGTGCCGAGATGGTCGCCGGGTTCCACGCGCTGCGGTCGGCCTGCCCCATGCAACTCAAACACCGCTGGAAAGCGTTCGAGCCGACCAACGAAACCCGCGCCGATCTGACCCGGATCGAGACCCTGTGGGCGCATGCGCGCAAGATCTCGGGCACGACGTCCGGCCCGTTGTTTGGCAGCTATTCGCTGGCCGACGTGTTCTATACGCCGGTCGCGGCCCGGATCATCGGCTACGGTCTGCCCGTGTCCGAGCAGAACCACGACTACTGCATGGAATTGTTGTCGGACCCGGCGGTTCGACAATGGCGCGCGATGGGTCTGACGGTCGACTACGACTCGTTCCCCTATGACCAGCCGCTCGACGCCGAGCCATGGCCGATCGGCGGGGCCTCGACAGCCCGCGCAGTTGAGGCGGGGCCTTCGGTCAATGACCTCTGCCCCTATTCCGGCAAGCCGGTGACCGCTTTTCTGGAGTTGGATGGCAAACGATGGGGCTTCTGCAACACCTTCTGCCGCGACAAAACCGTGGCCGACCCCGGAGCGTGGCCGAAATTCACGCAAATGATCCGGCAAGCGGTGTGATCGTTAACCATTCTTAAACCGGCGCCATGGCAGCAAGGCCCTGTTAACCACGAACAGGATCGCCATGGTCGCCCGCGCTCATACCGTTGCCTTTCAGGGGGTCGAGGCCCGCCCGGTCGAGGTGCAATGCGCCGTCTCCCCCGGGCTGCCCGCCTTTTCAATCGTCGGTCTGCCGGACAAGGCCGTGTCCGAGGCCCGCGAACGCGTGCGCAGCGCGCTTAGCGCAATGGCCATCGCGCTGCCCTCCAAACGCATCACGATCAACCTGTCGCCCGCTGACCTGCCCAAGGAAGGCAGCCATTTCGACCTGCCGATCGCGCTGGCCCTGCTCTGTGCCATCGACATCCTGCCCGCCGACGCCGCAGAAGGCACCATGGCTCTGGGCGAGCTTTCGCTGGACGGCTCATTGGTACCCGTGGCCGGCGCCCTGCCCGCCGCGATGACCGCCGCGGCCGAGGGCCGCACGCTGCTGTGCCCGCGCGCGTCAGGTGCCGAGGCGGCCTGGGTCGACGCGACCCAGGTGATCGGGGCCGCGTCCCTGGCCGACGTCGTGCGCCATTTTACCGGCCAGTCGGCCCTGCCGGTCGCCCAGCCCGGCGAGGTCAGGTTGGAACCCTCGACCCGCGACCTGCGCGACGTCAAAGGGCAGGAACGGGCAAAACGCGCACTGGAAATCGCAGCGGCCGGCCGTCACCACATGATCATGATCGGCACGCCGGGATCGGGCAAATCCATGCTCGCCGCCCGCTTGCCCGGCATTCTGCCGCCGCTGACGCCCACCGAAGCGCTCGAGACCTCGATGATCCAATCGCTGTGCGGCATGCTGGACGAAGGCGGCATCAGCCGGACCCGCCCGTTCCGCGAACCGCATCATACGGCGTCGATGGCGGCGATCGTGGGCGGCGGAAAAGGCGCGAAACCCGGCGAGATTTCCCTGGCCCACAACGGCGTCCTGTTCATGGACGAATTCCCCGAATTTCCACGCACGGTTCTGGAAACCCTGCGCCAGCCCATCGAGACCGGCGAAGTCATGGTCGCCCGCGCCAACGCCCATGTGAAATACCCCTGCCGGTTCATGCTGGTGGCGGCGGCGAACCCGTGCAAATGCGGATATCTCAGCGATCCGTCACGCGCCTGCTCGCGCGCACCCGTCTGCGGCGAGGACTATCTGGGCCGCATCTCGGGGCCGCTGATGGACCGGTTCGACCTGCGGATCGAGGTGCCGCCCGTGGGCTTTACCGACCTTGA
This sequence comes from Ruegeria sp. SAZA006, assembly GCF_059613465.1. NCBI lineage: Bacteria > Pseudomonadati > Pseudomonadota > Alphaproteobacteria > Rhodobacterales > Roseobacteraceae > Ruegeria > Ruegeria sp. SAZA006. The sequence goes on from NZ_JBXWSO010000003.1 coordinate 56,125, forward strand.
CCTGCCGCCATCCGGAGACAGCTCGGCCACCGTCGCCGCGCGGGTGCAGCAGGCGCGCGTTGTTCAGGCCCGGCGTTTTCAGGACACGCCCGGCATTCGCCAGAATGCCGATATCGAAGGCAATCTGCTGGAAGAGGTCGCCGCACCAGACGCCGAGGGCAAGGACCTGCTGGTCAAGGCGGCCGAGCGGTTCGGCCTGTCGGCGCGGGCCTACCACCGCATTCTGCGCGTGGCCCGCACCATTGCCGATCTCGAGGGCGCGCCCGATGTGCGCCGCCCCCATGTGGCCGAGGCGCTGAGCTACAGGATCAGCGCCCGGGTTGCGGCTTAGACCTTGGCCTCGATCGCTTGCCAGATCTTTTCGGCGATATTTGTGCCGTTGAACCGCTCCAATTCCTGGATTCCGGTGGGCGACGTCACGTTGATTTCGGTCAGATAGTCTCCGATCACGTCGATACCCACGAAGATCTGGCCCTTTTCCCTCAAGAGCGGTCCGATGGCCGCGCAGATTTCAAGATCGCGGTCGGTCAGGCCGATCTTTTCGGGACGGCCGCCCACATGCATGTTCGACCGGGTCTCACCCTCGGCCGGAACGCGGTTGATCGCGCCGACCGGCTCACCGTCGACCAGGATCACCCGCTTGTCGCCGTTGCGCACATCCGGCAGGAATTTCTGAACGATCAGCGGCTCTCGCGAGAAACCGGTGAATAACTCGTGCAACGAGGTCAGGTTGCGGTCATCGGCATCCAGTCGGAACACGCCAGCCCCTCCATTGCCATAGAGCGGCTTGAGGATGATGTCGCCATGCTTTTCCTTGAACGCCTTGATGGTCCGCAGATCGCGGGCGATCGTGGTGGGCGGTGTCAGGTCGGGAAAATCCAGAACCAGCAGTTTTTCCGGGTAGTTGCGCACCCAGAACGGATCATTCACCACCAGAGCCTGCCCACGCAACCGATCCAGCAGATGGGTTGAGGTGATGTAATGCATGTCGAACGGCGGGTCCTGACGCAGCCAGACGACATCGAAATCCGCCAGATCAACCTCGCGCTCAGGCCCCAGAACCGCCGGCTGCTCCGCAACCCGTTGCACCGTCATGTCGTGACCGCGGGCGGTGATGCGCCCCTCTTGATAGGCCAGTTGATCAGGTCCGTAGTAAAACAGCTGGTGCCCACGGGCTTGGGCTTCTTCGGCCAGCCGGAACGAGCTGTCGGCATTGATGTCCACGGCCCCGATCGGGTCCATCTGAAAGGCGATTTTCATGGCGTGTCCCTCGTAGTCACGCCAGATACATGGCCCAGCGGGGACGGGTGTTCAATGGCGATCAGTCCTGCCCAAAGGCGTTTTCGACGATTTGCACTGCGCCTGTTGCATCCACCAGCGCCGCATCGAACCGGACATTGGTCAGCTGCCCGCCCGGTTCCTGCGCCAAATACTGCGCCGCCGAGGCGCATATCCGGTCGATCTGCCGTTTGCTGATCCGCGCGGCGGCGCTGTCAAAGCTTTGGCTTTTCTTGACCTCGACGAACACAAGGCCCTGCGCATCCCGAACGATCAGGTCGATCTCACCCCCTGCGCCGCGCCAGCGCCTTTGACAGACCTTGAACCCTCGGCTTTCGTAATCGGCAGCGACGCTGTGCTCGGCCGCCTGCCCGGCGTGATAGGAAACCGAGCCTTGGACCGACCGTCGCGCCATGTCATCCCTTTCCCATCTTCAGGGCCTTCTGATAAATCGGCCGTCGCGGCAGGTCATACATCCTGGACACCAGATCCGCCGCATCCCGCACCGAGTGCGTTTCCAGAGCCTGTCGCAACGCTTCTTCTACATCTGAATCGTTAACGGCTTGTGAATGGGCACGGTCCACCAGAAAGACGATCTCGCCCTTCACAGTGGCATCTCGATACTGTTCGGACAGCTCTGCCAGGCTACCCCGCCGGACTTCCTCGAACTTCTTGGTCAGTTCCCGGCACATGGCCGCCTGCCGATCACCGCCCAGAACCTGCGCCAGGTCCGCCAGGCACGCCGCCAGGCGTTTGGGGGATTCGTAAAACACAAGTGTCCCCGGAATGTCCCGCAGCGCCTCGATCCGCGACCGGCGCGCGCCGGCCGCATTCGGTAGGAACCCTGCAAAGAAGAAGGCATCGGTCGGCAACCCGGCAAGCGTCAGGGCGGTCAGCGCCGCCGAGGGTCCCGGCGCGCAGGTCACGGTGAATCCGGCCTCGGCCGCCTGTTTGCCCAGGTCGTATCCCGGATCGGCGATCAGGGGCATGCCGGCCTCGGACGCGTAGGCCACGGACTTGCCCTTTGACAGTTCGGCAATCAGTTTTTCACGCGCAGCCGTGCCGCTGTGGTCGTGATAGGCCAGGATGCGCCGCCCTTCGAGGGGTACACCGTGAATCTCCATCAGTCTGCGCAGGCTGCGTGTATCTTCCGCCGCAATCACATCCGCCGAGGCCAGAACGTCCAGCGCCCTGAGCGTAATGTCGCGCGCCGTTCCGATCGGAGTGGCAACAAAATACAGCCCCCCAGCCAATCTTACCTTTTGGAAATTCAAAGCTGGACCCTCGCAGCGTGACGTTTATTATCGCGGCGTGATAGAACAGCAGCGTTCTTTGCCGCCGGATCAGGGAGTTTTCATTTAGATGTTTACCGTTTGCAAGCCCGTTCGCAAACTGGCGAAAATCGCCATCGGCCTGACCGCGGCGGCATTTTTGGCCGCCTGCGAACCCGGCGCCACCGGGCGCGGACCGTCGATAGATACGTCAGAGCCGATCCCCGTAGCCCTGCTGGTGCCCAAATCGGGCGACGCCGCGTTGGCGCAAAGCCTTGAGAACGCTGCCCGGCTGGCCATGGCCGATCTGAACAACGTCAAGATCGATCTTCGCGTCTATGACACTGCCGGCAATCCGAACACGGCAGCCGCAGTTGCGCAGCAGGCCGTTGCCGACGGCGCAAAGGTCATTCTGGGGCCGGTCTACGCGCAGGCTGCAAATGCTGCGGGCCTTGCGGTTCTGAGCAAGAACGTGAACGTTCTGTCCTTCTCGAACAATACAAGCATTGCCGGCGGAAACGTGTTTGTCCTTGGCCCGACCTTCGACAACACGGCCAACCGGCTTGTCAGCTACGCCGGCAAACAGGGAAAGAAAAGCACAGTCATCGTGCACAGCAATGATGCGGCAGGCCAATTGGGCCAGGCGGCAATCTCGAACGCACTTGGCAACAGCCGTGTGGCGAATGCGGGTGTGGTCGGTTTTGATCGATCTCAGCAGGGTGTGATCGACGCCATCCCCGCAATCAAGGCAACTGTGGATTCGACGGGGGCGGATTCGCTCTTTTTGACCGCCACAACCGCCGGTGCGCTGCCGCTCTTCAGCCAGTTGCTGCCCGAGGCCGGTGTCCCACCGGCAACCGTGCAATATATTGGCCTGACCCGCTGGGACATTCCGGCCCAGACGCTGGAACTACCGGGCGTGCAAGGCGGGTGGTTTGCCTTGCCCGACCCTGCCAAGGCCCAGGCCTATCGCGTGCGCTACAACGCGACCTATGGCGAGGCACCGCATCCGATCAGCGGCCTGGCCTATGACGGCATCGCCGCCATCGGCGCTCTGGCCAGCCAAGGCAAGTCCAATGCCCTTTCCGCCGCGGCCCTGACCCAGAATGCCGGGTTCCAGGGTGTTGGCGGAATTTTCCGTCTGCGCCCGAACGGTACGAATGAACGAGGTCTGGCCGTGGCCACGATCCAGAACAAACAGGTAGTTGTGATTGACCCTGCCCCGCAAAGCTTCTCTGGCGCCGGTTTCTGATCAGCTTGTGACGATCCCCGCGCCGGCTGGCGCATTGATCTGCGAAGCCAGCGAAATCTTCGATGGCGAAAAGGTCAACGCGCTGCTGTCGAAGGCCTTGAAAGACATTCCGGAGACGGCCGCAGCCCGAAACGAGGCCGTCCGGATTCTGCGGGATGCTCAGAAATCCGGGCGTCAGGCCATCGAGGAGGCGTTCACCGCCCGGCCCTTCGACGCCCGGCCGTTAACGCGGTCCTACACCTATCTGACCGATGGGCTGGTCTGCGCCGCGATGACTGTGGCCGGACAGCATCTGCATCCATTGGCCAACCCGACCCAGGGCGAGAAGATGGCGGTTTTGGCGGTGGGCGGCTATGGGCGCGGCGAGATGGCGCCGTTTTCGGATGTCGATCTGCTGTTTCTGACTCCCTACAAGATCACAGCCTGGGCCGAGAGCGTGATCGAGTCGATGCTGTACATTCTCTGGGATCTGCGGCTGAAAGTCGGGCATTCCTCGCGCACGATCCGTGATTGCCTGCGTCTGGGAGACGAGGATTTCACGATCCGGACAGCGATGCTGGAACAGCGCTATCTGGCCGGTGATCGGGACCTGGCCGATGAGCTGGAAAACCGGCTGAAATCCGAGCTGTTCAAAGGAACCGAACGCGAGTTCATCGAAGCCAAACTGCATGAACGCGACGAACGCCACCATAAGCAGGGCGAGCGTTACATGGTCGAACCGAACGTGAAAGAGGGCAAGGGCGGCCTTCGCGACCTGCAGTCGCTGTATTGGATCGCCAAATACATCTACGGCGTTCACGACGTGGCTGAACTTGTCCCGCTGGGGCTTTTCACCCAGGACGAATTCAACACGTTCGTGCAGGCCGAAGACTTCCTTTGGGCCGTACGTTCGCATCTTCATCTGGTGACACGGCGCGCAACCGAACAGCTGACCTTTGATCTGCAGGTCGAGGTGGCCGACCGCATGGGATACGAAGACCGAGCAGGCCGCCGGGCCGTCGAAATCTTCATGCAGCGCTATTTCCGAGAAGCCACTCAAGTGGGCGAGCTGACACGGATCTTCCTGACCAAGCTTGAAGCGGCACATATGAAAAACGCGCCGTTGCTGGAACGCATCTTCAGCCGCAAGCCACGGGTCAAGGCGGGCTATAAGGTTGTTCATGGCCGGCTGGATGTGGCCGACCCCAAAAGCTTTCTGTGCGACAAGCTGAATCTACTGCGTCTGTTCGAGGAAGGCCTGCGCACGGGCATGCTGATCCATCCCGATGCAATGCGACTGGTCACGGCCAACCTGCACCTGATCGATGACGAAATGCGCAACGACAAAGAGGCGAGGCGCATCTTTCTGGATCTGATGCTGAAACACGGCAATCCCGAACGCGCGCTGCGCCGCATGAACGAGTTGGGCGTTCTGTCGGCCTTCATCCCCGAGTTCGAGCCCATCGTGGCGATGATGCAGTTCAACATGTACCACAGCTACACGGTGGACGAGCACACGATCCAGTGCATCATCAACCTGGCGCAGATCGAACGGGGCGAACTTGTCGAAGCGCTGCCGCTGGCTTCGTCGATCCTCGAGGGCGGAGTGAACCGGCGTGTGCTTTACGTCGCTTTGCTGTTGCACGACATCGCCAAGGGCCGCCCCGAGGATCACTCGATACTGGGGGCCAAGATCGCACGGACGGTCGCGCCTCGGCTGGGGCTGAACAAGAAAGAGTGCGAAACCGTCGAATGGCTGGTGCGCTATCACCTGCTGATGTCGGACATGGCACAGAAGCGCGACATCTCGGACCCACGCACGGTGCGCGACTTTGCCAAGGCGGTTCAGACCGTCAAACGGCTGGATCTGCTGACTGTCCTGACAGTCTGCGACATCCGCGGCGTTGGGCCGAACACCTGGAACAACTGGAAGGCCACCCTGCTACGGGCCTTGCACGCGGAAACCAAGCGCGCGCTGGAAACCGGCATGGAGGACCTCAACCGTGCCAATCGTGGCGCCGAGGCCAAGAAAGCGCTGCGTGACGCGTTGTCTGCCTGGTCCAAGGCCGATCTCAAGACGGAAACCGGGCGGCACTATGATCCGTATTGGCAGGGGCTTAACCTCTCGACCCATGTCGAATTCGCTGAGATGTTGCGCGCACTGGAAGCCGACGGTGACCCCGGCGCGATGGAGATCCGCCTGCAACCAGACGAGGATCGCGACGCCACCCGCGCCTGCTTCGCGATGGCCGACCACCCAGGTATCTTTGCCCGAATCGCCGGCGCGCTGGCGCTCGTGGGCGCAAACGTGGTCGATGCCCGCAGCTATACCACCAAGGACGGCTACGTGACTGACGCGTTCTGGATCCAGGACGCTGACGGCCACCCGTTCGAACTGTCGCGTCTGCCGCGCCTGACCCAGATGATCCACCGCACCCTCAAGGGCGAAGTGGTGGCCCGCGAGGCGCTCAGGTCCCGCGACAAGATCAAGAAGCGGGAAAAGGCGTTCAACGTCCCGACGCACATCACCTTCGACAATGAAGGGTCCGAGATCTACACGATCATCGAAGTCGACACCCGCGACCGGCCGGGCCTGCTCTATGATCTGGCCCGGACCCTTGCCGCCGCCAATGTCTATATCGCCAATGCCGTGATCGCGACCTATGGCGAGCAGGTGGTGGATACGTTCTACGTCAAGGACATGTTCGGGCTCAAATACCACTCGGAGGCCAAGCAGAGAACGCTGGAAGCCAAGCTGCGCACCGCGATCACCGAAGGCGCCGAGCGGGCGGCCTCATGAAGCAGATCCGCCTGTTCTCGGGCCTGTTCACTGTCGGGTTCTGGACCCTTGCCAGCCGTATTCTGGGCTTTCTGCGGGAAATTCTGCTGACAGCCTATATCGGGCCGGGGCCGGTCATGGATGCTTTTGTCGCAGCCTTCCGCCTGCCCAACATGTTCCGCCGGTTCTTCGCCGAGGGCGCTTTCAATGCGGCCTTCGTTCCGATGTTCTCGAAACGGCTGGAGGGCGGCGAAGACGCGCAAGGGTTTGCGCAGGATGCGTTCAACCTGCTGGCGGCGGCCGTTCTGGCGCTGGTCGGGCTGGCCATGGTGTTCATGCCGGGTCTGGTCTGGCTGACGGCCGAGGGGTTTTATGGCGACGAACGTTTCGATCTGGCGGTCGGGTACGGGTATGTCGTCTTTCCCTACATCCTGTTCATGTCCTTGGCCGCGCTGTTTTCCGGGGTTCTCAATGCCACGGGGCGCTTTGCCGCCGCTGCTGCGGCACCGGTCCTGCTGAACATCTTCGCCTGCACGGCACTGATCGTAGGCGCGGCAACCGGGGGCGAGGTCATCCGTTGGCTCATCGCAGTTATACCCATTGCCGGGGTTGCTCAACTGGCGCTGGTTTGGGTCGCCACCGAACGCGCCGGAATTCGCATCCGGTTCGGCCGGCCGAAGCTCAGCCCTGAAATGCGCAACATGGTTCGGATCGCGGTACCGGCGGCACTTGCCATGGGTGTGACGCAGGTCAATCTCGTTGTCGGGCAGCTGGTCGCGTCAAAGACCGAAAAGGCCATCAGCTGGCTCTTTGCCGCCGACCGGCTGTATCAGCTGCCGCTGGGCGTGGTCGGCATCGCCGTTGGCATCGTGCTGTTGCCCGACCTGTCGCGCCGCCTGCGCGCGGGGGACGGCGATGGCGCGCGCAACGCCTTTTCCCGCGCCGGAGAGTTCACCCTGTTGCTGACCATTCCGGCCACCGTGGCCTTCGTTCTCATCCCGGTGCCGCTGGTCTCGGTCCTGTTCGAGCGTGGACAGTTCACACCCGAAGACACGGTTGCCACCGCGTTGGCCGTGGCGGTCTATGGCATTGGCCTGCCGGCTTTCATGCTGCAAAAGCTGCTGCAACCGCTGTTCTTCGCCCGCGAGGATACCCGCGCGCCCTTCCGGTATGCCATGGTGGCGATGGTCATCAACGCCGTTCTGGCCTTTGGGCTGTACCCAATCGTCGGCTGGATCGCCCCGGCCATCGCGGCCTCAGCCGCCGGGTGGGGCATGGTGGCGCTGTTGGCACTGGGCGCCCGGCGCATGGGCGACGAAGCCCGTTTCGACGACCGATTCAAGCGCCGAGCGCCCAGGATATTGGCCGCTTCAATTGGAATGGGCGTGGTGCTGATCGCGGCGATGCAGCTGTTCGGTTGGACGTTCGAGGTTCCGGGCTGGCGCTATCTGGCCTTGCTGGGCCTGATCGTGGTCGCCGCGGTATCTTACTTCCTTCTGGGCCACCTGCTGGGCGCATTCCGCCTGTCCGAGTTCCGGTCCGCCCTGCGAAGGTCCTGACCACCTCAGTCCCGCCGGATACGCCCCACCAGACGCGCCCATCCGCCCGGCGCCACGAAAAACGACAGCCCGAACCCGGTCGCGAACCCACCCAGATCGGCCACCCAATCCGAGGTGCCGCCGAAGATCAGCCCGAACAGCAGTTGGATGCCCATCAGCACCGCGATCAACTGGAACGCCCGCGCCTGGTTCTCTCCGACCAGCGACAGCCTTCGCCATAACAGCCAGGTGAACGCGCCGATCAGGCCGTAGACCGGCGGGAAGCCCCCGACCAGCGGATAGCGCGGGTCCAGCAGCACCGCATAGGCCAACGCCCCGCCCACGCCGGACAGCACAAAGATCACCAGCATCGCAAAACCGCCAAAAACCTCGCCCACCATCTTGCCCATCGCCAAAACGAAGACGCAGACAAAAAGCGCCTGGGTAAAGCTGCCTGACACGAAGGGGTAGGTGAAAAACCGGATCACATGCTCGACCGGCCAACGTCCGTTCATCACCATCCAGTCGAAGATGTCCGCCGAGAAGGAATAGCGCTGGATCGCCTCCAGCCGCCAGCCCACCGCGCCCGGTCCGCCGACCAGGCCGCGCGTGCCGAGGGTGAAGGCAAGTTCGATCCCCATGATGAACAAGACCAGCGCCACCACCACGGGTGGCAGGGGGTTCACGGGGGGTGTGTAATGCTCGCTGCTCATTGGGCGGGCCTTTCGCGGCTGTTGACGTCCCTTTGCCTCATGGGTAAGCGACGGAGGCTTATTTTTCCAGACGGGAGTTCCCTTCCATGACCGAGACCAAGTTCACGCCGCGCGTGTTTTCCGGCATCCAGCCCTCGGGAAACCTGCATCTTGGCAACTACCTTGGTGCGCTCAAGCGTTTTGTGGATATGCAAGGGCCGGAGATGGAGACCGTGTACTGCATGGTCGATCTTCACGCGATCACCGTCTGGCAGGACCCCAAGGAACTGGCGCATTCCACGCGCGAGCTGTGCGCAGGTTTCATCGCCGCCGGCATCGACCCGGAACAGTCGATCCTGTTCAACCAGTCCCAGGTGCCCGAGCACGCGCAACTGGCCTGGATCTTCAACTGTGTCGCGCGCATGGGCTGGATGCAGCGCATGACCCAGTGGAAGGACAAGGCGGGCAAGAACCAGCAGAACGCCTCGCTGGGCCTGTTCGCCTATCCCTCGCTGATGGCCGCCGACATTCTGGTCTATCACGCGACCCATGTCCCGGTGGGCGACGACCAGAAACAGCATCTTGAGCTGACCCGCGACATCGCCATCAAGTTCAACCACGACTATGGCGTCGATTTCTTCCCGATTACCGAGCCGGTGATCGAGGGCGCGGCGACGCGCGTGATGAGCCTGCGCGACGGGGCCAAGAAAATGTCCAAGTCGGATCCGTCCGACATGAGCCGGATCAACATGACCGACGATGCCGACACCATCGCCAAGAAGATCCGCAAGGCAAAGACCGACCCTGATGCCCTGCCCTCGGAGGTGGACGGGCTGGAAGGCCGCCCCGAGGCGCGCAACCTGGTCAACATCTATGCCGCGCTCAGCGATCAGACGGTCGAGCAGGTTCTGGCCGAGGTCGGTGGCAAGCAGTTCGGTGAATTCAAGCCGATGCTGGCCGATCTGGCGGTTGCAAGGCTGTCGCCGATCTCGACCGAGATGGCGCGGCTGATGGGCGATCAGGCCGAGATCGATAGGATCCTGGACCGTGGCGCGGAACGGGCACGGGAGATCGCGGCTCCGATCCTCAGCCGCACCTACGAGATCGTGGGGATGGTGGGCGCCGGCCGCGCCTGAGACCCAGACAGAAACTGCAGCGCCGCCCCTTATCCGGGGCGGCGTTTTTCGTTGCAGGTCAGGCGGCCTGCGGGTGCAGTTTTTCCTCGACGATGGATTCGGCCACCGCATGGGGGCTGACGCCATCGACCTTGGCGCGGGTCAGGATGCGGTCCATCGTCCGCTCCAGCGCTTCGAGCCGCTGACCGACCCAGGCTTCGCGGTCCTTGATCTTCAGGATCTCGGTCGCGACGTTCACGATCCCGCCGCCATTGGCCACGAAATCCGGGGCGTAGATGATGCCGCGGTCATGCAGGCGCTGCGCGTCGGCATCGGTCGCCAGCTGGTTGTTGGCTCCACCGGCCACCGCGCCGACCTTCAGCAACGGAATGCTGGTTTCGTTCAGAATGCCGCCGATCGCGCAGGGCGCGAAAATATCCGCCTCGGCCGCATAGATCGCATCGGGCGCGACGGTCTGCGCCGCGAACCGGTCCGCCAGCCGGGCGGTCTGGCCCGTATCGATGTCGGTGATCACCAGTTTCGCCCCTGCGTCATTCAGCAGCGCGCACAGATGTTCGCCCACATGACCCAGCCCCTGCACCGAGACGGTCTTGCCGCTCAGGTCCGCGGACCCGAACCGATGCCGCGCAGTCACGCGGATGGCGTTGAAGATCCCGCGGGCGGTGATGGGCGACGGGTCGCCGCTGGCGAAGGGGCCATCGGGCAGACCGGCGACATATTCGGTTTCGGTGCCGATCTGGGCCATGTCGGCCGGGGTCATGCCCATGTCCTCGGCAGTCCAGTATTGGCCGCCAAGGCTTTGGACCACGCGCCCGAAGGCCTGCAGCAACCGGGGCGTCTTGTCCGCGGTCGGGTCGCCGATGATGACGGCCTTGCCCCCGCCCAGCGGCAGATCGGCCGCGGCGTTCTTGTAGGTCATGCCCCGCGACAGGCGCAGCGCATCGTCCAGCGCCTCGGACGGGTGGCCATAGGTGCGCATCCGCACGCCACCCGCTGCAGGCCCCAATTGCGTGGAGTGGATCGCCACAAAGCCCGAAAGCCCGCTGGCGGCGTCTTTGAATTCGACCACACGCTCGTGATCTGGCGCGTCAATCGTGGTTATTTCCATTTTTCTCCTCCGGAATGACAGATCGAGTCTGCCACATCCGACCGAGCGATTTTCGCCAATACGTGCTGGCCAACACATTGCTCTTGGCGATAATAATAATCCGAGCCGACAATTTTAGGGATTTTCCCCATGGATCAGATCGACCGCAAGATCGTGCGCGCGCTGCAGCAGGACGGGCGCATGACCGTTCTGGACCTGGCCGAAAAGGTGGGCCTTTCGCCCACACCCTGCGCGCGACGCCTGGACCGCCTGCGCCGCGACGGGGTGATCACCGGATACTCGGCTCAGGTCGACCCCGAGAAGCTGGGCTTTGGCGTCACGATTTTCGTGTCTGTCGAACTTGAGAAACAGGATCGCAACGCCATCGACGCCTTCGAACGCGCCATCCTGCGATGCGATGAGGTGATGGAGTGTTACCTAATGACCGGCTCGCGCGACATCCTGCTGCGTGTCGTGGCGCGTGACCTGACCGCCTTTGACGCGTTTCTGGAAAACCGGCTGATGCAGATTCCCGGCATCCGCAACCTGCGCTCCAACTTCGCCCTGCGCGCAATGGTCAAGCGCGACGTGTTGCCTATGGCGACGGGATAATCTGCTGGACCTCAGGCGCGCGCGCTCCTACGGTTCGGCGGAATTGACGGAGGGCAAAATGGCAGTCGGCAAGAATATCCGCACTTATTTCGATGGCACATGGCACGATGGCGATGCCCCGATCATGCGGGCTGCGGACCACGGGGCCTGGTTGGGTTCGTCAGTGTTTGACGGAGCCCGCCGATTTGATGGCATGACCCCGGATCTGGCCGCGCATTGCGACCGGGTGAACCGCTCGGCCGAGGCGCTGATGCTCACTCCGACCGTGACCACCGAACAGATGGTCGAACTGATCCGCGAAGGTCTTGAAGCTTACCCGACCGAGGCCGCCGTCTACATTCGCCCGATGTACTGGGGGATCGACGGAGACGCGACGGCGATCGTGCCGCAGGGTGACAGCACAGGCTTTGCCATCTGCCTCGAAGAAATCCCGATGGCGCCCGAGGCGGCCTCGGTCACGCTGACGACCACCCGCTTCCGCCGCCCGGTTCTGGAAAGCGCGGTAGTCAACGCCAAGGCCGGGTGTCTGTACCCCAACAACGCCCGAATGCTGGCGGAAGCACGATCCAAGGGGTTCTCAAACGCATTGGTGACCGATGCCATGGGCAACGTGGCAGAAACCGCAACGGCCAACATCTTCATGGCCAAGGATGGCGAGGTGTTTACTCCGGCACCGAACGGCACCTTCCTTGCAGGCATCACCCGTGCGCGGCACATCGACAATCTGCGGCGCGACGGTGTGACGGTTCACGAAACTGTTCTGACCTTCGACGATTTTCACGACGCGGACGAAGTGTTCATGTCCGGCAACATGAACAAGGTCACGCCCGTGACCGCACTGGACGACACCCAATATCAGATTGGCCCTATCACGCGCCGCACGCGCGCGCTCTACTGGGACTGGGCGGCCAGCAACCAATAAGCGAAGGCCCGTCGCGGCCCGAGTTGCCAGACACCGAATGCTCGGGCATGATCCCGAAAACCGAAGAGGACATTCATGCGCAAGTTCCTTGTAGTTCTTGACGATAGCCGCGAGTGCCTGAACGCCATGCGTTTCGCCGCAATGCGTGCTGCGCATACGGGCGGGGGGGTGACCATCCTCTCGGTCATTCCTCCGGACGAGTTCAACCACTGGATCGGCGTGGCCGAAGTGATGCGGGAAGAAGCCCGCGAGCGTATCCATGCGCATTTCGAGGTATTTGCCAAATGGATGCGCGACAAGCAGGGGATCGAGCCGGAACTGGCGATCCGCGAGGGTGAACCCGTTCCGCAGATCATCGAGCATGTCCGCTCGGATCCCGAGATCGGCGTCCTTGTTCTGGGTGCGGGTACCGACAAGAAGGGCCCGGGTCCACTGGTCACTCAGTTGACGCGGAATTCCGGCAGCTTGCCGATTCCGATCACCATCGTTCCGGGCGACCTGAGCAAGGAGAAGCTCGAAGAGATCACCTGATGCCCGCCACCCTGCACTTCTGGTTCGATTTCGCCTCGACCTATTCCTACCTCAGCGCCATGCGGGTCGAACGGGACGCGGCAGCCTGCGGCGTGCAGGTGGACTGGCAGCCATTCCTTCTGGGTCCCATTTTTGCCGAGCAGGGGTGGAAAACCTCGCCGTTCAACATCTATCCGACCAAGGGGCGGTACATGTGGCGCGACATGGAACGGCTGTGCCGGCAGCGTGACCTGCCCCTGACCCGACCTGCCGAGTTTCCGCAGAACGGCCTGAAGGCCGCACGCCTTGCGCTCGCCATCCCTCAGGGTGAAGCGCGCGCTGCGTTTTCCCGCGCCGTTTTCGCCGCGCAGTTTGGCCAAGGCCTGAACATTTCCGAAGAGCCTGTTCTTCGCAGCGCCCTGTCCGCCGCCGGCCTCCCCGAGGACATGATCGACCGGACCGCGGACGCTGACATCAAGAGTTCTCTGTTTGAACAGGTTGCCCGCGCCAAATCGCTGGGGATCTTCGGCGCCCCCAGTTTTGTCGTGGATGAGGAGCTTTATTGGGGCGATGACCGGCTGGACATGGCAATCCGACAGGCCGCAGCTATTTAGAACCGTTCCAAATCTTGACTTCCCGGCCACTGACGCGCATATCAGAGCCAACTGATACGGAGCGCGCCATGTTCATCCAGACCGAATCCACGCCCAACCCGGCCACGCTGAAATTCCTGCCCGGTCAGACCGTGCTCGAGGCCGGTACAGCGGATTTCCCGACTGCCGAAGCCGCGCAGAACTCGCCGCTGGCGCAGCGCATCTTTGCGGTCAGCGGTGTGACCGGAGTTTTCTTCGGCAATGACTTCGTGACCGTCACCAAAGACGACGGCGTGCAGTGGGACCACATCAAACCCGCCATCCTGGGCGCCGTGATGGAGCACTACCAGTCCGGCCAGCCGGTGATGGGGGCCGGGGTGGAAACCGCGTCCGGCCATGCTGAACATTCGGGTGAGGACTCGGAAATCGTCAACCAGATCAAGGAATTGCTGGACAGCCGCGTGCGCCCCGCCGTGGCGCAGGACGGCGGTGACATCACCTTCCACGGCTTTGACCGCGGCGTCGTCTACCTGCATATGCAAGGCGCCTGCGCTGGGTGCCCGTCCTCAACGCTGACCCTGAAGATGGGAATCGAGAACCTGCTCCGCCATTACATCCCCGAGGTGACCGAGGTTCGCCCTGTTGCCGTCTGATCAAACAATTCTGGCATTTGACACATCGGCCGCGCATTGCGCGGCCGCTTTGCTGCGCGGGCCAGACATCGTCTTGAGCCGCGCCGAAACCTTGACCCGAGGCCAGGCAGAACGCCTGATGCCTCTGCTTCAGGACATACTGGCAGAAGGCGGGGTTTCTTGGGCGGATATCGACGCGATCGGTGTCGGGACGGGTCCGGGCAATTTCACAGGAATTCGCATCTCGGTCTCTGCCGCCCGAGGGCTGGCGCTTGGATTGAACAAGCCGGCAATCGGCGTTTCGGGCCTTGAAGCCTTGGCGGCCTTGGCGCCCAAAGGGCGGATCCCTGCCATTCCCGCCCCCCGCGACCAAGTTTATGTGCAAGCGCCCGACGGGACGCCGCAACTGATGACGCAGGGACAGGCAGAATCACTTGGCGCCCTGTTTTTGTGCGACGATGCGGATGCAGTCGTCCGGGCCATCGCCCGGATTGCTTCTGGACGTGTTGACCTTGTGTCAGACTCCCCTGCCCCCCTGTACGTTCGCCCCGCGGATGCCGCCCCGTCGCGCGATACGCCGCCGCCTTTGCTGGACCCATGACCCCACAGGAAATGGCCGAGACCCACGGCGCGGCTTTCACCCAGTCCCGCCCATGGACCGCTGATGAATTTGCTGAGCTTCTTACCAACCGCTTCATCCATGTCGTTGGAAACAAAACAGCATTTGCCTTGATCCAGGTCATCGGCGACGAGGCCGAGCTGCTGACCATCGCGACGCACCCCGATCACCAGCGGCAGGGTCTGGGCCGCGTCTGCATGCAGGCATGGCACGACAGGGCTCGCGATCTGGGTGCGCGCCGGGCGTTTCTTGAGGTGGCATCGGACAACGCGGCCGCCATTGCACTCTACCAAAGTTGCGGCTATGCGCGCTGCGGTCTTCGGCCGGGATATTACCGACGCGGCAAGGCTGACAAAGTAGATGCAATCTTGATGGAGCGCGCGCTACCCTGACGAAAGCCGGGCATTTCTGAGACCAAATGGTCAAAAAGCGGTTGACCATGGCTGTTTCAGACGGCCTTAATTGCCGCTATCACAGCAGTTCTGCTCGCTCTGAGCGGGGCTGGGCAAAAGCCCCTGCCCCGAAGCCATAAAAAACAACGGGAGTATATGATGACCCTGATGAAATCCTTGATGGGCGCGGCCGCCGCGTTCGCACTGACCGCAGGAGCGGCGCTGGCCGAACCAGCGATCATCTTCGATCTGGGCGGCAAGTTCGACAAATCGTTCAACGAAGCAGCCCATAACGGCGCCAAGCGCTGGGCCGACCAGACCGGCAAGTCTTATCGCGAAATCGAGCTGCAGTCGGAAGCGCAGCGCGAACAAGCCCTGCGTCGTTTCGCTGAAGCCGGTGCAAACCCGATCATCACCATGGGCTTTGCCATGGCTGATCCGCTGGCCGCCGTCGCACCTGACTATCCCGACACCAAGTTCGTCGCCGTCGACGTCAGCTGGCTGGACGCGCCGAACATCCGCCAGGTCTCGTTCGCCGAGCATGAAGGCTCGTACCTGGTCGGCATGATGGCCGCGATGGCATCCAAGTCGGGTACCGTCGGCTTCATCGGCGGCATGGACATTCCGCTGATCCGGCACTTTGGTTGCGGCTACGCCCAGGGCGCAAAGGCCGTAAACCCTGACATCAACGTCGTCGCCAACATGACCGGCACCACCCCGGCCGCATGGAACGACCCGGTGAAGGGCTCTGAGCTGACCAAAGCTCAGATCAGCCAAGGCGCTGACGTGATCTACGCCGCCGCAGGCGGTACCGGCGTCGGTGTTCTGCAGACCGCGGCCGACGAAGGCATCCTGTCGATCGGCGTGGACAGCAACCAGAACCACCTGCACCCGGGCAAGGTCCTGACCTCGATGCTCAAGCGCGTGGATGTGGCCGTTTATGACGCCATGAAAGCAGGCGAAGATGTCGAGACCGGCAAGTTCACCATGGGGCTGGCACAGGACGGTGTCGGCGTTGCCATGGATGAAAACAACGCCTCGCTGGTAAGCGACGAGATGAAGGCCGCCGTCGAAAAGGCGCGCCGCGACATCATCGACGGCAATGTCACCGTCGTCAGCTACTACGAGAACGACAGCTGCCCGGCACTGCAGTTCTGATATCGCGCGGGGCGGGGGAAACCTCCCGTCCCGCATCCACTCATGCCGCTGTTTCGCCACGACCGAATGATTGCGAAATCAGCGCAGCTTCTACGGCAATCGAGGACAAGACATGACAGTCCCCGCCATCGAGCTCAAAGGGATTTCCAAAGCCTTTGGGCCAGTTCAAGCGAACAAGGACATCTCGATCAGCGTCGCCCCCGGCACGATCCACGGGATCATCGGTGAAAACGGTGCGGGCAAGTCCACGCTGATGAGCATTCTGTACGGCTTCTACAAGGCCGACAAAGGTGAAATCTGGATCAACGGCAAAAAGACCGACATCCCCGACAGCCAGGCCGCGATCGCCGCGGGTATCGGCATGGTCTTTCAGCATTTCAAGCTGGTCGAGAATTTCACCGTTCTGGAAAACATCGTTCTGGGCGCCGAAGATGGCGGGCTGCTGGCCCCCTCGCTGGCCAAGGCCCGGAAAGAGCTGAAAGAGCTCGAGGAAGAATACGAGCTGTTCGTGGACCCCGACAAGCGCATCGACGAGATCGGCGTGGGCATGCAACAGCGGGTAGAAATCCTAAAGGCGCTGTACCGCAAGGCGGAGATTCTGATTCTGGACGAACCTACCGGGGTGCTGACCCCGGCCGAGGCCGACCAGCTGTTCCGCATCCTCGACCGGCTGCGCGCCGAAGGGAAGACCATCATCCTGATCACCCACAAGCTGCGCGAGATCATGGAAGCCACCGACACAGTGTCGGTGATGCGCCGCGGACAGATGACCGCCACGGTCAAGACCGCCGAGACCAACCCCGAGGAACTGGCCGAGCTGATGGTCGGGCGCAAGGTTCTGCTGCGCGTCGACAAGGTGCCGGCCAAACCCGGCAAGCCGATTCTGGAAATCGAGAACCTGCGGGTGACGGATTCGGCGGGCGTCGAGCGCGTCAAAGGCATCGACCTGACTGTCCGCGCGGGCGAGATCGTGGGCATCGCGGGCGTCGCGGGCAACGGGCAGTCCGAGCTGCTCGAAGTGTTGGGCGGCATGCGCCCGGGATCAGGCGTGATCAAACTGAATGGTACGCCTCTGGCGCTCAGCGGACCCGAGGCGGACGGTCAGGCCCGGCGCGCCCAAGGCATCGCCCATGTGCCCGAGGACCGGCAACGCGAAGGTCTGATCATGGACTTCCACGCCTGGGAAAACGTGGCCTTCGGCTATCACCGAGACCCCGCCTATCAGCGCGGGATTTTCATGAACAACGCCGCCCTGCGCGCCGACACAGAACGCAAAATCGAGAAATTCGACGTGCGTCCGCCTAATGGCTGGCTGTCGGCCAAGAACTTTTCGGGTGGAAACCAGCAGAAGATCGTGGTTGCACGCGAAATCGAGCGAAACCCCGATTTGCTGCTGGTGGGCCAGCCGACCCGCGGCGTGGACATCGGCGCGATCGAGTTCATTCACAAGCAGATCGTCGCCCTGCGCGATCAGGGCAAGGCGATCCTGCTGGTCTCGGTCGAACTGGAAGAGATCTTCTCACTGTCCGACCGGATCGCGGTGATGTTCGACGGACATATCATGGGCGAGCGCTTGCCCCATGAAACGGATGAAAAAGAACTGGGCCTGTTGATGGCCGGTGTTGCGGGGGAGGCCGCGTAACATGGATAAGATGCCCAAATGGGCCGACGTCATTCTGATCCCGCTCATCAGTCTGATCCTGGCCGCAATCCTGTCGACACTGGTCATTCTGGCCATTGGCGAAAACCCGGTCGAGGCGGTGAACCTGATGGTCACCGGCGCGCTGGGGTCGACCTATGGCTGGGGTTATACCCTGTATTATGCCACCAACTTCATGTTCACCGGTCTGGCGGTTGCAGTGGCCTTCCACGCACGTCTGTTCAACATCGGCGGCGAAGGTCAGGCCATGTTGGGCGGACTGGGCGTAGCCATGGTGTGCCTCTATGTGCCGTGGCCGCATTGGAGCATCGCTCTGCTGGCTGCGATGGCCGCCGGCATGCTGTTCGGCGCGGCTTGGGCTGCGATACCGGCCTATCTGCAGGCCAAGCGCGGCAGCCATATCGTGATCACCACGATCATGTTCAACTTCATCGCTGCGGCGCTGCTGAACTACATGCTGGTCAACGTGATGCGACCGGCCGGCTCGCAGGACCCGGCGACCGCCCGCTTTGCCGAGGCGGTACATCTGCCCACCCTGCACGAGATGCTGGCCCCGATCGGGATCAACTTCTCCAAGGCGGCTCCGGCCAACATCTCGCTGATCATCGCGGTCATCGCCTGCATCGTAGTCTGGGCGCTGATCTGGCGCACTCGCCTGGGCTATGAAATTCGGGCTTATGGGCATTCGGAAACCGGTGCGGTCTATGCCGGTATCTCACCGGTGCGCATCACCATCGTGGCGATGCTGATTTCGGGCGCTCTGGCGGGCCTGATGGCAATCAACAACGTCATGGGTGAGGCCGAGCGGCTGGTTCTGAACTCGACCGAGGGCGCGGGCTTCATCGGCATCGCGGTGGCCCTGATGGGCCGCTCGCACCCGTTCGGCGTATTCCTCGCGGCCATCCTGTTTGGCTTCCTCTATCAGGGGGGCGCTGAACTGGCCCTGTGGACCTCGATCCCGCGCGAACTGATCGTGGTGATCCAGGCACTGGTGATCCTTTTCACCGGGGCGCTGGACAACATGGTCCGCATGCCGCTTGAAAAGCTGTTCCTGGCCCTGCGGAAGGAGACGAACTGATGGAGTTGTTCCTGACGATCGTCCAGGTTCTGGACTCGACCATTCGCCTGGCCACACCGCTGCTGCTGGCCTGCCTGGCCGGCTTGTATTCGGAACGCGCTGGCATTTTCGACATCGGCCTGGAAGGCAAGATGCTGATGGCCGCATTCTTTTCGGCCGCCGTTGCCGCGGTCACCGGGTCGGTATGGCTGGGCCTGCTGGCCGGCATCGCATCGTCCTTGGCGCTGTCTGGCCTGCACGGGCTTGCCTCGATCACGTTCCGGGGCAACCAGCTGATTTCCGGTGTCGCCATCAACTTTCTGGCTGCCGGCATGACCGTGCTGGTGGCGCAGGACTGGTTCCAGCAAGGCGGCCGCACGCCGTCGCTGTTCGGAGGCGGCCGGTTCGAGCCAATCAACTTCCCCTTCGCCGAGGCACTGAGCGGTGTGCCGATCATCGGCCCCATCTATGCCGAGCTGCTCTCAGGCCACTCGATTCTTGTCTACGTGGCGTTCCTGATGGTGCCCGCCACCTGGTGGGTGCTGTTCCGCACCCGCTTTGGCCTGCGCCTGCGCGCCGTGGGTGAAAACCCGGCGGCAGTAGACACCGCGGGCGTCTCGGTGGTGGGGCTTCGCTACGCGGCCGTCGCCATCTGTGGCGTGCTGTGTGGCATCGCCGGGGCCTATTTGGCTACCGCGTTGCAGGCAGGGTTCGTCAAAGACATGACGGCTGGTCGGGGCTTTATCGCACTAGCCGCACTGATCTTTGCCAAGTGGCGGCCGTGGCACGCCATGTGGGCGTGTTTGCTGTTCGGGCTGCTGCAGGCGGTTGCTTTGCGGTTCCAGAATATCGACCTGGGCGGCATCATAATCCCCGTTCAGGTCATGGACGCGCTGCCCTATATCCTGACCGTGGTGATCCTGGCGGGTTTCGTCGGCAAAGCGGTCCCGCCAAGGGCCGGTGGCGAGCCTTATGTGAAAGAGCGCTGATAAGGCCAGTTCAGGACTGCTTTTCAGTCCTGTTTGCTGCAAAGCGGCATGCAGAGTTGATTTTGCATGCCGCAAGCGCTCTAAGAGGGTATGCACGTCTACCTTCCCATAGCCGAAGTATCCGTTAGCCCGTTTGTCCTGCTGGCGATTGGTGTTTCTGTGGGCGTTCTGTCCGGCATGTTCGGAGTGGGAGGCGGTTTTCTGATCACGCCACTGCTGTTTCTGATCGGTATTCCGCCGGCGGTCGCCGTGGCAACATCGGCCAACCAGGTCGTGGCATCCTCATTTTCGGGGCTGATGGCACATCTCAAGCGCAGGACCGTAGACCTGAAGATGGGATCGGTTCTGCTGGGTGGCGGCCTGCTGGGCGCGACGCTGGGGATGCTCGTCTTCAACTATCTCAAGCATTTGGGGCAGGTCGATCTGGCGGTCCAGCTGTGTTACGTCGTGTTTCTTGGCCTCATCGGCACCTTGATGTTCGTTGAGAGCCTGCGTGCAATCCGCCGGTCACGGGCAGCGGGCGGCACCCCACCGACCGCACGTCGCCAACGCACCTGGGTTCATGCACTGCCGTTCAAAATGCGGTTCCGCGAATCAAACCTGTACATCTCGGTCATTCCACCCATCCTGGTCGGCTTTGGCGTCGGAATCCTGTCGGCCATCATGGGCGTTGGCGGCGGGTTCATCATGGTTCCGGCAATGATCTATATCCTGGGAATGCCAACAAAGGTGGTGATCGGAACCTCGCTGTTTCAGATCATTTTCGTGGCCGGGTTCACGACGATGATACACGCTTCGACCAACTACAGCGTGGATATCGTGCTGGCCTTGTTCCTGTTGATCGGGGGTGTCGTTGGGGCCCAGTTCGGCAGCATGGTCGGCGCCCGGTTGAAGGCTGAGCAGCTGCGGGTTTTGCTGGCGGTACTGGTCATGATCGTGGCCGGAAAAGTCGGGCTGGAACTGATCTTGGCTCCGACGGAATTCTATTCGCTATCTGAATTGGCGGGGGTTTGACCGTGACCAGTTTTTCCCTAGAAACCGCCGTGTACTCGCCAGTGCATTCCCTCGCCCAACGCAGCGCACCCACCTTTGATCGTTGTAACCAGTCCACCGCAGCACGGATCGGCTAGACCACATGCATATCTATCTGCCTATCGCCGAAGTCTCCGTGAACGCCTTTCTGCTGCTGGGCCTTGGCGGCATGGTGGGAATTCTGTCCGGCATGTTCGGTGTCGGTGGCGGCTTTTTGATGACCCCGCTGCTGTTCTTTATCGGCATCCCACCTGCCGTTGCCGTGGCAACCGAGGCGAACCAGATCGTTGCCTCGTCATTCTCGGGCGTGCTGGCGCATTTCCGAAGAAAGACGGTCGATCTGAAGATGGGCACGGTCCTTCTTGTGGGTGGTCTGATCGGCGCCGCCGTGGGCGTTGTCTTCTTCAACTATCTCAAAAGCCTGGGTCAGGTCGATCTGCTGGTCAAGCTCTGCTATGTCGTCTTTCTGGGCGTCATTGGCGGGCTGATGTTCTTTGAAAGCCTCAATGCACTGCGCAGGTCCCGAAAAGCCGGTGCAGTCCCTGTCAAACGGCGCCAGAGGGGGTGGATCCACGCCCTGCCGTTCAAGATGCGGTTCCGGACCTCGGGGCTCTATATCTCAGTCATCCCGCCGGTGCTTGTCGGCCTGTTCGTCGGTGTGTTGTCGGCGATCATGGGCGTGGGCGGCGGGTTCATCATGGTGCCCGCCATGATCTACCTGTTGGGAATGCCGACCAAAGTGGTTGTGGGGACATCCCTTTTCCAGATTATTTTCGTCACTGGCTTCACCACCATGCTGCACGCCACGACCAACTTTACGGTCGATATCGTGCTGGCTGTCCTACTGTTGGTTGGCGGGGTGATCGGGGCTCAGATCGGGACCGTGCTGGGGGCACGCATCCCGGCCGAGCAGCTGCGCGTTCTGCTGGCAGCTCTTGTCTTGGCGGTTTGCGGCAAGCTGGCCCTGGATCTGTTGTTGCAACCGGCCGAGCTCTACTCGCTTGGCACCGATGGGGGGCATTGACGTGTTGCGCTGGTTCATCGCCTTTGTGTTCCTGACCATCCCCGTCCACGCTGCGGATGAGCAGGTCGTTCTTGGCCTCAGCCAGGATCGCGTAGCCATCACCGCCGATTTCGATGGATCCGAGATTCTGATCTTTGGCGCCGTCAAGCGCGAAGCGCCTATCCCGCCCGGCCCTCCGCTTGAGGTGATCGTGGCAGTCGCGGGCCCGTCCGAGCCGGTCATGGTGCGGCGCAAGGAAAAGAAATTCGGCATCTGGGTGAATACCGACAGCGTTCTGGTCGATTCCGCACCCAGCTTCTACGCAGTCGCCACAAGCGCGCCGTTCACGGACATCATCACCGACACCGAAGACCTGCGCTATCGCATCTCGATCCGGCGCGCGATCCGGTCCGTCGGGGCGGCCATGCATATCCGGGAGGCGCAGAATTTCGCCCGGGCTGTCGTTAGGATCCGCGAGGATGAGGGCCTGTATTCGATCCGTGAGAACACGGTTGCCGTGGATGAGCAAACGCTATTCCGCACCTCCATCGAGATGCCGGCCGACCTGACCGAAGGCGACTACCTGACCCGCATCTTCCTGATGCGGAATGGCGAAGTCATTTCGCAGTTCGAGACGGTTATCGACGTTCGGAAAGTCGGGCTCGAGCGGTTTCTCTACAACATGTCGCGCCAACAGCCGGTCTGGTACGGGTTGATGTCCCTTGTCATTGCCATCGCCGCAGGCTGGGGCGCTTCGACGGCTTTCCGACTGCTGCGCGAAAACTGACCGCTACCCGCGCCCTATATACGGCATCGTCGTTGCCATCACGGTCATGAACTGGACGTTGGCTTCGGGCGGCAGGCTGGCCATGTGCAGGACCGAGCGCGCGGCATCTTCGACCGCCATCGTCGGATCAGGCTCTCGCCCTTCAGCAACCGCCCTATCGACCAGGGTCTGCACCATCTGGGTTCTGTCATTCCCGATGTCGATCTGCCCACAGGCGATCCCATGGGCTCGGCCGTCAAGCGACAGGCTTCGTGTCAGCCCGGTTATCGCGTGTTTGGTGGCGGTGTAGTGCACCGAATTCGGGCGCGATACATGTGCCGCGATCGAGCCGTTGTTGATGATGCGGCCCCCCTTGGGCACCTGTCTGCGCATCAGGCCAAAGGCCGCGCGGGCGCACAGAAACATCCCGTTCAGGTTCACGTTGACGCTCTGATACCAGTCGTCCAGCGCGATCTCGTCGATCGTGCCTGCGGGCGCGAAAATACCCGCGTTGTTGAACAGAACATCCAACCGTCCAGCCTGCGCCTGAAATTCATCGAACGCCGCCGACACCGCTTGGGGGTCGGTTACGTCGGCCACCAGGGGAATGGCGTTTTTGCGCGTTGCGGCCATCTGGCTCAGCTTGTCCGCACTGCGCGCCAGCAGGCCGACCTTCCAACCCTGGTCCAGAAACAGCTCGGCCGTCGCCCGCCCAATGCCCGAACTTGCCCCGGTTACAATGATCGTCCTCACGTCTCCTCCGCCTCCAGCGTAAGTTTTGCGGCCGAGACCGCGCGCAGGTCGTGAACCCGCAACGGGTGGCTTGGTTTGGACAGCCGGTTGCGCACCACCCAGATCAGCCGCTCTTGCGCGCGGGTGATGGCCACATAGGCCAGCCGTTTCCACAGGGGTTGCCCGGCCTCGGTCCGGCCCATGCGGGCGGCGGCATAAAGGTCAGGGGCAAAGACCTGCACCGTGTCCCATTGCGAGCCCTGCGCCTTGTGGATCGTCACGGCGGCCCCATGCAGAAACGTGGCCCCCATGCGCGCGGCAAAGGGGATGAACGGCTCTTCCTCGTCCGGTTTTTCGATCTGCACGATCGAGGCGGCGCTGACCTGCGGGTCTTCGGCCCCCATGACATGCAGCCGCGAGAACCCCGGCTTGCGCCCCGGTCCCAGATAGATCACCTGTGCGCCCTTGATCAGCCCGCGCGCCTCGAGGTCGAGCCGCTTCTTGCGGTGCTTGAGCGGCAACTCGATCCCGTCGCAGATCAACGGTTCGCCTTCCAACAGCTCGGTTTCGGGGGCCCCATGCACCTGGCGGAAGGCCTGGATCAGCCGGATACGCGTCGCGTTCCGCCAGACCAGAACCGGGCTGCGGGCCATCAGGTCAACCTCGACCCGCTGGCCCCAGACCACGCGGTCATCCTTGCGGGCAGTCTGCTCGACAAGACGTTCGAAATCCTCGAACCCCATGGCCGGATCGGCCAGCGCATGGGCCAGATCCAGAATGGGGTTGTCGGCCTCTTGCCGGTGCACCCGGTGCAGGATCAGCTTGCGCGGTTCCGGCAAAGCATCGAACACCATCGACCCGGACTGGTTCACCGGTGCCAACTGCGCCGGGTCGCCGAACAGCAGCAGGGTGGGAAAGATCTCTTTGAGATCCTCGAACTGCCGGTCATCCAGCATCGAGGCCTCATCGACGAACCCGATATCCAGCGGCTCGTCGCGCCGTTTCCAGCCGGTGATGAAATCCGACCCGCGCAGGCCGGCGGCGGCCAGAGCGCCGGGGATTGACTTGTTGTTGGCATAGAATGCGGCCGCGCGGTCCAGCGCCTCGTCGGTCAGGCCTTCGATCTCGGGGCGGTCGTCGTTGCCCGCCAGCCATTCGGCGATCCGCTCGTATTCCGGATCATAGACGGGTGTGTAGAGAATCCGGTGAATGGTGGTGGCCGGAACACCGCGCAACCGCAGCACACTGGCGGCCTTGTTGGTCGGGGCCAGAATGGCAAGGCTGCGCTTGTCCTTCGATTTGCGGCTTTCAAAATCGCCCGAGACGATCTGAACTCCGGTCTCGGCCAGCGCCTTGTAGAGTTCGGCCAACAGCAGGGTTTTGCCCGACCCGGCCTTGCCGATCACCGCCATCACGCCCGATTCGCCCTGGCCGGGCAGCTTGAGCAGCGCATCATCTTCCAGGTCGACGCCTGCGGTTTTCAGCATCTGGGAAATGCTGTCGAACGCGGCGGCCTGATCTTCGGAAAAAGTAACCTTGGGCAGAGACATGGCGCGACCCTACAGGGCCGCGCCAACCTGCGCCAGATGCGGAATACAACGTCAGGCAGTCAGTGCGAACCGATGCCGCGCGGCGGACCCGAACGCCGTCTTGAACCACAATCGCGACAGCTCACGCGGAATGCCCGCCCGCTCGGCCACGCGGTTGCAATCGTCAGCGGAATAGGGCCAAAGACCGACCGAGATCTGGTCACGGCCCGCCCCCTCAGAGCCCAAGACCACCGGCGAGGAACCGATCAGCCGATAGATACGGATCATCCTTGCATCAAAGACCCCGGCGATGTGGGTAAGACCGAAGCCTTCCATGATCTCCCCCCCGCTCAGCATGATTGCCCCGGCCGTGTGTGGATGAGCGGTGCGGGACAGGCAGAACCGCGTCACCTCCCAGATCAGCGGGCTGCGGATTGGGCTGCCGCCCGTCAGATGCCCGAACACCTCATTGACCATGACAGGGCCAGTCGTGGGCAATACCCGCATCGAGCCGCCGTGACTGCCGTCAGGCTCTTCCCAGATGACATAAAGCGGGTTCAGAGCATCATACTGATCCCGTTCCTCTCCTTTTGAATTGACATGAACATCCCATCCCAGGCGGGTTTTGAATTGATCGGCGCGGTCGCGAAACATCCCCTCGGCCAATTTTGGAAATTTATGAAGCTCGTCAGCGTAAACGTAACGCAGCATGACTTTTCCCCTTGTCGTCCAGTGCTGGAACGAAGGGGGTACAAAGTCGTGGTTAATTTCCCGTGTGGCCCTCGCACGGGCCTTAAACCACTATTAATCCTCTGCTGAGGGCAGTGGCGATGGCATGGGTTGTATTCAGAGCACCCAGCTTGGACCGGGCGCTTTCGATATAGACACGCAATGTGTGCTCGGAAATAGACAAGGAGTGCGCGACCTGCGCCCGGCTGTAGCCCAAGGCCAGCAGCGTCATTGCGTCGATCTCGCGCGGAGAGAGGCCGCGCGCGGATTCCGGCCTGCGGTCCTGCTCGAAATCCAAAGCTTTGCGGTTGAAGTAGTGGGCGAGCAGTATCAACTCGCGGCTATAGGTCACGATGAAGGCTTCCCAAGCCTCGTCGCCGCAACTGTGATTGACCGTAAAAAGCGCGAACTGGCCATTTGGTCCACGAATTGGGATCGAATAGCCTTGATTGCCGACACCATGATCCAAAGCATCTTGCAGAAAGGCTTTGGCGACCTTGCCGGACCAGTTCAGAGATTTCCAGTTGACCGGATGAAACCGCTGGAAGCAGCCCAGGATTACGGGATCTATTCGGTGATAGTTGCGCTCACGGTATCGATCGGCCCAGGCATCCGGATAGGTGGTGTAGCCATATTGATCGCCAGCGCCATCGACCCAGTGATAGACGATGTGATCGACCTTCAGTTTGTCCCTGATGCGGACTGCAACCGCACCCAGCTCGTCAAGCGTGCTGGTGTTTTCCAAATCCTCCAGGATCTGGCTCAAATCGAACTGTGTTCCCATTCGACGGCGCTTTTGCCTCATCGTTCAGGGACGCAATTTCGGCCGCGGCGATCAGCCTGGTGTCGTCAAGCTGCTCGGCCAGCGCGGTCAACCCATTCGCAACGGCGAAGGCGTTGAGGTCCGACAATACGTCCAGTATCCACTCATTTCGCGCCATCATGGTCTCTCCGAAACAGTTAACGAAGGGTTAACACAACCATAACATGTACGCTGTTTTCTTGCCTATTCACTGCTTTCTACTCCCCAAAAACAGCGGGTCCCAAATGTGCATGGTATTGAAAAACAATATCCCATCTTCCGAACGCAAAACGCCCGCGAACCGTCCAAGCGATTCGCGGGCGCTTGCTTTCAATGCGCGGTGATCAACCGCGGGCGTCCAGAACCTCTTCCAAGGTCCGCATGCCCGTACGCGGGGCCTGAACCAAGACAGACATGTTGCCGGGCTTGTGCTCGTTCCGCATCATTTTCATGTGCGCCTCGGGTAGTTCTTTCCAAGTGAACACTTCGGACATGCATGGATCGAGACGCCGCTCAAGCATCAGCCGGTTTGCAGCGGACGCCTGCTTGAGGTGCGCGAAATGCGAACCCTGCAGACGCTTCTGGTGCATCCACATGTACCGAACGTCAAAGGTCAGGTTGTAGCCGGTGGTCCCGGCGCAGATCACGACCATGCCGCCTTTTTTGACGACAAAGGTCGAGACCGGGAAGGTGCTCTCGCCGGGGTGTTCGAACACCATGTCGACGTTCACGCCCTTGCCCGTGATGTCCCAGATCGCCTTGCCGAACTTGCGGGCCTCTTTGAACCACTCGGCATATTCAGGCGTGTTTACCGTGGGCAACTGGCCCCAGCAGTTGAAGTCCTTGCGGTTGATGACGCCCTTGGCGCCCAGCCCCATGACGAAGTCGCGCTTGCTTTCGTCCGAGATCACACCGATCGCGTTAGCGCCGGCCGTGTTGATCAGCTGGATCGCATAGGAGCCCAGACCCCCCGACGCGCCCCAGACCAGAACGTTCTGACCCGGCTTCAGGTCATGCGGCTCGTGCCCGAACAGCATCCGATAAGCGGTGGCCAGCGTCAGCGTGTAGCAGGCGCTTTCTTCCCAGGCCAGGTGCTTGGGGCGCGGCATCAGCTGTTGCGCCTGCACGTTGGTGAATTGCGCAAATGACCCATCAGGCGTTTCATAGCCCCAGATCCGCTGGCTGGGCGAATACATCGGATCGCCGCCGTTGCACTCTTCATCGTCGCCATCGTCCTGGTTGCAGTGGATCACGACCTCGTCGCCGACCTTCCAGCGTTTCACCTTGTCGCCCACCGCCCAGACGATGCCCGAAGCATCCGATCCGGCAATGTGATACGGTGCCTGGTGACCATCGAAGGGGCTGATCGGCTTGCCGAGCGAGGCCCAGACGCCGTTGTAATTGACGCCTGCCGCCATCACCAGGACCAGCACTTCGTGGCTGTCCAGCTTGGGCACATCGACCACTTCCAACTGCATTGCAGTGTCGGGCTCACCGTGGCGCTCTTTGCGGATGGCCCACGCATACATCTGTTTGGGCACATATCCCATCGGAGGGATTTCACCCATCTCGTAGAGGTCTTTTTCCGGTGCCTCGTAGGACGCGATGCCGCCGTCGGTGTCCAAAGCCATTGTGGCCTCCTCTGTCAAACATGTTCGCCGCGACGCAGAATCGCGCGCTTCATAGGCTGGAATATTGGCCTGTGAGTAATTTTGCAACCCATTTCGGATCAATATTGAAATTTTATGACCCAGCGGCCGCAGAAATTTCCTTTGCATTCGCAGAACCATCCGGGTCTTCGCTTATGTGCGCGGAGGCCGCATAATACTTCATCAGATCCAGCCGCTCGACCGATGGCGACAGCATACCGTTGTTTCTGCTCAGTATTCGCCGTTCGACCAGCTGTTCGATCGCAGGCGGGATGGATTTCAGATCTTCGTCCGTAGCGCCCTCCCGCCGCATCAGCTCGGCGATCCGTGACTGAACGTCAGACTCTGAGATGGTGCCGTTTTCTCGAACGAGCCAACACGCGGCGGGCGCTGGAACCAAAGGAATCGCCTGGCCAATCCGGCGCATCAGCTCTCGAGCCAGATCCGTGATCAGGTCCGGGCCAGCTTGTTCGCGGAACTCCTGCAGCGAAATGGGCAGGCCGTATCGAACCGAGGCAAGACCGAACCGTTTGTAGCGCCCGATGATACGGCGCCATATCTGTTTCAGGCTCCACCTTGTGATCACGCCGATCCGAGCACGGAACCGCCGTTCGCTGCCCAGGGCGGCGGCGGTCAGAATCGTATCCTCCAGCACCCGATCATAGTTTAGCGCAACCGGCACGAACACCACATCCCGCCCATCGGGGCTGGTGCCGTCGATGATGTATTTCAGCAGTCCCAGCTTGGGTCGTCCCAATGACCCGGTGAGGCTCAGACCGCCCTCGGGGAACATCGCCTGCGTCACACCGGCATTGGTGGCCAGGCGCACATAGCTGGCCAGAACCTGCCGGTAGAGTTCGCTGCCGGACTTGCGTCGGATGAAATAGGCCCCCATCGCGCGGATTAACCGGCTGAGCGGCCACACCCGCGCCCACTCGCCCACCGCATAGGACAGCGCCGACTGTTGCGCGGCCAAATAGGTCACCAGAACATAATCCATGTTGCTCCGGTGATTCATCACAAAGACCACGGTTGCTTTGGGATCGATTTCCTTCAATACGGCCTCGTCCTCGTGGCTGAGGCGGACATTGTAGAACGCGTTGCTCAACCACCGTGCCAGCCGAATGGCAAAGCTGAAATACATGAAGGCCGAAAACGACGGGACGATTTCCCGGGCGTAGCGCCGGGCCTGCTCGAACGCGACCGCTTCGGGGATGCCGTGCTCTTCGGCGTGGTGCTGAACAGCCTGACCAACCTGCGGGTCATAGATCAGGCGTTGGATCATGTCATGACGCTCGGCCAGTTTGAACGGCTGGATCGGCCGTTGCAGGCGCTGGTTCAACCGTTCAACAGCCCGTTCAAGCCGGCGGCGAAAGAACCAGCGCACCGACGGGAACAGGAAATGCGAGGCGAAAGTGACCGCGGCAAACACCACGATCAGAACAAACAGCCAAATCGGTAACTCAACGGTCTGCGTCATGCCCGCACAGTGCCATCAAACCGCCGCTGTCACAATCGGCAGCACGCCGTACATGCCGCAACGCAGCGAATTGACATGTGCTGAAAATTGCGCTTTAGAACCCATGAGAGAAATATTGTTACCCATCGACGCACGAGGCTCTGACCATGACGCAGACGCAGAAAGACCGCCCCTGGCTCATCCGAACCTATGCCGGTCATTCCACGGCCAAGGCCTCGAACGCGCTATACCGGTCCAACCTGGCCAAAGGGCAGACCGGCTTGTCGGTGGCTTTCGATCTGCCGACGCAGACCGGATACGACAGCGATCACACCCTTGCCCGCGGCGAGGTCGGCAAGGTCGGTGTGCCGGTCTGCCACCTGGGCGACATGCGGGTGCTGTTCGACCAGATCCCGCTGGAGCAGATGAACACGTCGATGACAATCAACGCCACAGCCCCTTGGCTGCTGGCGTTGTATATCGCGGTGGCGGAGGAACAGGGGGCCGATGTGTCCAAGCTGCAAGGCACGGTGCAGAATGACCTGATCAAGGAATACCTGAGCCGCGGCACCTATGTCTGCCCGCCCAAACCTTCGCTGAAGATGATCGCGGACGTGGCCGAGTACTGTTATTCGAACGTACCGAAATGGAACCCGATGAACGTGTGTTCCTATCACCTGCAAGAGGCCGGCGCGACGCCCGAGCAGGAGCTCGCCTATGCGCTGGCCACCGCCATCGCGGTTCTGGACGAGCTGCGCCCCCGCGTTCCGGCCGAGGACTTTCCGGCGCTGTGCGGCCGCATCTCGTTCTTCGTGAATGCGGGCATCCGGTTTGTCACCGAAATGTGCAAAATGCGGGCCTTTGTCGACCTCTGGGATGAAATCCTGCAACAACGTTATGGGGTGGAAAACCCCAAGTTCCGCCGATTCCGCTATGGCGTTCAGGTCAACTCGCTGGGCCTGACCGAGCAGCAGCCCGAAAACAACGTCTATCGCATCCTGATCGAGATGCTGGCCGTAACCCTGTCGAAAAAGGCGCGTGCCCGGGCGGTACAGCTGCCCGCCTGGAACGAAGCACTGGGCCTGCCGCGCCCGTGGGACCAGCAATGGTCGATGCGAATGCAACAAATCCTGGCCTACGAGACCGACCTGCTGGAATATGACGACCTGTTCGACGGCAACCCGGTGGTCGATGCCAAGGTCGAGGAACTGAAGCAGGGCGCCCGGGCCGAGCTGGCCAACCTAGAGTCGATGGGTGGTGCGGTTGCGGCGATCGACTACATGAAATCGCGGCTGGTGGATTCCAACGCCGAGCGGCTCAACCGGATCGAGCGCAATGAGACCATCGTCGTCGGCGTGAACCGCTGGACCGAGGGTGAGCCCTCGCCGCTGCAGACCGAGGATGGCGGGATCATGGTTGTCGACCCTGCGGTCGAGCAGGAACAGATCGATCGCCTGAACGACTGGCGTGCCGCCCGCGATGACGCCGCCGTGGTCGCGGCGCTGGCCGATCTGCGCGCCGCCGCGCAATCGGGCGCCAACATCATGGAGCCCTCGATCGCCGCGGCCAAGGCCGGTGTCACCACCGGCGAATGGGCAGAAGAGATGCGCCGCGTCTTTGGCACCTATCGTGGCCCGACGGGCGTTTCGGGGTCGGTCTCGAACAAGACCGAAGGCTTGGACGACCTGCGGACGGCGGTGGATGCGGTCAGCGACCGCCTGGGGCGTCGTCTGAAATTCCTGGTCGGCAAGCCGGGGCTGGACGGTCATTCCAACGGCGCCGAACAGATCGCCTTCCGCGCCCGCGATTGCGGCATGGAAATCACCTATGACGGCATCCGCCTGACCCCCGACGAAATCGTCGCTTCGGCCATCGAGCAGCAAGCCCACGTGATCGGCCTGTCGATCCTGTCGGGCAGCCACCTGCCGCTGGTTCAAGAAGTGATGACACGCCTTCGAGACGCAGGTCTGGGTGATATTCCAGTTGTCGTCGGAGGCATCATCCCGGACGAGGATGCGGATCGCCTCAGATCGATGGGTGTTGCCAAAGTCTATACGCCCAAGAATTTCGAGCTGAATGCCATCATGGGGGATATCGTTTTGCTGGCCGATCCAAAAACGCTGGCCGCGGAATAATCGCCCAGAATTAATTCCATTGCCCATTTCGTTTAAAGAATGGCCATTGATTGGGATTCTCCGTAACGTTGCCTGATGAGTAAAAAATGAATCAGGTGGGTACGGAGAACGACAATGGGCATAAATCTGGACAAGCTGTCGCGTAAGGAATTGCTTGAATTGCGCGATCAGGTCGATAAGGCGCTGGAAAACGCTGAGGCCAGAGAGCGTCAGGAAGCATTGATGGCCGCTGAAAAAGCAGCTGCCGCTTATGGGTTTTCCTTGTCCGACTTGGCATCTCAGCCCACTCGGTCCGGCAAGGGATCGAAAGCCAAAGCAAAATATCGCAATCCGGCCGATCCGGCGCAAACCTGGACGGGGCGTGGGCGTAAACCAAAATGGGTCCACGAAGCGCTGAAAGCCGGTGCAGATATTTCCGATCTGGAAATCTGAACAGGAAAAGTATCAAAATGACAATTCACATTGGCGCCGAAAAAGGTGAAATCGCCGAAACCGTGCTTTTGCCGGGTGATCCGTATCGTGCGAAATGGGCCGCCGAAACTTTTCTGAGCAATGTGCGGCAAGTCAACGATGTCCGCGGGATGCTGGGTTTCACCGGCGAGTGGAAAGGAAATCCGGTCACCATTCAGGGCAGCGGAATGGGAATGCCGTCGCTGTCCATTTACGTAAATGAATTGATCCGGGACTACGGTGCAGAAACCCTGATCCGCATCGGGTCTTGCGGCAGTATGCAGGAAAACGTGAAGGTCAGGGATGTAATCCTGGCCATGACGTCAACGACGCTCAGCACCCCGTCCCGGGGCATCATGAAAGAGCTCAACTTTGCGCCTTGTGCAGATTGGGGCCTGCTGCAGGCGGCCGCCAAGGCAGCCGAGGCCAAGGACACGGCAACCCATATCGGCGGCATCTATTCGTCTGACGTGTTCTATGACGAACGCCCCGACCTGAACGAACAGATGGTGCGCCACGGAATCCTGGGTGTCGAAATGGAGGCAGCCGAGCTGTATATCCTGGCCGCGAGGCACAAATGCCGGGCTCTGGCGGTTCTGACCGTGTCCGATCACCTCCTGACCGGCGAGGCCTTGCCCTCATCCGAGCGCCAGAGCAGCTTTGGCGACATGGTGGAAATCGCGCTGCAGGCCGCGTTCCCGAACGCCTGACACAGAACGGCCCGGGTCACCCCCGGGCCTCAGCGCCCATGCGTACGGTCATAGCCATTGGGCGCCGGACTTTGCCAGCCGCTCAGCGTGCCTTCGGCAGGTGCAAAAACCTCGACCAACAGCGGGTGACAGGCGGCCGTATCCGACGAGTGTTCGGACGAGCAATCTCCACCCGGACAGGCGCTGAGGTCACCCAGAAGGTCGATTTCCGCGAAAAACTCCAAATAGTCACCCGGTCGAACCGGTGAAGCCTTCATAAAATACTGCCCCGTATCGCGGGTAAAGCCGGTACACATGAATACGTTCAACACGTCGTGCACCAAGCGCTCGGCTACCGGTATCTCCAGACCAGTATGGTCAGCCAGCGCCCGGGTCAGGTTGGAGTGGCAGCATTGATGGTATTGAGTGCCCGACAGCAGGTTTCCAGTATAGGGATCGCAACGCGTTCCGATCACGTCATGCACCGACCCGCCGTATTGATCGATTCCATACCAGTCCAAGGTGTCCGCAACGATCGTGGCCATCGGGCGCAGAAAAGGAAAGCTTGACCATAGCCGCTCGCCGGTCGTGACATGGGTGCCATGCAGTGCACGCGTCTTGCCCGAATAGAAACGTTCGTTCAGATCGTGCAGGTTCCACAGGTTCAGGTCGCCGACCTGCGGGCCTTCGACCGAGGTGATCCGAAAGAAGTGTCCGGCCGGCACCTCAAAGCAGCGTGCATCACGTGGCGGCACCAGAACTTCGGCTGTCTTTCGCGCGCTCTTTCGGGCGTCCAGCAGCAGGTCAAGGTCAACGCTGGGCAGGGTGTCATTTGGGTAGCAAATGACCGGAGCGATCCCGCGGCGGGCGGCGGCATCCGAAGGAGGATTTGGCATTCTGCATCTTTCCGCTGTTTTGCGCAGATTGACCCAGAATGACCTTAGGGA
Source organism: Ruegeria sp. SAZA006 (assembly GCF_059613465.1). NCBI lineage: Bacteria > Pseudomonadati > Pseudomonadota > Alphaproteobacteria > Rhodobacterales > Roseobacteraceae > Ruegeria > Ruegeria sp. SAZA006. Next base: position 90,203 of record NZ_JBXWSO010000003.1, read on the forward strand.
AAACCCCGTTTCCCTCAGGCAATAAGGCTTATTTCCGTTCACATCGCGTGGGCTGCGTCTCGGAGACGGAAACCGCCCCGCAATACGCACAACTCCACGTGCCGGCCTGCCTGTGCTGCCGCCACCGGCAGTCGCGGGTCAAAGAAGACGTGCGTGACCGCCAGACGAAATAGGCGAACACGCCGGCGCCGAGCAGAAGCAGAAGAACAGGCATTCCCCTGCTTCGCGCAATATGCGCCGGGACTCAAGACTTGGCTTGGTAAACTCAGGCCGCGTTGGCGTATTCAAACAGCTCCGGCTCTGCATCCTTTGCAGGCTTGACCGGCTCAGGCTCGTAGTAGGCCCAGGCTTGCTCAAGATATTCCAAGGCTTTGGCTGCGATTGTTTTTTTGGATTCGTTCTTCATCGGAGTGATCCTGTTTCCAATCCGTCACTCCTCCCCGATACCGAACATAGTCTTGGCCGGGGCGGCCCACATCCAATGATTTCGCATGTGGGCCATGCACTTGCCGCAACGCGGCAAGCGCGTTGGTCGTCATCGGTCAAACTGCGCGTTCGACCATCATCTTCTTGATCTCGGCAATCGCCTTGGCCGGGTTTAGCCCCTTGGGGCAGGTCTTTGCACAGTTCATGATCGTATGGCACCGATACAGCTTGAACGGATCCTCAAGCTGATCCAGACGCTCGCCGGTGGCCTCGTCGCGGCTGTCGATGATCCAGCGATAGGCATGCAGCAACGCGGCGGGGCCAAGGTACCGGTCGCCATTCCACCAATAGCTCGGGCACGAGGTCGAGCAGCTGGCGCACATAACGCATTCGTACAGACCATCCAGTTTTTTCCGGTCTTCGATCGACTGCTTCCATTCCTTTGCAGGGCGGTTGGTCTTGGTTTCCAGCCACGGCATGATCGAAGCGTGCTGCGCATAGAAATGGGTCAGATCCGGGATCAGGTCCTTGACCACCGGCATGTGCGGCAGCGGGTAGATCTTCACGTCGCCCTTGATCTCGTCCATGCCGTAGATGCAGGCCAACGTGTTGATCCCGTCGATGTTCATCGCGCAGGAGCCGCAGATCCCCTCGCGGCACGACCGGCGGAAGGTCAGGGTCGGGTCGACCTTGTTCTTGATGTAGATCAGCGCATCCAGAACCATCGGCCCGCAATCGTCCATGTCGACGAAATAGGTGTCGACCCGAGGGTTCTGCCCGTCATCCGGATTCCAGCGATAGATCTGGAACTTACGCACGTTGCTCGCGCCTTCCGGTTTCGGCCAGGTCTTGCCCGTCGTAATCCGGGAATTCGTAGGGAGGGTCAGTTGGACCATGTGTTCCTCTCCTCAGAATGTCCGCGCCTTGGGCGCGATCTTTTCAAGGCTGATACCGCCTTCAGCCTCGGTGCTCAGCGGATCGACGATGACCGGGCGATAGCTGAGTTCGACCTTGTTCCCGTCAACCCGGGACACGGTGTGAACACGCCAGTTTTCGTCATCGCGCTCGGTGAAGTCTTCGTGTGCATGAGCGCCGCGGGATTCCTTCCGCGCTTCGGCGCCGACGATTGTGGCAAGCGCGTTGGGCATCAGGTTGGTCAGTTCCAGCGTCTCCATCAGGTCGCTGTTCCAGATCAGGCTGCGATCCGTGACCTTGATATCCTCCATCTTGGCCGCGATTGCGGTCATCTTCTCGACCCCTTCGGCCAGGGTCTTGGCTGTCCGGAACACCGCGGCATCCGCCTGCATGGTTTTCTGCATCTCAAGCCGCAGATCGGCCGTCGGGATTGCACCGCTGGCATTGCGCACCGCATCGAACCGATCGAACGCCTTGTCGACCGAGGCCTGGTTCAGGACCGGGTTGGGCGTTTCGGGGTCGACGACCTTGCCCGCCCGGATCGCCGCGGCGCGGCCAAAGACCACGAGGTCGATCAACGAGTTCGACCCCAACCGGTTCGCTCCGTGAACCGACGCACAACCAGCTTCGCCCACGGCCATCAGGCCGGGCACGACAGCGTTCGGATCGTCGGCGGTCGGGTTCAACACCTCGCCCCAATAGTTGGTCGGAATACCGCCCATGTTGTAGTGCACCGTCGGAAGAACCGGGATCGGTTCCTTGGTGACATCCACGCCGGCGAAGATCTTTGCGCTTTCCGAGATGCCCGGCAAACGCTCGTGCAGGGCTTCGGCCGGAAGATGGCTCAGGTTCAGGTGAATATGGTCGCCTTCGGGACCGACGCCGCGCCCTTCGCGGATTTCCATGGTCATCGAACGCGAGACATAGTCGCGCGGTGCGAGGTCCTTGTATTGGGGCGCGTAGCGCTCCATGAACCGTTCACCTTCCGAGTTGGTCAGATATCCGCCTTCGCCGCGGGCACCTTCGGTGATCAGGCAGCCCGAGCCGTAGATGCCGGTCGGGTGAAACTGCACGAACTCCATGTCCTGCAAGGCCAGGCCGGCACGGGCCACCATGCCGCCGCCGTCGCCGGTGCAGGTGTGGGCCGAGGTCGCGCTGAAGTAGGCGCGGCCGTAACCGCCCGTGGCCAGAACCACCATCTTGGCATTGAAGACATGCATGGTGCCGTCGTCCAGCTTCCAGCAAACAACGCCCTGGCACTGCCCGTCTTCGGACATGATCAGGTCAATGGCGAAATATTCGATGTAGAATTCCGCATTGTTCTTCAGTGACTGCCCGTACAGCGTGTGCAGGATCGCATGACCGGTCCGGTCGGCAGCGGCACAGGTACGCTGAACTGCAGGGCCTTCACCGAATTCGGTCGTGTGGCCACCAAAGGGGCGCTGGTAGATCTTGCCTTCTTCGGTACGCGAAAACGGCACACCGTAATGCTCCAGCTCATAGACGGCCTTGGGTGCTTCGCGCGCAAGGTACTCCATCGCGTCTGTGTCACCCAGCCAGTCCGAGCCCTTGACGGTGTCATACATGTGCCACTGCCAATGGTCGGGGCCCATGTTCGACAGCGACGCCGCAATGCCACCCTGCGCCGCAACAGTGTGCGAGCGGGTCGGAAAAACCTTGGTTACGCAAGCGGTGCGCAGACCTTGTTCGGCCATGCCCAGCGTGGCACGCAGACCGGCCCCACCGGCGCCGACCACGACCACATCATATTCGTGCGTTTCGTATTCGTAAGCAGCCATTTCATTCAGCTCCGGGGTGTTAGAGGGCAATGCGGGCGACGGCGAAAATACCTGCGGCCGCGGCGCCATATGAGAGACACTTCACGAGAATGATCAGAACCTTTTCCATTGTGCCGTGCACATAGTCCTCGATCATCACCTGGGCACCATCAGCGAAATGCTTGAACCCGACGGCCAGCGTCAGGGCCGCCACGATCGCCGGGAATGGCCGCGAGTAATAGTCCAGCACCACGTCAAAGGGCTGTCCCAGCGTGGGGCCGAATGTGAAGACAAAAAGCGGGACAAGGATCAGCAGCGCAACCGAGCTGACCTTCATCGCCCAAAAATGTTCGGTGCCCGACTTGGCCGATCCCAAGCCTACGGCGCGTTTGCGGTCGGTAAGATAACGCATGTCAGCCTCCCTCAGGCAACGATCAACAGTGTCAGCAAAGTCAGCACGACAGAGCCGATCACAACCGCCCAGCCCAGCTTGTAGGCTGTCGGGATATCCAGTCCGATCGCGTTGTCCCAGATCAGGTGCCGGATGCCGGCCAGCGTGTGGTACCAAAGACCCCAAAGCGACAGTGCCATGACCAAGTCCCCGAGGAGCGACGTGATCACACCATTGGCGCGATCAAAGGCTTCGGGCGACGTGGCTGCGGCCAAGAACCACCAGACGATCAACAGCGCAGCCACCAACATGGCGTTGCCGGTGATCCGGGTCAGGATGGAAGTGACAGAGGTCAACTGCGGACGATAGATCGACAGATGCGGCGAAAGCGGGCGGTTCCCCCGATTGACATCGGCCATGGCGGCTCCTTTTGAGGTTGGCTACCGAAGTTTTTACTCCATTTTGCGACCCTGTCACGCGCTGCGCGCGCAAAAAAGATCAAATCACCCGCAATTTCGCCGATAATTCGGAAACGTGATCACACAAAATATTCTCGTGATCACAAAACGCATTCCAACGCCCCAATGTTAGCGTTTTCAAGGGTCAAGCAATGTGATCACGAATCTTTCCGCGCTCAGCGCCGATCTGCAGTCTGCCGCGTGACTTCACGCAGAAGTTTTTTCCGGATCCGTTCGGGATAGTCCTTGAAACCGGCAGCCGATACGACGAAGGCTCCTTCACCGACTATGACGTTTTCAAAGAAATAGGCCGTCAGGTCTGGTTCGCTCTCCTCGATCGCAATTGCGTTCACCGTGATCCCCTGACGGCGCAAAAGGTCTCGGATCTCGGTCGGCTCGACCCCTTCGTTCGAGACGCCGTCCCCCGAGATGTCGATTAGATGACGCTTGCACTCGGGCACCTCGAGAAAGCTGTTCACGGTCATTTCCAGCGCCTCACCGATCGCGGTCGAAAAGTTCCGCCAGACACGCGGATCGGCAGACACTTTTGCGGCAAACGTATCCAGTGCGTCGAACCCGTCAATTTTGGTCCAGGGGATTGTGATCCGCTGCCGCGAGGTCCCGGTCCATTGCACCAGCATCAAACGGGCCTGGCCGCGCACCAGCGCCTCGGACACGACCGGGTCGCGCAGTCCGGCCGCCAGGCCATCCATCTGGATGCGGTATTCCGAACTGTCGACCGATCCGGACACATCCACGGCTAAAGCCAGCGCCAGATCGCAGGCCGACGCCGGGCGGGCAAGGCAGAGCGCAGCAGCAAGGATACGCAGATAAGACATGAGCCGAACCTAGCACGGTTCGGCCGGGTCGGGATCACAAGACTGTGGGGGTCAGCCCGTTCAGATCGGCATCAGCGCCCAATAGTCCAGATCCAGCAGGACGTCGGGGCTGTATTTTCCATCCGGGCCGCGCAGGGCAAGGGGCTCGCCACCCTTGGTCGCCACTAGTCGCAACCGGATCGCACCCACGCCGGGAACCTCGGTTTCGGCCTTGTCCAGCACTTCGGACCACGCCTTGATGGTGTCGCCCGCGAAACAGGGGTTGGCGTGGGCGCCGGCGTTCAGACCTACGATCATCTGCGCATTGGCCAGTCCGTTGAAGGACAGGGCCCGCGCCATCGAAATCACATGGCCGCCATAGATCAGCCGACCGTCGGGGCGGAAAGTCAGGTCGAAATGCACCTTGGCGGTGTTCTGCCACAGGCGGGTGGCCGGCATGTGCTCGGCCTCTTCCACGGTCACGCCGTCGACATGGTCGATGGTTTCCCCGATCTGGTAGTCTCCCCAGCGGTGCGGTTCTCCGGCCAGAGCAAAGTCGTATTTGCTGAAATCCAGCCCGTTCGGCACCACGAGGTCGCCGGGCTCCAGCGCCTTTTTCAGGTCCGGCACCACGGTTTCCGGGGCAGGCGCGTCGAGGTTCGATTTCCGCACCATCACCCAGCGCACGTATTCGATCACCACTTCGTCGCGCTGGTTCAGTCCGCGCGTGCGCACCCAGACTACGCCGGTCTTGCCGTTCGAGTTCTGCTTGAGGCCGATCACCTCGGATTCCGACCGCAAGGTGTCACCGGGATAGACCGGCTGCAGCCAGCGCCCCTCGGCATAGCCCAGGTTCGCGACCGCGTTCAGCGACACATCCGGCACCGTCTTGCCGAACACCACATGGAACGCCGCCAGATCGTCGATCGGGCTTTGCGGCAGGCCGCAGCTCCGGGCGAACTCGTCCGAGGAATAGAGCGCGTGGCGCGCGGGATATAGCGCATGATAGAGCGCGCGCTCGCCCACCGTCACGGTGCGGGGCACCGCGTGGTGCAGCACCTGCCCGATGGAGTAGTCCTCGAAAAAGCGGCCCGGATTGGTCTTTGCCATTATTGCTGTCCCAGTTTCATGTCGGGGGAATAGTCGGCCGCGACATCCTTGGTCACGGCCTGCGCACAGCGCATCTTGCTGGTGGACGGATCGAACGCATAGGCCGGAGAGCCGTGCAGCTCCCACCCTTTGGCCAGCGCCTCGGACACCTTGTGGCAGAAGTCCGAGGTGTCCTCTTCAGTCAGCAGTCGATAAAGTTTCGCCATCACGTCACCTGCCTAACCCGGGAACGGAGACGGGCCGACCAGCCCGTGGATGTAACCGATGATGCCCAGCAGCACGATCGAGGCCACGAAGAACATCGCATCCTTGCCCAGCGTTCCCGGCTCGCCCGGGGTCCAGTTGGGCTCGGACTTGTTGATGACGATCACTTCGACCACGGCCCAGGCCAACAGGCCGCCGAACAGGATGATCGACGCCAGATCACCATTGACCAGCAGATGCGCAAAGGCCCAGAGCTTGAACCCGCCCAGCATCGGATGACGCACCCGGTTCAGCAGTCGGCCCTTGGTTCCGGCGGGGCTCATCATCCAGATCGCGATCAACACCAGCAGGTTGTTGATGTGGATCATGAAGCTGGGTGGTGCCCAGACATGGATGAAATCGGTCATGCGATAGCCGAAGATCATCAGCAGGATCGACGCGACCAGCGCTCCCGCGACGGCGCCCTTTCCGGCGTCACCTATGGCCGCGCGGCGGGCGGGCATCAGGCGTTTGAACAGATGCGCGGCCCACCAAAGCGCCACGCCGAGAATGAGAAGAACGAAGCCCATGCTGGCTTACCCCGCTTGCAAAGCTGATATCGCCTCTGCTTTTGCCAGAATTTCACGGGCAGTTACAACGTGCAGGTTTTCCACGATCTTGCCGTCGACCACGGCAACGCCCTGTCCTTTGGCCTCGACCTCTTCGAATGCGATGATCTGGCGGCGGGCCAGGTCGATCTCGGCCTCGGAGGGGGCGAAGGCGGTATTGGCGGTCTCGACCTGCGCGGGGTGGATCAGCGTCTTGCCGTCAAAGCCCATGTCGCGGCCCTGCGCGCATTCGGCGGCCAGCCCCTCGGTATCCTTGAAGGCGTTGTAGACGCCATCGACGATCACCAGCCCCTCGGCCTTGGCGGCCAGCAGGCACAGGCCCAGCGAGGTCATCAGCGGCAGGCGGTCGGGGCGGAAGCGGGTCTGCAGTTCTTTCGCCAGATCGTTGGTGCCCATGACAAAGCCCGCCATCAGCGGATGGGCCGCGATCGCGGCCGCGTTCAGCATGCCGCGCGGGGTTTCCATCATCGCCCAGATCGGCAGGTCGCCGGTGATCGCGGCCAGCGCATCCACGTCGGCGGCCGAGTTCACCTTGGGCAGCAGCACCACGTCGGCCTCCATCTCGCGCACGGCCTCGGCATCGGCGCGGCCCCACGGGGTGTCGAGGCCGTTGATTCGAACGATCTTGACGCGCGGGCCGTATCCGCCCGTCGTCAGCGCGGCCTTGAGTGTTTCGCGCGCATTGTCCTTTTCATCAGCGGCAACCGCGTCTTCCAGATCGAAGATAATGGCATCGACCGGCAGCGAGCGCGCCTTGTCGAGCGCCCGCTCCTTGGAGCCGGGGATATACAGAACAGAGCGGTAGGGGCGCTGGCGGGGGTCCATGGGAACCTCTCGTTGAAATAAAGTTGCGCAGAATGGGGCATTTTTTGCCGGAAACTTCAAGGCCAAAATCGCCGCATTGCAGCATGCGACGCAACGCGCGGTGGATTTACCGCAATTGCAGAGGGTTCCGGCAGCTTTGGTCCAGTCAACAGGCAAAGGGGGCCGGAGATGAATCAGTGGTTGTTTCAGATGACGATGGGGCTGGGCATCATGGTGCTGGCGGCGCAGCAGGTGCAGGCGCAGTCGCCGAACTGTGCGCCCCGGCCGGACGTGCTGCAGCGGTTGGCCGAGACCTATGGCGAGACCCGGCGCGGCATCGGCATGGCGCGGCAGGGGGCGGTGATGGAAGTCTTTGCCTCGGACGAAACCGGCACATGGACCATCACCGTGACCTTGCCGGATGGCATGACCTGCCTGATCGCGGCAGGCGAGGCCTATGAGGTGATGGCCGAGGCGCTGCCGCCCGATGCCTGAGGGTCAGGTCAACGCGTCCCAGATCAGTTTCGTGCCGGTCAGGGTCAGCAGAACGTAGGCGATGCCGAAGAACAGGCGCTCGGACATCATCCAGTGGGCGCGCACGCCCAGCCAGGCACCGAGGATGGCGAAGGGGGTCAGCAGCAGGTCGGCCCAGGCGGTCTGCAGGGTGAACATGCCCAGATAGGCATAGGGGACAAACTTGGCGATGTTGATGACCCAAAAGACCAGCACGGTGGTGGCCTGGAACTCGGTTTTCGTCAGGCGCTGCGACAGCAGATAGACGGCAGCGGGCGGGCCGCCGGCGTGGCTCACGAAGCTGGTGAACCCGGCGACCATCCCCGCGAACAGCCCGGCCGGGGGCGGCAGGCGGTTGGCGAAGCCACGCACCCAGCCGCGGGTTTGGGCGACGTGCCAGATCACGAAGCCCACCGAAATGCCCCCGATCAGCAGGCGCAGCAGGTCTTCGTCGGTCGCCCGGTACAGCAGCGCGCCCAGCACCACGCCCGGCACCGCGCCCAGCATCAGCAAGCGGGCGTCGGGCCAGCTCCAGCGTTTCCAGTAGGGGCGCAGCGTTGCCAGATCGATCACCATCAGGATCGGCAACATCAGCGCCAGCGCCTGCCCCGGGTCAAGGATCAGCGCCAGAATCGACGAGGACGCAAAGGCCACGCCCGAGCCGAAGCCACCCTTGGAGATGCCCGCAAAGATCACGGCCGGGATCGCCACGGCAAAAAACATCAGGTTCAATTCGACCATGCGGCGGCCCCGAAACGGCTTGTCCTGCGGGTGGTTTAGCGCAACCGGCGGGGGGCAGGCAAACGGTATGCGGTCGCATGCCGCGCTGCAGAACCCTTGCGCAACGGCGTTTTAACGACTAGCAAACCGTCGATTTCAAAACCGACCGGAGATATTCCAAATGGCCAGACCCAAGATCGCGCTGATCGGCGCAGGTCAGATCGGGGGCACGCTTGCCCACCTCGCAGCAATGAAGGAACTGGGGGATGTCGTTCTGTTCGACATCGCCGAGGGCATCCCGGAAGGCAAGGCGCTGGACATCGCCGAATCCGGCCCGTCCGAGGGCTTTGACGCCAAGCTGAAGGGCACCCAGTCCTACGAGGACATCGCCGGTGCCGATGTCTGCATCGTGACCGCCGGTGTGCCGCGCAAGCCAGGCATGAGCCGCGATGACCTGCTGGGCATCAACCTGAAGGTTATGAAGTCGGTCGGCGAAGGCATCGCCGCCAATGCACCCGACGCTTTCGTCATCTGCATCACCAACCCGCTGGACGCGATGGTCTGGGCGCTGCGCGAATTCTCGGGCCTGCCCCACAACAAGGTCTGCGGCATGGCCGGCGTGCTGGACTCGGCCCGTTTCCGCCACTTCCTGGCCGAAGAATTCGACGTGTCGATGAAGGACGTCACCGCCTTTGTTCTGGGCGGCCATGGCGACACGATGGTGCCTTCGGTGCGCTATTCGACCGTTGCCGGCATCCCGCTGCCCGATCTGGTCAAGATGGGCTGGACCACGCAGGAGAAGCTGGACGCCATCGTGCAGCGCACCCGTGACGGCGGCGCCGAGATCGTCGGCCTGCTGAAGACCGGCTCGGCCTACTACGCGCCTGCAACCTCGGCGATCGAGATGGCCGAAGCCTATCTGAAAGACCAGAAGCGCGTTCTGCCCTGCGCCGCCTATTGCGATGGCGAGTTGGGCGTGAAGGGCATGTATGTGGGCGTCCCGACCGTGATCGGCGCCGGCGGCATCGAAAAGGTCGTCAACATCCAGCTCAACGAAGAAGAGCAGGTCGGTTTCGACAATTCGGTCAACGCCGTGAAAGGTCTGATCGAGGCCTGCAAGGGCATCGACGGCTCATTGGCCTGATACATTGATCGGATTTTTGGTCCCCACCAAAGATCCGGCCAAACGCATGACACCCTGCCCCGCTGGATGCAACCGGCGGGGCATTTCTTTTGGTCCCTCGAGTTCTATCGGAACATCCCAAGCCACCTGGCAACTCCCAGAAGCATCCCGCCAAGTGCGACCAGCAAAGCGCAAACGACCCAGAATGCATGCGGACTTTCGGCGCCGGGAATGCCGCCGACATTGATCCCCAGCACTCCCGCCACCAGGCCCAGCGGCAGAAAGACAGCGCTGACCACTGACAGCACGAGCATACGGCTGTTCATACGTTCGGCCCGTTCATCCATCAGTTGATCGTGTATGATCTGAACCCGTTCCCGCACGGCAGCCAAATCCTCGCCGATCCGATAGATGCGCTCCGAGGCTTCGCGCAACCGCGACCGGTCGTGAGGCTGCAGCCACGGCACGTCTTCGATCTCGAGCGTCGTCAACGCGTCGCGCTGGGGTACCAGATACCGACGCAGAACGATGGAGGACCTGCGGATCGCCGCCAGCTCGGACCGGGAAATCTCGGCATTCGCCTCAAGAAGCGCCTCCTCGAGGTCATCCACACGTTCGTTCAGATCAGTGATCGCAGGTTCGGCCCTATCTGCCAGCCGCAAGGCCAAACGCGCGACGAAGTCACCTGGCGATTTCGGAGCCTGCCCGCGGTCGATGGCCGCCAGCATGTCCGCAACCGCATCCAAGGGGCGGCGCCAGACACCGATGATCTTGTTCTCCGTCAACCACAGCCTGACCGAGATCATGTCTTCGGGCGGTTGCCCTTCTTGCAGGTTCACTCCGCGCAGGTTCAGGATTACGCCATCGCCATGGACGGTACAGCGGGGCCGGGTCTCGTCCGCCATCAGAGCGTCGATCACGAACTCATCAAGCCCGCCGGCGCGTAGAAGCGGAACCGTGCCTGGCGCTTCCAGCCGCAGGTGTTGCCAAGCGAACTGCCCCTCCGGTCCGGCCGGTATCCAGCTGGCAAATTCATCGGGGTCCAGTGACACGGCTTTGCCGGATCCATCGAAGATCCAGGTCATGACATCGGGGAAATTTGGGTTCGACACTGTCATCTGATCGGAGCTTGTTCATGTTTGACCTGCCCGACCCAACCGGCCCCACACAGGCCCGGTCAGATTAGCCAGCCTGCGAGAATGCGCCAAGCCCCGAAGGCCTGACAGGTCCGGTCCTGCCACTTCGAACCGTACCGGAAATGTTGGCGCAAACGGGGTGCGAACACGGTCTTCGAATATGTTTTCAAAGCCTATTCTGACTCGCTCGAATCATTTTTTGGCACCGGATTGTTTGTGATCACACCCCGAAAATGTGTGATCACAAATGCCGAAAATCTTCGGCAAATAACGCGATCGCAGCAGAAAACCCTTTAATTTTTATCGCTAGACACCCCTATAACGATCTAATCGCAGTCAGACGGGACAGTTTCGATGAACATTCACGAATATCAGGCCAAGGCTCTTCTTCGCAGCTATGGCGCTCCGGTCTCCGACGGACGTGCAGTTCTGCGCGCCGAGGAAGCCAAAACAGCCGCCGGTGAACTGGACGGCCCCCTTTGGGTGGTCAAGGCACAGATCCACGCGGGCGGCCGCGGCAAAGGTCACTTCAAAGAGGCCGACGCCGGTGAAAAGGGCGGCGTGCGTCTGACCAAATCGGTGGAGGAAGCCGCCGAGGAAGCCAAAAAGATGCTGGGCCGCACGCTGGTCACGCACCAGACCGGCCCCGTAGGCAAGCAGGTCAACCGCGTTTACATCGAGGCCGGTTCGGGCATCGAGCGCGAGCTGTACCTGGCCCTGCTGGTGGACCGCCAGACCAGCCGCATCTCGTTCGTGTGCTCGACCGAAGGCGGTATGGACATCGAAGAAGTAGCCGCGGCGACACCCGAGAAAATCCTGTCCTTCTCGGTTGACCCGGCCACCGGGTACCAGCCGTATCACGGCCGGCGCATCGCCTTCTCGCTGGGTCTGGAAGGCGCGCAGGTCAAGCAATGCGTGCGTCTGATGGGCATCCTGTACAAGGCCTTCGTCGAGAAAGACATGGAGATGCTGGAGATCAACCCGCTGATCGTGGCCGAAGGCGGCGACCTCAAGGTGCTGGACGCCAAGCTGAGCTTTGACGGCAACGCGGTCTACCGCCACCCCGACATCGCCGAACTGCGCGACACCACCGAGGAAGACCCCAAGGAGCTGGAAGCCAGCAAATACGACCTGAACTACATCGCGCTGGACGGCGAGATCGGCTGCATGGTCAACGGCGCGGGTCTGGCGATGGCGACGATGGACATCATCAAGCTGTACGGTGCCGAGCCTGCCAACTTCCTCGACGTGGGTGGTGGCGCCACCAAAGAGAAAGTGACCGAGGCGTTCAAGATCATTACCAGCGACCCGAACGTCAAAGGCATCCTGGTCAACATCTTCGGGGGCATCATGCGCTGTGACGTCATCGCCGAGGGCGTTGTCGCCGCGGTGAAAGAGGTCGGCCTGCAGGTCCCGCTGGTCGTGCGCCTGGAAGGCACCAATGTCGAGAAGGGCAAGGAGATCATCAACACCTCCGGCCTGGACGTGATCGCGGCGGACAACCTGAAAGACGGTGCCGAGAAGATCGTGAAGGCAGTCAAAGGCTGAACCCGATAACTCAGGGCGGGTCGCGGCCCGCCATTCCGACGAATACTGGCGGGTCAGATCCCGCCGAAAACAGGAGAACGCCAAATGGCAGTCCTCATCGACGAAAATACCAAAGTGATCTGTCAGGGCTTTACCGGCTCGCAGGGCACATTCCACTCTGAACAGGCCATCGCCTATGGCACCAAGATGGTCGGCGGCGTGACCCCCGGCAAAGGCGGGATGGAGCATCTGGGTCTGCCCGTGTTCAACTCGGTCCACGAAGCCAAGCACGTCACCGAGGCCAACGCCACCGTGATCTACGTGCCGCCGCCGTTTGCCGCGGATTCGATCCTCGAAGCGATCGATGCTGAGATGGAAGTGATCGTCTGCATCACCGAAGGCATCCCGGTTCTGGACATGATGAAGGTGAAGCGCGCGCTGGAAGGCAGCAAGTCGCGTCTTATCGGCCCAAACTGCCCCGGTGTCATCACGCCGGATGCCTGCAAGATCGGCATCATGCCCGGCCACATCCACAAGCGTGGTTCGGTCGGCGTCGTGTCGCGTTCCGGCACCCTGACCTATGAGGCCGTCAAGCAGACCACCGATGTGGGTCTGGGCCAGTCCACCTGCGTGGGCATCGGCGGCGACCCGATCAAAGGCACCGAGCATATCGACGTGCTGGAATGGTTCCTGGCCGATGACGAGACCGAGTCGATCATCATGATCGGCGAGATCGGCGGCTCGGCCGAGGAAGAAGCCGCGCAGTTCCTGGCGGATGAGGCCAAGAAAGGCCGCAAAAAGCCCGTTGCCGGTTTCATCGCCGGCCGCACGGCGCCTCCGGGCCGCCGCATGGGCCACGCGGGCGCGATCGTCGCCGGCGGCAAGGGCGGTGCCGAGGACAAGATCGAAGCCATGCGCAGCGCCGGCATCGTCGTGGCCGAAAGCCCGGCGCAGCTGGGCGAGGCTGTGCTGGAAGCAATCGGCAAGTAAACCGCCGGCCCCTTGCGTGGGCTGGCCTCAGCGGAGCGAAACACATGACCTTCAACGAAGCCGTCAAAACGTGTTTCTCCAAATACTTCACATTCTCGGGGCGGGCCTCTCGCCCCGAGTATTGGTATTTTTTCCTGTTCATTCTGGTCTGGAGCGCAATCGCGACGGTCATCGACTGGCATTTCTTCGGACAGGTCACGACCGTGCAATCCGAAGGCTCGGTCGAGGTGGCCGCCACGTCCAGCCAGCCGGTGCAGAGCATCGTGTCGCTGATCGTGTTCTTTCCACATCTGGCCGTGGCGTGGCGGCGCATGCATGACACCGGGCGCAACGGTCTCTACGCGCTGCTGCCGATCCTTTTGATCCTTGGGGCTTTTGCCGTTCTGGTCTTCGGCATCGGCCTCGCCTCAAGCTTCCAGCACGGCGGTAGCCTCGACATCCTGTTCACGCGCGCCACGCTGCTGATCGTCATTCCGACACTGCTTGTTCTTCTCGTGTCGCCCCTCCTGGTTCTGTGGTGGCTGTCCCGCCCCAGCCAGCCAGGCACCAACAAATACGGTCCCAACCCATATGAGGTAACCCAATGACCGAACACTCGCCCAATTCTGCCTTCCATGCCTCGAGCTTCATGCAGGGGCACAATGCCGAGTATCTGGAGCAGCTATACGCCCAGTACACCAAGGACCCCGGCGCAATCGATGCGGCTTGGGCCGAGTTTTTCCGGCAGATGGGAGACGCGGCACCGGACGTCCAGAAAGAGGCCGAAGGGCCTTCGTGGGCGCGCACCGACTGGCCACCGATGCCGAATGATGACCTGACCGGCGCGCTTACCGGCGAGTGGATCGAGGTCGACGCCAAAGCTGCAGGCAACAAGATCAAGGAAAAGGCTGCCAAGGCGGGGGTTGATGTCAGCGACGAACAGATCAAGCGCGCCGTGCTGGATTCGATCCGCGCGCTGATGCTGATCCGGGCCTATCGAATCCGGGGTCACCTGGCCGCTGATCTGGACCCGCTGGGCATGCGCGCCGCGACCAACCATCCCGAGTTGGACCCCAAGACCTATGGCTTTACCGATGCCGACATGGACCGGCCGATCTTCATCGACAACGTGCTGGGTCTGCAGATGGCCAGCATGCGCCAGATCGTCGAGATCGTGAAACGCACCTATTGCGGCACTTTCGCGCTGCAGTACATGCACATCTCGAACCCCGAGGAGGCCGCTTGGCTGAAAGAACGGATCGAAGGTTATGGCAAGGAAATCTCGTTCACGCGGGAAGGCCGCAAGGCGATCCTGAACAAGATGGTCGAGGCCGAGGGCTTTGAGAAGTTCCTGCATGTGAAATACATGGGCACCAAGCGCTTCGGTCTGGACGGAGGCGAGGCGTTGATCCCGGCGATGGAACAGATCATCAAGCGTGGCGGCGCCCTGGGCCTGAGTGATATCGTGATCGGCATGCCGCACCGCGGACGTCTGAACATCCTGGCCAACGTGATGGGCAAACCCTACCGCGCCATTTTCAACGAGTTCCAGGGCGGCAGCTTCAAGCCCGAGGATGTGGATGGGTCGGGCGACGTGAAGTATCACCTCGGTGCGTCCAGCGACCGTGAGTTTGACGGCAACACCGTGCACCTGTCGCTGACGGCGAACCCGTCCCACCTCGAAGCCGTGAACCCGGTCGTTCTTGGCAAGGTTCGGGCCAAGCAGGACCAGCTTGGTGACACCGACCGCAGCAAGGTCATGGGCATTCTTCTCCACGGCGACGCCGCCTTTGCCGGCCAGGGTGTCGTGGCCGAAGGCTTTGGCCTGTCCGGTCTGCGCGGTCACAAGACCGGCGGCACCATGCATATCGTCGTGAACAACCAGATCGGCTTTACCACCGCGCCGCATTTCTCGCGCTCCAGCCCGTATCCGACCGATATCGCGCTGATGGTCGAGGCGCCAATCTTCCACGTGAACGGCGACGACCCCGAGGCGGTGGTGCACGCGGCCAAGGTCGCGACCGAATTCCGCCAGAAGTTCCACAAGGACGTGGTCATCGACATCTTCTGCTATCGCCGGTTCGGTCACAACGAGGGCGACGAGCCCATGTTCACCAACCCGATCATGTACAAGAAGATCAAAACCCACAAAACCACGCTGTCGCTGTACACCGAACGTCTGGTCAAGGACGGGCTGATCCCTGAGGGCGAGATCGAGGACATGAAGGCCGCCTTCCAGGCCCATCTGAACGACGAGTTCGAGGCCGGCAAGGACTACAAACCCAACAAGGCCGACTGGCTGGATGGCCGGTGGTCGCATCTGGACAAGAACAAGGAAGAATATGTCCGCGGCGACACCGCCATCACGCCGGACACTCTGGCCGAGGTCGGCAAGGCGCTGGTGACGGTGCCCGAAGGCTTTGCCCTGCACAAGACGGTAGGTCGCCTTCTTGAACACAAGAAACAGATGTTCGAAACCGGTCAGGGCTTTGACTGGGCCACTGGCGAGGCGCTGGCCTTCGGGTCGCTGCTGACCGAGGGCTATCCGGTACGCCTGTCGGGGCAGGACGCCACCCGCGGCACATTCAGCCAACGCCATTCGGGTTTCATCAACCAGGAGACCGAGGAGCGCTACTATCCCCTGAACCACATCCGCGCCGGGCAGTCGCAGTACGAAGTGATCGACTCGATGCTGTCGGAATACGCGGTGCTGGGCTTCGAATACGGCTATTCGCTGGCCGAGCCCAACGCGCTGGTTCTGTGGGAGGCCCAGTTCGGCGATTTCGCCAACGGCGCGCAGATCATGTTCGACCAGTTCATCAGCTCGGGCGAAAGCAAATGGTTGCGCATGTCCGGTCTGGTCTGCCTGCTGCCGCACGGGTTCGAGGGGCAGGGCCCCGAGCACTCGTCGGCGCGACTGGAGCGTTTCCTGCAGATGTGCGGCCAGGACAACTGGATCGTGGCCAACTGCACCACGCCTGCGAACTATTTTCACATCTTGCGCCGTCAGTTGCACCGCACCTTCCGCAAGCCGCTGATCCTGATGACGCCCAAATCGTTGCTGCGCCACAAGCTGGCGATCAGCAACGCCGAGGACTTCACCACCGGGTCCAGTTTCCACCGGGTGCTGTGGGACGACGCGCAAAAAGGCAACTCGGACACCCAGCTGGTGCCCGACGACAAGATCAAACGCGTAGTGATGTGTTCGGGCAAGGTGTACTACGACCTGCTTGAAGAACGCGACGCGCGCGGGATCGACGACGTCTATCTGCTGCGGATCGAGCAATACTATCCGTTCCCGGCCCATTCGCTGATCAACGAGCTTGAGCGGTTCAAACAGGCCGAGATGGTCTGGTGCCAGGAAGAGCCCAAGAACCAGGGTGCCTGGGGATTCATCGAACCCAACATCGAATGGGTCCTGTCCCGCATCGGTGCCAAGCATACCCGGCCGATCTATGCCGGCCGCGCCACTTCGGCCTCGCCCGCAACGGGTCTGGCCAGCCAACACAAAGCCCAACAAGAAGCGCTGGTGAACGAAGCGCTGACTATTGAAGGATAATTAACGATGACGATTGAAGTTCGTGTTCCCACGCTGGGCGAGTCCGTCACCGAAGCCACGGTCGCAACCTGGTTCAAGAAACCCGGCGATGCCGTCGCCGTGGATGAGATGCTGTGCGAGCTTGAGACGGACAAGGTCACCGTCGAGGTTCCGTCGCCTGCAGCCGGCGTGATGGGCGAGATCGTAGCCGCCGAAGGTGAGACGGTCGGCGTTGATGCACTGTTGGCAACGATCCAGGCCGGTGAGGGTGCGGCCCCAGCTCCAAAAGCTGAAGCCGCGCCAACAGCGGCCCCTGCCGCGTCGGGCGGCAGCGTTGACGTGATGGTTCCGACACTGGGTGAGTCCGTCACCGAGGCGACCGTATCGACCTGGTTCAAGAAGGTCGGCGATACCGTCACACAGGACGAAATGCTGTGCGAACTGGAGACCGACAAGGTTTCGGTTGAGGTCCCTGCTCCGGCTGCGGGTGTACTCGCGGAGATCGTGGCCCCCGAGGGCGCGACGGTCGACGCGACCGCCAAGCTTGCCGTGATTTCGGGCGCTGAAGCAGGCGCCGCACCGGCTGCGCCGGCCGCGGCAGCCCCTGCCCCCGCAGCAGCCGCCACCGGCAAGGACGTGGCCAATGCGCCATCGGCCGAAAAGGCCATGGCCGAGGCCGGCCTGTCGGCCGATCAGGTCACCGGCACCGGCCGCGATGGTCGCATCATGAAGGAAGACGTGGCCCGCGCCGTTGCAACCGCCGCTGCGCCGGCCGCTGCCGCCCCGGCTCCAGCAGCAGCCCCGCGCGCGCCCGTGGCCGCCGAGGATGCCGCCCGCGAGGAACGCGTGCGCATGACGCGCCTGCGCCAGACCATCGCCAAGCGTCTGAAGGACGCGCAGAACACTGCCGCGATCCTGACCACCTACAACGAGGTGGACATGACCGAGGTGATGGCCCTCCGCAATCAGTACAAGGACCAGTTCGAGAAGAAGCACGGCGTCCGCCTGGGCTTTATGTCCTTCTTCACCAAGGCCTGCTGCCACGCGCTGAAAGAGGTGCCCGAGGTCAATGCCGAGATCGACGGCAATGACATCGTGTACAAGAACTACGTCCACATGGGCGTCGCCGCCGGCACTCCGCAGGGCCTGGTGGTTCCGGTGATCCGCGATGCGGACCGCATGTCGTTCGCCGAGATCGAGAAAGCCATCGCCGAGAAGGGCAAACGCGCCCGTGACGGCAAGCTGAGCATGGCCGAAATGCAGGGCGGTACCTTCACCATCTCGAATGGAGGCGTCTATGGCTCGCTGATGTCCTCGCCGATCCTGAACCCCCCGCAGTCGGGCATTCTGGGCATGCACAAGATTCAGGAACGTCCGATGGTCATCAATGGCGAGATCAAGATCCGTCCGATGATGTATCTGGCGCTGTCCTATGACCACCGCATCGTCGACGGCAAGGGCGCGGTGACCTTCCTTGTGCGCGTGAAAGAGGCGCTGGAAGATCCGCGCCGTCTGCTGATGGATCTGTAATCGTGGCGACGCATGTACTCTGGCAGGCCGACGTGGCCGATTTCGACGCTTGGCTGAAGGTATTCCGCGAGGACAAGCCGATGCGCAAGGCGGCCGGGATTGTCGATCTGCACGTCTGGAAAGACCCCGAACAGCGCGATCATGCGGTTGCCCTGTTCGAGATTACCGATCTGGATCGGGCCCAGAGCTTCATCGAATCGGAAGAGCTGGCCATGCACCATGAACGTGGCGGCGTCGCGCATATTCAGGTGAAGGTTCTGACACCCGTCTGAACACGCACCGAGGCGATCCACCCCCGTGGGTCGCCTTTTCAAAAAGAACACTCCGCGGATTTGGGAGAACAAAATGGCTAACTATGACGTCATCGTAATCGGCGCCGGTCCCGGCGGCTATGTCTGCGCCATCCGCTGCGCGCAGCTGGGCCTGAAAACCGCCGTCGTCGAAGGGCGCGAGACGCTGGGCGGCACCTGTCTGAACGTGGGCTGCATCCCCTCGAAGGCGCTGCTGCATGCCAGCCATCAGCTGCACGAGGCCGAGCACAACTTTGCCAAGATGGGCCTCAAGGGCAAAAGCCCCTCGGTCGACTGGAAGCAGATGCAGGCCTACAAGCAGGACGTGATCGACACCAACACCAAGGGCGTCGAGTTCCTGTTCAAGAAGAACAAGATCGACTGGCTCAAGGGCTGGGGCTCGATCCCCGCGCCCGGCAAGGTCAAGGTCGGTGACGAGGTGCACGAGGCCAAGAACATAATCATCGCCTCCGGCTCCGAGGCGGCGTCGCTGCCCGGCGTCGAGGTCGACGAGAAGGTCGTCGTGACCTCGACCGGCGCACTGGAGCTGAACAAGGTCCCGAAAAAGTTGGTGGTGATCGGCGCAGGCGTGATCGGGCTGGAACTGGGCTCGGTCTATCAGCGTCTGGGCGCCGAGGTAACGGTTATCGAATATCTCGACGTCATCACCCCGGGCATGGACCCCGAGGTGCAGAAGACCTTCCAGCGCATCCTGAAAAAACAGGGCATGAACTTCGTCATGGGCGCCGCCGTGCAAAAGACCGAGGCCACCAAGACCAAGGCCAAGGTGACCTACAAGCTGCGCAAGGATGACAGCGAGCACGTGATCGAGGCCGATACCGTTCTGGTCGCCACCGGGCGCAAGCCGTTCCATGACGGGCTGGGTCTGGATGCGCTGGGGGTCGAGCTGACTCCGCGCGGCCAGATCAAGGTCGGCAAGGACTGGCAGACCAACGTGCCGGGCATCTACGCCATCGGTGACGTGATCGAAGGCCCCATGTTGGCGCACAAGGCCGAGGACGAAGGCATGGCCGCCGCCGAAATGGTCGCGGGCAAGCATGGGCACGTGAACTATGGCGTCATTCCGGGCGTGATCTACACCTGGCCTGAGGTTGCCAATGTCGGCGAGACCGAGGCCACGCTCAAAGAGCAGGGCCGCGCCTACAAGGTCGGCAAGTTCAGCTTTATGGGCAATGGCCGCGCCAAGGCGAACTTTGCCGCCGACGGGTTCGTCAAGATCCTGGCCGACAAGGAAACCGACCGCATCCTGGGCTGCCACATCATCGGTCCTGGCGCGGGCGACCTGATCCACGAGGTCTGCGTGGCGATGGAGTTCGGCGCCTCGGCCGAGGATCTGGCCCTGACCTGCCACGCGCACCCGACCTATTCCGAGGCCGTGCGCGAGGCCGCGCTGGCCTGCGGCGACGGTCCGATCCACGCCTGATGAGTTCGGCTCCGGCGGTCAACCCGCCGGAGTCAGCCACGCCCGCAAATAGGTTTCCAGCCGGTCGGTGAATGTCGTCGCCGAATGCAGGGCGCAGAATTTCAGTGACATGGCCTGAATGGCAAAGGCCTGCACGCCCTCGGCCAGCAGGTCGGTCGGCACATCGTGCCGGACCTCGGCTTGGTCCAGCCACATCATCACGATCCGGAAGTATTTCTCGAAGCAATAGGCGATCGGCCCGATTTCAGAGATTGCGGCGGCACCAGAATAGCGGATCAGCAGATCGAACACATAGCGTTCGGACATCATGAAATCATGCACCGGCGCCAGTGCTTCGATGATCTGTGGCACGGTTTTCGGCGTTTCCGCCGCTTGCGCCTGATTCAGACAGGCGTCCAGTTTTTCGCCGATCAGGATCTCCATCAGCGCGTCCTTGTCGTGGAAATGGGCAAAGAAGGTGCCCTTGGCCACGCCGGCGGCCTGCACCACCTCTTCCACGCGCAACGCCTGGTATCCGTTCCTCCGCACCACGTCCGCCGCCGCCTGCAGCAGCGTGGCGCGGGTTTTCAGGGTTCGTTTCTGAATCGTCTTTTGCATGAGGCTTGTTCGCATGTTTTTTGACCGTGGTCAAATTTTTTATTGACCGTGGTCATTTTTTGATTCTATAAACTGACCTTGGTCAATTTTAGGAGAATCCCGATGCACCCTAAGAAAATTCTCATCCTCGACGGTCACCCCGCCGAAAGCAGCCTGTCGCGCACCTTTGCCGACACCTATGCCCAAGCCGCCCGTGCCAAGGGCCATGACGTAAAGATCGTTCACCTCAGCGAGCTGGAGTTCGATTTCGATTTCGGACAGGGCAACTATCATGATTTCAAACCGCTGGAGCCGGTTCTGGAACAGGTTCTGCAGGATTTCGAATGGAGCGATCACCTGGTTCTGACGACGCCCATGTGGTGGGGCGGCCTGCCTGCCAAGCTCAAGGGGCTGATCGACCGGATGTTCATCCCGGGCCGTACGTTCGATACCCGCAATCCCAACAAACTGGGATTCCCGGCGCCGATGCTGGACGGCCGAACTGCGCGGGTCATCATCACCTCGGACACACCGGGCTGGTTCATGCGGCTGGTCTACCGCCGGGCGCTGATTCACCAGATGCGCGGTCAGGTTCTGGGGTTCGTCGGGTTCAAGCCGACGCGGTTCACCTGGTTTTCCGGCGCCAGCTACCCCAAGCAGGACAGCGTCGAGAAATGGATCGCGCGGGTCACCCGGCTGGGCGCAGCGGCAGCGTGATCACCACATCGTCTTTGCGGCGCGCGCACCCCAGTCGCAATCATAGTGTGCGCCGCCTTCCTCGCCCTGCGACACCTCGGCCAGGATCTCGCCCACCGTCGGCAATCCCGCGCTGAGATCGTCGCCGGTCCAGGTTTCGGCCCGCATCAGCGCGCGGGCGCATTGCGTGTAGATTTCCCCGATTTCGATGACGATCACCGTGGCCGGTTGCTTGCCCTTTTTTTCGAACCGGGCGCGCAGGTCGGCATCGGCCGTCAACCGGGCGGTACCGTTCACCCGCACCACGTTGTTCGAGCCCGGCACCATGAACATCAGCGCCACGCGCGGGTCACGCACGATGTTGCGCAGGCTGTCCAGGCGGTTGTTGCCGCGCCAGTCGGGCAAGACCAGGGTGCCGGGGTCCAGTTCCATGACCACCGGGCCATCATCGCCCCGGGGGCTGCCATCCACACCTTCAGGCCCCACCGTGGACAGCACGCACAGCCGCGACGCCATGATCCATTTGCGATAGAGCGGCGTCAGTTGCCGCGCGACCTTCCGTATCGAGGCGGCGCCGGGGGTACCGTACAGCGCCTCGAGCGCGGTGATGTCATTGATGAACTGCATCCGGATCAAACCCCACTTCGCGCATAAGCGCGTTCGAGCGCGTCTCGATCACCTCTTCCAGCCGGGCCAGGAACGAGTCGCGATTGACGCCCGGTTCGATCGGATCAAGAAATTCGACGATCGCGTGGCCGGGTTTGCGCAGAATTCCTGACCGGGGCCAGAATACACCGACATTGGTGGCCGCAGGTACGCAGGGGAAACCCAGCCCCTCGTACAGAACGGCGGTGCCGACCTTGTAGGGCTTGTAGACCCCCGGCGCCACGCGGGTGCCCTGCGGATAGATCACCAATTGCCCGGGTTCGGTGAATTCCTTGGAAACGTCCTTGACCATCTTGGCCACCGCCGCGCCACGCTTGCCGCGATTGACCGGAATACAGCCCAGACGACGGGCATACATGCCGATGATCGGGGTCCACAGCAGTTCGCGCTTCATGATGAACTTGCCATGGGGGATCGCATCAAAGATCAGGATGATGTCGAAGAAGGACTGGTGCTTGGCGGCGATCACCACCTCGCCCGTGGGCCCGTTGCCGCGCACCTCGCCGCGAATGCCCACCATCCAGCGCGCCAGCCATATGGTCGTGCGCGCATAGGTCTTGCAGGCGCGCAGGGCCCCGCGCTTGGAGAACAGCGCATAGGGCGCGAAGACCAGGCCCAGAACCGCCATCCATGCGTAGATCGTGACCATGAAGATCAGCGAGCGCACCCATTGGACCGCCATTGCCATCACGAAAGCTCCTTCAATTTGCGACGGGCCGCCGACCATGTCGCGGCAAAGGCCACGGCCGCGCCCAGAATGGGGATTACGGCGGGCAGCAGCCAGTCTGCGCCCTGGAACCCAAGGCCGGTCAGGAAACCGCCCGCATCCGAGGCCACGGGCAGCAGCAGCATCCCGGTCAGGCCCAGAACCGTCCCCACCACGGCACCGAAAAACGCGCGCCAGGTGAACCGACGCACGAAGGCACCGGCGATGAAGCGGTCGCGTGCACCGACCTGACGCAGCACCTCGATGATCTGGGCGTTGGCCGCGAGCGAGGCATTGGCCGCAAGCGTGATCATCGCCGCCGTGGCCCCGCCGATCAGCAGGATCGAGATCCAGCCCAACCGCCGCAGCGAGGTGGCCGCATCGACCAGCGGTTCGCGCCAGCGGGAATGGTCATCCAGAACCGCGCCTGGCACCTCGGCCGCCAGCCGCAAGCGCAGGCCCATAGCGTCCAGCCCCGGCTCACCCTCGATGATCTCGATCAGCTGTGGCACCGGCAGCGTGTCCAGCGGCAGATCGGGCCCGAACCAGGGGGCCAGCAGCGCGGCCTGTTCTTCGGCGCTGAGCGCGCGGGCCGAGGCCACGCCCGAGGTCTGTTTCAGAACCTCCAGAGCGGCCTTGGTCTGCGCGGCACGCTGTTCAGCAGGCGCATTGATCCGCAGAGTGGCCGCTCCGGCCAGCTCCGAGGCCCAGCGATCGGCCAAACGCCCCGAGGCCAGCGACAGCGCAAGCGCGAATACTGTCAGAAAGGCCATCGCACCTGACACGAAAAGGGTCAGGTGCGCCGTAAATCCCGTTGGCGGCACCACGCGGTCGGCCCGGGCGTCCCGGCGCAGCAGGGCGCGAATGTCATCGGCAATCATAGATCCGCCCCCGCCAGTTGCAGCCGCCGCTGCGAGATCCGAAGAACCCGAGCCTGCACCTGGCTTTTGGCCGCCCGGATCAAGCTCAGATCGTGGGTGGCGATCACCACGGTCTTTCCCATGTGGTTCAGCTCGATCAGCAGACGCAGCAGACGCTGGGACATCTCCCAGTCGACGTTGCCGGTGGGTTCGTCGGCCAACACCACGTCCGGTGACAGGATGACCGCCCGCGCCAGTGCAGCCCGTTGCCGCTCGCCACCCGAAAGCTCCGGCGGAAGTGCGTTCAGGCGGCCACCAAGACCGACCCAGGACAGGAGTTCGGTCAGATCTTCCTGCTCGGCCTCGACAGAGCGTCCCGACACCATCAGTGGCAGGGCGACATTCTCAGCCAGAGTCATGTGGTCCAGAAACCGGCAGTCCTGATGCACGACACCGATGCGACGGCGCAGCAGGGCCATCTGGTCCCGGTCCAGTCGGGCAATGTCCTGATCAAAGGCGCTGATCCGCCCCGAACTGGCCAGCAACGCGCCATAGCAGAGTTTCAACAGGGTCGTTTTGCCCGCTCCGGACGGGCCGGTCAGAAAATGGAACGACCCCGGCTGCAACTGGACCGAGACATTGCTCAGCAGTTCGCCGCCGCCATAGCTGTAGCTGACATTTTCAAGCTCGATCACGCCTGCCCTCAATATTGCTTGCGCCCTTCTTGCCCGAGCACGACCACGGTTTCAATGCCTGCACCGAGTCCATTTGGCGACACTTGATCCACCGGGCCGAAAACGCGCTTTGCTGTTTCGCCTTAACGGATTATCATTCTTGGAAAAACGACGACAGGCCGCCAGCGGCCGGGGAGGCAGTATGCGACTAACATGCCCGAACTGTAATGCCCAGTACGAGGTTCCGGATGAGGTCATTCCGGAGGAAGGTCGAGACGTGCAATGCTCGAGCTGCGAGCAGACCTGGTTCCAACCTAAACACCCGGAGGCCGAGCCTGTCGCGGCTGAAACCGATGACGGGCCGGCCGAAAGCGCGCCCTCGGATGCGTCTGAGCCGCCAGCCGCCGAAGCTGCTGCGCCCGAACCGGAGCAGAAAGAAGACGAAGAGGTCAAAGCCGAACAGCCCGATCCCGAGGACGAAGCCCGGCCAGCCGCTCCGACCGGCAACGTCGATCCGGCCGTTGCGACAATCCTGCGGGAGGAAGCCGCGCGTGAGGCCGAACTGCGCGCCAAGGAAGGGTCCGGCCTGGAAAGCCAGCCGGATCTAGGTCTGGATCAGCAGCCGGAACCGGCCCCCAAGCCGACACCTCCTGCGGCGACCGAAACCGCCGCGGGAACCGGTCAGAAAGAGGCGCTGCCGGATGTGGACAGCATCAATTCGACTTTGCGCAGCGACGACGCACCCGCCGAGGCAGAGCCCGCCAAGGCGCCGCCGCGGAAATCGGGCGGGTTCCTGCGCGGCTTTGCGCTGATCCTGATCATCGGGGTCATCCTGTTCCTGGTCTACGGCAACGCCCGCCAGATCAGCGAGGCAGTTCCCCAGGCCGAGCCCGTGTTGCAGTCGTATGTCTCGATTGTCGATCAGGCCCGGGTCTGGCTGGAATCGCAGGCTGGCTCCGCGACCGAGTAACTCTGCCGGTCAGAACCGCTCGAGCAACCTTTTTAGGTATTCCAGTTCGATTCTGGGCCTGTCGGTTTCGCCGGTGCGGCGCCGGATTTCATCCAGCAACTCGCGGGCACGGCGATACACATCATCCCCCTGCAGCAGGTTCTCCTCGGTCGAGATCGAGCCTGCAGCACCCGGGTTCCGACCCAGCGGATCGCGGTTGTTGGCCTGCATGTCGCTGTCCTGCGTACCCTGACTGGGCTGGTTCTGCTGGTTCTGGGCCATTGCCTCACCCAGCTCGCGCATCCCTTCGCGCAACGCCTCCATTGCTTCGGACTGGCGGTCGATCGCTTCGGCAAGGTCGTCGCTCCGCAGGGCATCTTCAGCCTCATCCATGGCTCGACCTGCACGCCCCAGCGACTCGCGTGCGGCATCACCTTCGGGTGTTCCTGCGCCCGGCAGGTTCTGCTGCTGGCGGTTCAGTTCATCGCGCAGCGCCTGTTGGCGGTCGGCCAGTGTCCCCTGTCCTTGCTGGCCTTCGCCCACCTGATCCGATCCTTGGCCCTGACCGCCCTGACCCTCATGGCTCTGGCCGCGTCCCTGACCGCCCGAGCGGCCTTCATTGCCTTGGCTTTCACCGGCCTGCGCGCCGGGATTGAATTGCTCCTGCAAGTCACGGAAGGCCTCGTCGCTCAGGCCCTGCTGCTCACGCAGGGTTTCGGCCAAACCTTCCATGGCCTGCTGGCCTTCGGATTGTTGCCCCTGTCCCTGGCCTTGGGTCACGCGCATGTTTTCCATCATCTGCTGGAACTCCTCCAGCGCCTGTTGGGCCTCGGCCATGCGGCCCTGCTCCATCAGTTCCTGTATCCGGTCCATCATCCGCTGAAGGTCATCCTGCGTCATCTGCATGGATTCGCCGGATTGGTTCTGCTGGCCCTGCTGGCCGTCCGGGTTTTCCTGCGCCAGTCGCTGCAGTTGACGGAGATACTCGTCGGTCGCTTCACGCAGCTCCTGCATCAACTCGGCGATTTCCTCATCGCTGGCACCGTTCTGCATCGCTTCGGTCAGACGCTCCTGAGCGCGGCGCATCCGCTCCAGCGCATCGGCGAGCGTGCCTTCTTCGATCAGGATGGCCAAATCCCACAGGGCTTGCGCGATCTCGGCCTGCTGTTCGGGGCCCAGGCCGAATTCCGTAAAGGTTTCCAACCGGCGCAGAATGTAGCGCAGTCGCAGATATGCGGTTTCCGAACGGAAGACATCTTCGGGCCGGTGCGAAACCGCCCGCAACAGCTGAGCCACCCGTTTGGCGTTGTCGCGCGACCACAGCAGATCGCGACGCTGCTCGATCACCGCCGCAGCCAGCGGATCAAAGAACCGGCGGGCGGGAAGGTCGGTTCGGTAGACATCCGACTCGGAAACCTGATCAGCGGCATCGACGGCCGAAAGGGTAATCTTGACCGGCAGGTGCGCCCAAGGGTGTTCCGAAAAATCCTCGATCAGGTCTTCCGTGAAATCGCTCCGGTCACCAGCGATCGGCATGGGCAGGTCGATGGTGACCGCGTCGCGTGGTTCGGGCGCAACGGCCAGACCATGGCGACGATCCACCGCGGCCAGGTCCAATTCGATCAACGCGGTTCCTGACAGAATGCCATAATCGTCACGTGCCGAGAACGGCAGTTTCATCTGGCCACCAGCCTCGGCGGTGGCGGGTTCGGCCACGGCGATTACCGGCGGCGCGTCCGCAATGACCTCGACACCCCAGTCACGCCCTGCAGGGCCTTCGATCGACAATCGGCCCGAACGCTCGACGACAAACTCCTGATCCGGATCGGTTGCTGTCGTGGTGGAAGCTAAGGAACTGGTTTCGGTCAAACTGTGCGCGCCGACCTCGCCATAGAAGCGCAAAGTGACGCGGCTGCCTTGTGGCACTGTCAGCGTCGGACCGGATTGATCGGCCAGATACAGCGTCGGCAGGCCGGTATAGCGAGGCGGCTCGACCCAGCCTTCCCAGCTGGGGCCCTGGCCGGCCACGGCCGTACCGGGTGTCATCTGCGCGACCGATCCAACTTTCCAGAACGATCCGAACAGCAATCCGACCACCAGCGCCAAAAGCGCCGCATAGCGCAGCGCGTAGGGGTCACGAGCGGCAAGGTTCAGGTCAGGCTTGACCGGTCCTGCCTGCGCGGCGCGGGCGGCCATGCGCGCCTGATGGGCCTGCCACAAAGCGCGCGAATCTTCGTCCATCGCCCCGATGGCCTGATCGTCCAGCAATGCCTGGATGGGACGGCCCGGCAGTGTCTCGTCCAGTCGGACAAGCGCCTGCGTGCGGGTGGGGAACCGAAACCTCCGCGCACCCCAGACCAATGCAACCGTCAACGCCAGAATGGATGCGGTTCCGATGATCCAGACGGTTTCAACGCCGACCAGGTCGTGGAGACCCAGCAGCAAGGCCGCCATGATCAGGGCCGCAATCGACAGGAACGGCCAAAAGGCGCGCATCACCTGCTCGGCCAGCATCCCCGTGCGCGTCAGCAACAGGGACAGTCTGGGGATCGGCAGGTTGCGAGTGTCGGTCACGTCAGGCCTCCGGGTCGGGCCCGCGCG
The DNA here is from genome assembly GCF_059613465.1 of Ruegeria sp. SAZA006. Taxonomy (NCBI): domain Bacteria; kingdom Pseudomonadati; phylum Pseudomonadota; class Alphaproteobacteria; order Rhodobacterales; family Roseobacteraceae; genus Ruegeria; species Ruegeria sp. SAZA006. Next base: position 118,233 of record NZ_JBXWSO010000003.1, read on the forward strand.
GTTATCGCGTCACAGCCACTCAGGTATGGTATCGCGGTTTATGATTTCGTCAAAGGTTGGCCGTTCACGAATAACCGCGAATTGATCGCCATTCACCAGAACCTCGGGGATCAGCGGCCGGGTGTTGTATTCACTGGACATAACCGCGCCATAGGCGCCGGCGCTGCGAAATGCGACCAGATCCCCCGGGTTCAGCGGTGGCATCGCCCTTTGTTTCGCAAAGGTATCCCCGGTCTCGCAGACCGGCCCGACGATGTCATAGGGGCGTTGTTCGACCCCCGGCGCGGGCTCAATGACGGGAACGATGTCATGATAGGCGTCGTACATGGCCGGGCGGATCAGATCGTTCATTGCCCCGTCGAGGATCAGGAAATCGCGCCCTTCGCCCGACTTCACATAGATCACCTTCGACACCATCAGCCCCGCGTTGCCCGCGATCAGACGGCCCGGCTCAATCTCAATCTCGCAGCCCAGATGGCCCAGTGTTTCCTTGATCATCGCACCGTATTCCAACGGCAGCGGCGGTGCTTCGTTCGAACGGGCATAGGGAATGCCCAGCCCGCCACCCAAGTCCAGACGGTGAATGCCGTGACCCTGTGCGCGCAGCTGTTCGGTCAGCTCGGCGACTTTGGAGTAAGCCATTCGGAACGGCTCCAGATCGGTCAGTTGCGAGCCGATATGCACGTCGATGCCCACCACCTTCAGGCCGGGCAGGCTGGCCGCATGGGCATAGACCTCGGGTGCGCGGGCGATCGGGATGCCGAATTTGTTTTCGGATTTTCCTGTGGCGATTTTGGCGTGAGTCTTGGCGTCAACGTCCGGGTTCACCCGAACAGTGATCGGCGCGATCACGCCCAGTTCCTGCGCGACGGCGTTGATCACCTCCATCTCGGGCTCGGATTCGACGTTGAACTGGCGAATCCCGCCTGTCAGTGCGATGCGGATTTCCTCGGCCGTTTTGCCGACGCCCGAGAACACGATCTTTTCGCCCGGCACGCCCGCTGCCTTGGCCCGCAGGTACTCGCCGCCCGAAACCACGTCCATCCCCGCGCCCGCCTGCGCCAGCGTTTTCAGAATGGCCTGGTTGCTGGCGGCCTTCATCGCATAACAGACCACGTGGTCGGTACCTGCCAACGCCTCGTCGAACAGGTTGTAGTGCCGCAGCAGCGTCGCCGTGGAATAGACATAGAACGGCGTGCCGACCGCAGCCGCGATCTCGGCGACCGGGACGTCCTCGGCGCACAACACGCCATCGCGGTAAAGAAAGTGATCCATATCTGCGCGCTTAGACCAAAACAGGCCTGTGGATCAACGGGATTTGCGACGTGGGCACGCAATCCGGTGCTAACCGCACAGAAGTCGGGCGCAATGGCTTATCCGCGCAGGCCGGCCTCAAGTAGCGAAAGGGTCGCGTCGCGCCGCGCTTCAAAGTCGCTTTCATCGCCCCCGAAGATCGCCAGATGGATCACCAGCCCATCCAGCATCGCCGTCACCGCCTGCGCTGCAGCCTGCGCACCGAGATCGCCGCGGATTTCACCCGCGCGGATCAAGGGAGCGAACTGAGCCGCATAATGATCGGCAAGCCAGGCGAAGAATGCGCCAATGATCTCGGCCGCGCGCGGGTCCTGAAATCCGGGGCCCAGCACGTCAAAGAACAGCCGCGTTGCAGCCAGACGGTCGGCGGGCATGGACAGACGCAGCCCGGTCATGAACTGGTCCAGCGTCTGCGGGGCCGGGATGTCGCTGATGCGGGCGCGGATATCCTCGAAGTATCGCTGCAGCAACGCCAGAAGCAAAGCCTCCTTGCTTTGGAAATACAGATACAACGTGCCCTTGGCCATCCCGGCCTGATGGGCCACGTCCTGCATCTTGGTGGCGTGATAGCCCTGATCCAGAAAGCAGGCCATGGCGGCATCCAATATCCGCCCCTGCATCTCTTCGCGATCGACGATCTTCGGCATCTTGCCCCTCGATTTTCTTCCGGCGCGCCTTTCTTGACGCAGATTGGACGCAGCGTCACGCAAATTCAATCTTTTAATGACTTGACGGTCAGTAACACCACCTCCATTTATGACCCGCCAGTCATTAAAAGGATTCTGTCATGGCGCATTCGTCACAAATCAACGCCGGTCCAACGCGTCCTATGGCCTCCCAACCCACGGCGACAGCCGCCAAACTCATGCTTGTCCTCGTCGCCAGCTTTGTCACGCTGGTCCCCGGCGGCCCTATCGAGACCCGGGACTTTTCCGGGCTGGGTGGAACGGTGTTCTGGGGTTTCAACGCCTTTCTGATCGCGCTTGCCCTGCTGGCCGTGGGGTCGGCGGTGGCTATGCTGCGCGGCTCGGCAACGGCAAGCTGGGGCGCCATCGTGGCGGCCTGGGGGTACATCTTCGTGGTCCTGCTGGACCTGGGTCATGTCTTCCCCTCATCACCCGACCCGATTCCGCTGATGCTGGGACTGATCGAGATTCTGGATTTCATCCTGGCTTTCTACATCCTGGCATTGGCTCATCGTGGCCTGGGTCACCTCTGAACCCGCCCGGCGCGCACTCGCATAGGGCCCGAAGCCACAGCAAAAGGAAGTGGCTCCGGCTCCCACCGGAATACCTACAAAGAAAGACAACTCATGCTGTTCAAGGAACGATTCGCATTGACCGTCTTGCCGCTGGCCCTGGTCACAGCCGCATGCAGCGGCACCGGGGCCCAACACCAACCCGTCCTGTCTGCCGAGCCCGGCCCGGCTTACGCCGCTGATCTGGACCAGTGCCGCGCATTGGCCAAGTCTCAGGGCCTGTGGAACCCGGAAACCCGGACACAGGCCTTGATAGGCGCCGGGGTCGGCGCATTGGCAGGTATTTCGGACGACACGGTTGGAAACACAGAAGGCGCCATAGCCGGCGCAGCGGTGGGATCAGCGGCAGGTGCCGTCGCCGGAGCCGCCGAGATGCGCAACACCCGGCGTGACATTCTGATCGAGTGTCTGCGGCAGCGCGGGCACCCTGTGGCCGGCTGAGCGCATCAAGCGCTCATTCAGAAATTCGTCGACACCCCGGCCCGCGCGTATCCGGATACGGACACTCCAGCCCCCGAGCGCGCGGGCTCTTCTACTGGCTGAGAGCGCGGCGGATTCGTGGTTTCGCAGGCCGCCAGCACGGCAAGCGACAGGATAAGGCCGAGTGGTTTCATTTCGCTGCCTTCATTAGTTGGATCACTTGCTAAATGGCGACTGGCACGTCGCTTTCAACCACAGAGCGTTCAGATCCCCAGAAACACGCTGAGGGGCCCTCGGTGCAGGCCGACGCCCCCGCTCACATATGTGCCACTGGTCGAAACGCCCACATTGGCGTTCAGGGTCGGCTGGACGGGCTCTCCGTCGGCGCCGCAGGCCGCCAAAGCCAAGGCGGCCCCGATCAGGGCAATCACACGCAAGGTTGTCATTCCAGCATCTCCTTCCAGCGGGCGATCTGCGCCCGGACCTGGTCCGGGGCCGTACCGCCATAGGACTGGCGCGAGTTTACCGAATTATCCACGCCAAGGACAGAATAGACATCCTGCGTAATGCCCGCATGGACCGACTGCATGTCCTCGAGCGTCAGATCGGGCAGGTCGCAGCCCTTCTTCTCGGCCAGGGCGACCAGCGATCCGGTGACGTGATGCGCGTCACGGAAGGGCAGGCCCAGCACCCGCACCAGCCAGTCGGCCAGATCGGTCGCAGTGGAAAAGCCCGAGCCGGCAGCAGCGGCCAGGCTGTCGCGGTTGGCGGTCATGTCCTTGACCATGCCTTCCATCGCGGCCAGCGCCAGCATCCAGTTGTCGGCGGCATCAAAGACCTGTTCCTTGTCTTCCTGCATGTCCTTGGAATAGGCCAGCGGCAGGCCCTTCATCACCATCATCAGCGCCGTGTTGGCGCCAAAGATCCGACCCACCTTGGCGCGGATCAGCTCGGCTGCGTCGGGGTTCTTTTTCTGCGGCATGATCGACGAGCCGGTCGAGAACCGGTCGGACAGGGTGACAAAGCGGAACTGGGCCGAAGACCAGATCACCAGTTCTTCGGCGAACCGCGACAGATGCACCGCGCAGATCGAGGCCACCGACAAAAATTCCAGCGCGAAATCGCGATCGCTGACCGCATCCAGCGAGTTGGCGGCAGGCCGGTCAAAGCCCAGCGCCTGCGCTGTCATGTGCCGGTCGATCGGGAAGGACGTGCCGGCCAGCGCCGCCGCGCCCAGCGGGCATTCATTCATCCGCGCCCGCGCGTCGCGCACGCGGGAAAGGTCGCGGCCAAACATCTCGACATAGGCCATCATGTGATGGCCCCAGGTCACCGGCTGCGCGGTCTGCAGGTGGGTGAAACCGGGCATGACCCAATCGGCCCCGGCCTCGGCCTGCGCCAAAAGCGCGCGGATCAGGACCAGCAGGCCGGATTCGGCGGCGTCCAGCTGATCGCGGACCCACAGTTTGAAATCGGTCGCCACCTGGTCATTGCGGCTGCGGCCCGTGTGCAGGCGGCCTGCGGGCTCGCCGATGATCTCTTTCAGCCGCGCCTCGACATTCATGTGGATGTCTTCCAGCGCGGTCGAGAACTGGAACTCACCGCGTTCGATCTCTGACAAAACGGTGAGCAGCCCTTCCCGAATGGCCTCGGCATCACTATCACTTATGACGCCCGTGGCGGCCAGCATGGCGGCATGGGCACGCGAGCCCGCGATGTCCTGGGCCGCCATCCGTCGGTCGAACCCGATCGAGGCATTGATCGCCTCCATGATCGCGTCTGGTCCGGCGGCAAAGCGGCCGCCCCACATCTGGTTCGAGGATTGTTCGGTCATGCTGGAAAACCCGGAGTTGATATGCGCCTGTTTCGTCTGATCCCCCTTTATATGGCCCTTGCGCTGGGTGCAAATGCCGCTTTGGCCGCCGACACACAGGCCCTGGCCGACTTGCGCGACGGCAGCCTGAAACGCCTGATCCTGCATTCCGAGCCGAAACCGGTCTCGGACGCGGAATTCCAGCTGGAAGATGACGGCGGCACCGCCACGCTGGCGGATTATCGCGGCAAATACGTTCTGCTGAACTTCTGGGCCACCTGGTGCGCGCCCTGCCGCAAGGAGATGCCCCAGATCGCCGAGCTGCAGGAGGAATTCGGCGGAGACCAGTTCGAGGTTCTGACGCTGGCCACCGGGCGCAACTCGCCCGCGGGGATCAAGAAGTTCTTTGATGAAAACGGCATCACCAACCTGCCCCGCCACCAGGACCCGAAACAGGCCGTCGCCCGCGAGATGGGTATCGTCGGCCTGCCGATCACCATAATCATCAACCCTGACGGCCGGGAAATCGCACGGCTGATCGGCGATGCCGAATGGAACTCGGACAGCGCCAAGGCGATCATCTCGGCCCTGCTGAACCCCGAAAGCTGACCACCTGACGGGCCTTTTGTGCTAGACTGGAACCGGCCTGAACAGGGCCGGTTTTTCATTGGCAACAGACAGGAGGCTGAGATGAAACCGGTGGTTTTGCTGATTGGCCGGCTGCCCAACGTGGTCGGCGACGTGGCGCGGCAATTGGACCACCTTCCGATCCGGTGGCTGGGTGCGCATGATCCCGACGAGGTGCGGCGGCAACTGGACGCCGAACCGCGCATCGCCTGCGCGATCATGGGCGCGGGCCTCGATGACAAGGTGCGCGGCGAACTGGTGGGCATCATCGCGGCGCGGCGGCCGGATATCTGCATTCACCTCAAAGATCGCGCCTCGGGGCCCGAGGGGCTGGTGCCCTTCGTCGAGCGCGTTGTCCGGCACGAGCTGCTGGAGCCACACGACGGCCCCTGACGCAACGCCACCTTTGACAGGGCCTGACCCCGCTTGCACTCTGTCCGCGGGAGGACATCATGCCGCTGGAAATCCTGCTGGTTCTGGTGGTCGGTGGCATTGCCGGCATCACCATACTGCTGCATCTGACGGGCAGATCGCGTCAGCGCGTGCTGAGCGCCGATACCGCGCGCGCCGAATGGGTGCGCCACTTCCCCGACGACACCATCATCGACGTCACCCTGACCCATGACGGACATGCCGCATTGCTGCGCACCGAGACCGGGCCGGGCCTGTTGTGGTCCTTTGGCGCCGACACGGTGGCCCGCCACCTGCGCGATTTCGACTGGATCGACCACCCCGAGGGCATCGAGGTCCAGTTCCACGACTTCGCCACCCCCGGCGTCACCGTCCGCCTTGACGAAACCGAGCGCCGCCACTGGCGCCACCTGCTGGAGTCCGCATGACCGACCAGATCAGCTTTCCCGATGTCGTCCAATGGGCCGTGCCGTTCTTCATCGCCGCCATCCTGGCCGAATTCCTGTGGATTGCCGTGAAGGGCCGTGGCGGTCGTTATGAGACCCGCGACGCCGTGACCTCGCTGATCATGGGGGCGGGCAACATCGCGTCCGGGTTCCTGCTGGGCTTTATCGCCTACGGGTTCTTCATGTGGCTGTGGAAGATCACGCCGCTGGATCTGGGCACATCGATCCCGGTGATCATCCTGTGCTTTGTGCTGGATGACCTGCGCTATTACTGGGTGCACCGGTTCGGACACCGCATCCGCTGGGTCTGGGCCAGCCATGTGAACCACCACAGCTCGCAGCACTACAACCTGACAACCGCCCTGCGGCAGACCTGGACATATACCTTCACCTTCATGATGGTCGTGCGCGCGCCGCTGATCCTGCTGGGGTTCCACCCGGCGATGGTTTTGTTCTGCGGCGGCCTGAACCTGATCTACCAGTTCTGGATTCACACCGAGGCCATCAGCAAGATGCCCCGCTGGTTCGAGGCGGTCATGAACACGCCCAGCCACCACCGCGCCCACCACGGCCGCAACGCGCGCTATCTGGATTGCAACTATGCCGGGGTGTTCATCATCTGGGACAAGCTCTTCGGCACCTTCGTCCCCGAGCAGGAGGACGACCAGGTCGATTATGGCCTGGTGCACAATATCGGCACCTTCAACCCGCTGCGGGTGGCCTTTCACGAATGGGTGGCCATTTGGCGGGACGCGACCCAGCCGGGCCTGACCCTGAAACAGCGGCTGGCCTATTGCTTTGCCCCGCCGGGCTACAGCCATGACGGCAGCCGCGACAGCTCCGAGCAGATCAAGGCCAAGCACCTGGCGAGCCACCCCGAAGATCTCGGAACGCCCGGTTTCGAGCAATTCGACGAAAACCTGCCCAACCAACAGGCAAAACAGGCCTGAGACTGGCGGCGTCTGCCGGGCGGGCGCTTGAATTCCGGCGCGCGTGCTCCATATCCGGACAAGTGACAAGTTTGTTCGGTCGGAGTTCCACCATGTCCCGCGTTACTGCCATCTTCACCGCGACCGGTCTGTTGGGCCTGGTAATCGCGATGCTCAGCGCCCTTGGGCAGCAGCCTGCCCCGGCGGTAATGATGCTTGGAGTGGCTATGGTGGGCACAGGCTTCCTGGGTGCCGTGATTGGCGCCGTGGTCGAATTGCGCCACGCAGCCCAGACGACCCGCTGATCCCACCCACTGATTCCCGACGCGCATTAACCGCAAATTCACCGGTACGACCCGAAACTACGTGCTGACCGGTTTCGGAAACGTACGGGGATTCGGCATCGATGCGGAAAAAGGACTTTGCAGATCTGCCAGAAGGTGGGGACAGCCCGTTGAATTCGGCCGTCGCCGCGCGGGACACTTCGACCGTTCAAATGGCGACCGAGGCCGTCAAGCATCAGCAATGCCGCCTCGCGTTCCAGCCCGTCATGCAAGCGCGCGACCCGCACGGCGTCGCATTCTACGAGGCATTCATCCGCGTGCTGGACGAAACCGGCCGCGTGATCCCCGCGCGGGAGTTCATGCCGCAGGTGGAAAACACACCAATCGGCCGGGAACTGGACTGCATAGCATTGGAAAAAGGATTGCGCGCCCTGTCGAGAAATCCGGAAATCCGGCTTTCTATCAACATGTCCGCACGCTCGATCGGATACGCGCGCTGGTCACGGATATTGGACCGGTTTCTCAAACGGGACAAAACGCTGGGCGAGCGGCTTATCCTCGAAATCTCCGAAAGCTCGGCAATGCAGGTTCCCGAACTGGTGGTCGATTTCATGGACCGGCTTCAGGATCGCGGGATCGCTTTTGCGCTGGACGACTTCGGCGCCAGCAACTTCAGCTTCAGGTATTTTCGCGAGTTCTTCTTTGACGCGGCGAAGATCGACGGGCAGTTCGTACGGGGTGTCAGCACCAACCCGGACAATCAGGCGCTGGTGCGCGCGCTGATCGCCGTCGCCCGTGAGTTTGAGATTCTGGTCATCGCCGAATCGGTCGAAACTCGTGAAGATGCCGAGTTTCTGGTAGCCAGCGGTGTGGACTGCCTGCAGGGCTATCTATTCGGCGCTCCGACGGTGAAAGCCCCGTGGCAGCCGGAAAAAGAAGCTAAAACAGGAAGTTGAACCTAATTCCCTTGGGCGCAATTCGGCCGAGGCTTTCCCATGAGACAAGCTGTCCGTTGCTGCACGTGCAGCATTGCGCTATGGCAGACAGTGCTGGAGCGGGGGATCACGAGGCGCTCTTGCATCGCCAGAGAGGCTCTGTGCGACCTGCGCCGTCAGATTTCCCACAGGACCTTGACGGTAAAGGATTGACTGTATGACCAACGTAGTAATCGCATCCGCCGCACGCACAGGCGTCGGCAGCTTTGGCGGTTCCTTTGCGAACACCCCCGCACATGATCTGGGCGCTGCCGTCCTCGAAGCCGTCGTGGAGCGCGCCGGGATCGACAAGTCCGAGGTGAGCGAAACCATCATGGGTCAGGTTCTGACGGCCGCCCAAGGCCAGAACCCCGCACGCCAGGCGCACATCAACGCCGGCCTGCCGCAGGAAAGCGCGGCCTGGGGCATCAACCAGGTCTGTGGTTCAGGCTTGCGTGCCGTTGCCCTCGGCGCTCAGCACATCCAGTTGGGAGATGCAGAGATCGTGTGCGCTGGTGGGCAGGAGAACATGACCCTGTCCCCCCACGCCGCATCGCTTCGCGCGGGCCACAAGATGGGCGACATGAAATACATCGACACCATGATCCGCGATGGCCTCTGGGATGCGTTCAACGGCTACCACATGGGCCAGACCGCCGAGAACGTGGCCGAGAAGTGGCAGATCAGCCGCGATATGCAGGATGAGTTTGCGGTGGCCAGCCAGAACAAGGCTGAGGCCGCGCAGAAGGCCGGCAAGTTCAAGGACGAGATCGTCCCCTTCACCATCAAGACCCGCAAGGGCGACATCGTGATGGATAGTGACGAGTACATCCGTCACGGCGCAACCATGGAGGCGATGGCCAAGCTGCGTCCGGCCTTCACCAAGGACGGCTCGGTGACTGCGGCCAACGCCTCGGGTCTGAATGACGGCGCGGCGGCAACCCTGCTGATGTCTGCCGACAACGCCGAAAAGCGCGGGATCGAACCGCTGGCCCGCATCGCGTCTTATGCGACCGCCGGGCTGGACCCGTCGATCATGGGTGTCGGACCGATCTATGCCTCGCGCAAGGCGCTGGAAAAGGCCGGCTGGTCGGTTGACGATCTGGATCTGGTCGAAGCCAACGAAGCCTTCGCGGCACAGGCCTGCGCCGTGAACAAGGACATGGGTTGGGATCCCTCGATCGTGAACGTGAACGGCGGCGCCATCGCCATCGGCCACCCGATCGGAGCATCCGGCTGCCGGGTTCTGAACACGCTGCTGTTCGAAATGAAGCGCCGGAACGCGAAAAAGGGTCTGGCAACCCTCTGCATCGGAGGCGGCATGGGCGTCGCCCTGTGCGTGGAGCGCGTATAAGTGCTTTGACAAGTCACGAATAAGGGCGTCCAATGGGCGCCCTTTTTTGTTACACTCCGGGAATATCCCTAGGATGCGACAATATCACCAAACGGAAAGAGCCAGCTCGCGACGAAACGATATTGCGCAACACAATCTCTCAGAGTAACAGAATTACCAACACGATAAAATTTGGAGGAGTCCTAAATGGCACGTACAGCACTCGTAACCGGCGGCACCCGCGGCATCGGCGCAGCAATTTCCAAAGCGCTCAAGGCCGAAGGATACAATGTAGCCGCCTCGTATGCGGGGAATGACGAAGCCGCGGCCAAGTTCACCGAGGAAACCGGCATTGCGACCTACAAATGGAACGTGGCCGACTATGACGAGTCCAAGGCGGGCATCGAAAAGGTCGAAGCCGAACTCGGCCCGATCGACATCGTTGTCGCCAATGCCGGCATCACCCGCGACGCGCCGTTCCACAAGATGACACCGGAACAATGGCACCAGGTGATCGACACCAACCTGACCGGGGTGTTCAACACCGTACATCCCGTCTGGCCCGGCATGCGCGAACGCAAGTTCGGGCGGGTGATCGTAATCAGCTCGATCAACGGGCAAAAGGGCCAGTTCGCTCAGGTGAACTATGCCGCCACCAAAGCCGGTGATCTGGGCATCGTCAAATCCTTGGCTCAGGAAGGCGCGCGCGCCGGCATCACCGCAAACGCCATCTGCCCCGGATACATCGCGACCGAGATGGTCATGGCCGTTCCGGAAAAGGTGCGTGAAGCCATTATTGGTCAGATCCCTGCAGGCCGTTTGGGCGAACCCGAGGAAATTGCCCGCTGCGTCGCATTCCTGGCCTCGGAAGATTCGCAGTTCATCAACGGGTCGACGATTTCGGCCAACGGCGCGCAGTTTTTCGTCTGATCGCGGCTCAAATGAAAACGGGCCGACCCAACGGGTCGGCCCTTCTTTGATCCCGTAAGAACGCGCGCGCAGCGTTCAGCGGGAACCCAGAACCCACTTCCAAAAACTCCGGATCGCCTTGCCGCGCTCATGATGAGCGCGCAGAATTGCCTTTTGTGCGGCAGGATTGGTCGTCATCTCGATCATGGCTTTTCCCTTCTACTAAAGGTGAACTTGACTTGCACTCAACATGCCTATTGTTTTCAATGGGTACAAACGAGAGTTTTTCCACATTCAGTTTAGAAAATCTTATGTGAAGATGAGCGACCGACTTCCCCCACTCACCGCCCTCAGGGCCTTTGATGCCGCCGCCCGCCATATGTCCTTCGCCAAGGCCGCGGACGAGTTGAACGTGACACCGGCCGCGCTGTCGTTTCAGATCAAGTCTCTGGAAGAGCATTTGGGCCAGCCGTTGTTCCGCCGATTGAACCGTGCGGTCGAGTTGACCGAGGCCGGACGAACCCTGGCCCCGGGCACGGAAAAAGGGTTTGCTGCGCTGCAGGCGGCTTGGTCGGCCACCCGCCGCCTGCAGGACAACACGACATTGACCGTGACCGCTGGGCCGGCCCTGACAGCCAAATGGCTGGCCCCCCGCCTGTACGAGTTCGCCCGCGCCCATCCCGAGATCGACCTGAGATTCTCAGCCACGCTGCGCAATCTCGATTTCGAGCGCGACGACGTGGATGTCGCGATCCGGTTCGGGTACGGGCAGGATGACGGGCTGTATTCAGTTCCCGTGCGGCAAGAATGGCTGACACCGGTCATGACGCCCGAGCTTGCGGCCCGGTTTCCGACGCCGCAGGATCTGACCAAAGCGCCCCTGATCCACGATGACTCGATCAATTTCCTGAATCCACCCTGTGACTGGCCCGCCTGGTTTCGCGCGGTCGGGGTGGACTTCACGCCGACTCATGGCGCACATTTCTCGAACGCGGATCACGCCATTGATGCCGCGGTGGCGGGTGTCGGTGTCGCGTTGGGACGGCGCCCGATGATCATCAAGGATGTGATCGAAGGCCGACTGGTGATGCCCTTCAAAACCGCCGTCGAAACCAAGGCCCGGTTCCGGTTCCTGTGCCGTTCGGGCGAAGAGACGCGCCCTCAGATTGCCGCCTTCCGGGATTGGTTCCTTGCAGAGATCGAAAAAACCGCGCACATATCCGACGGTCTGGAAATCATACCCGTCGAGGATATCCCCCCCGCATGACAAAGAACCGCGCCACCGCCATCGGTTTTGTCGCCGTCCTTTTGTGGGCACTGCTGGCGCTGTTCACGGTTGGCTCGGCGCCGACCCCGCCGCTTTTGCTGAACGCCATCTGCTTTACGATCGGCGGAACCCTTGGCTTGATCTGGACGTGGCGCAGCGGTGGGCTTGCGCAACTGAAACGGGTCAGTTGGAAGGTATTCGCCTTCGGCACGGTTGGCTTGTTCGGATACCACGCCCTGTATTTTTCGGCCCTGCGCATGGCACCTGCGGCCGAGGCCGGATTGATCGCCTACCTCTGGCCCTTGCTGATCGTTCTTTTTTCAGGGTTGCTTCCTGGTGAAACCCTGCGTCTCGGCCATCTGCTCGGGGCTTGTCTGGGCTTCTCCGGGGCCGCGCTGATCATCACTGGCGGCGGAACCGCAGGGTTTCAGGCCGAACATCTGCCGGGCTATGCGCTGGCGCTTTTGTGCGCCCTTACGTGGTCGGGGTATTCCGTATTGTCGCGCAGGCTGGGTCAAACGCCGACCAGCTCGGTAGCAGTGTTCTGCGTGCTGACCGCCATCGCCTCGTGGATCCTGCATTTCAGCCTTGAGCAGACGGTCTGGCCGCCCGATGCACTGGCCTGGATGTCGACTGTTGCCCTGGGGTTGGGGCCTGTTGGGCTGGCGTTCTATGTCTGGGATATCGGGGTCAAGCACGGTGACATCCAGATGCTGGGCACCAGCTCGTACGCGGCACCCCTGTTGTCAACTTTGGTGCTTGTGGTCGCCGGGATCGCCACGCCATCCTGGACGCTGGCGATCGCGGCATTGCTTGTTACCGGCGGCGCTGCAATCGCGGCACGCGCCAGCCTGCGACATTAAGCCGACAGGCGTTCAATCTCTTCCTTCAGCTTCAGCTTCTTCTTTTTGAGTTGAGCGATGTGGAGATCGTCGATACCGGGCGAGCGCTGGGCTTGTTCCACTTCGAGACTGAGGATTTCGTGCTTCTTCTTCAGTTCCGTCAGATGTGCGCTTACGCTCATGGCGATCCTCCTTCTCAGTTTCTGAATATCACATGGGAAGTTGATCACATCATTTCCAGCCTGTCACGCTGCAGACGCTCGGATTCTTGTTCAAATCCGACAATTTCGGCTGGTCATTGCCTATCGGGCGTCCGGCCAAGGCACTGGTCGGCCCTCGCGCAGGATGCCAGATACCATGTCGGTATAGCTCTCGCCGTCCCTTTCATGGCGGTCACCGCTGTGGAGAATCAGCGGCGCATGCAATCGAAAATCCGCGCGCCCGCCCTTGCGCGCCCGCAGGATCAGCAACTCGGCCCTGCGCCCCATGCGCGGCGCGATGGGCAGAACCTCTACCGAGCCCAACCGACCCACGCAGGCCGTCAGCATGTCGGGCAAGCGTTCCGCGCGCTGGATCATGTGCAAGTACCCGCGCGGTGCCAGCCTGCGCGCTGCCGCATCAAACCAGTCGGACAGCGGCGTCTGCTCGCTCAGCGCCGTTCGCCGACCAGCATCGACGGCCGCGCTATGTGCACCGGGCCGATAATAGGGCGGGTTTGCGATCACGTGGTCGAAGTGCTGCTGACGCAGATCAGTCGGCATATTGGACAGGTCGGCCACGTGAACGGACAGATCAATCTCGTTGCATTGCGCGTTTCTTGCGGCCAGATCGCCATAGTCGGCCTGAAGCTCGATCCCGGTCGAGCGCAGACCAGGTACGCGGGTCGCGAGACAAAGAACCGCAGCACCCGCCCCGCAGCCCAGCTCCAGCACCGACTGCCCGGCTTTGGCCGGAACTGCGGCAGCAAGCAGCACCGGATCGACACCGGCGCGATAACCGTCTCGCGGCTGCCACAGCTTTAGGCGGCCACCCAGAAAGTCGTTGCAAGTCAGCGCCCTGTCAGGAAACCCGGTCATCTTCCCAGCGGAATGTCATTGTCACGCATCACCCGCTCTGCCCGCTCGAGGTCATCGGTCCGAACCATGAGGCGGCGCGGAAAGATTCCGATGCCTCCCTCGAGGACGCTCATATTTACGTCCATCTCAAAGCAGTCTATATCCTCGCCCTCAAGAAGAGCGGATGCAAAGGCAATGATGGTCGGATCGGTGCTGCGCAGAAGTTCTTTCATGGGGATGGATGTAAGGGCAAGGCAGGACGAAAGTCGAGCCTTGTATCAGGAGTGTGATGACGATCAGCACGATCTCGAAACCGCATGAGCGACTGGCCGAGATTTTGGCCGGGGAAATGGAGGCGGTAAACACTCTGATCCGCACCCGCATGGCCTCGGAACACGCGCCCCGCATCCCCGAAGTCACCGCGCATCTGGTCGAAGCCGGCGGCAAACGCCTGCGCCCGATGCTTACACTGGCCGCCGCGCGGCTGTTCGGCTATGGCGGTGACCATCACATCCGACTGGCCGCCACGGTCGAGTTCATCCACACCGCCACGCTGTTGCACGACGACGTCGTGGACGAAAGCGCCCAGCGGCGCGGCCGGCCCACCGCCAACCTGCTGTGGGACAACAAGTCCAGCGTGCTGGTCGGTGACTATCTGTTTTCGCGCAGCTTCCAGTTGATGGTGGAAACCGGGTCTTTGCGGGTTCTGGACATTCTGGCCAATGCCTCGGCCACCATTGCCGAGGGCGAGGTGCTGCAGATGACCGCAGCCACCGACCTGCGCACGGATGAGGCCGTCTACCTGCAGGTGGTGCGCGGCAAGACCGCCGCGCTGTTCTCCGCGGCAACCGAGGTGGGCGGCGTGATCGCCGGTGCGTCCGAGGAGCAGGTCCGAGCGCTGTTCGCCTATGGCGACGCGTTGGGCATCGCCTTCCAGATCGCCGACGACCTGCTGGACTACCAGGGCGACAGCAAGACAACCGGAAAGAACGTGGGCGACGACTTCCGCGAGCGCAAACTGACCCTCCCAGTGATCAAGGCCGTGGCCCAGGCCACACCCGACGAGCGTGCGTTCTGGGAGCGCACGATCGAGAAGGGTCGGCAACAGGATGGAGACCTGGGCCTAGCCCTGAACCTCATGCGCAAATACGGCACCTTGGAGGAGACCCGGACAGACGCTCTGGCCTGGGCAGCCAAGGCCAAAACCGCTCTGACCGCGCTGCCCGATCACGAATTGCGCGACCTGCTCGGCGATCTGGCCGATTACGTCGTGTCCCGCCTCAGCTGAGTACGCTGGCGCGACACCACCAGTCCGGCTGGGAAACACCAATCTCGTAGGCTGCAAAATGTGCGGCCTTCATGGACGGGTACAGCGCAAAGCAGGTCGAACCCGACCCCGACATGCGCACCAGCAGAACGTCCCGCGTTTCACCCAGCGCCTGCAACAAGTCTGAAATTTGGGGCGCCAAGCCAATTGCCGCTTCCTGCAAATCATTGCGTTGCCCGGCCAGCCAGTCAGCGCAGGCCTCTGGCGTTTCGAATGCCGGGATCTCATCCGGCATCCCCGGATTGTCGCGCGAAGCCAGCGCATTGAACACCGGCCCCGTCGGAACCGGAACACCCGGATTGACCAGCAATGCTGGCAAAGCGGGCAATGCAACCGGGGCGACACGGTCACCAATGCCCCGCATCCGTGCGGCTCTGCCCAGTACACAAACAGGAACATCTGCGCCCAGTGCCAAAGCCGTTTCCAGCGGGACCTCCGCGTCTTGCCCGGCGATGGCCCGCAAAGTCGCAGCCGCATCCGATGAGCCGCCGCCGATTCCCCCGCCATGCGGCAGAACCTTGTCCAACTGGATTTGCCCGCTCCAATCCATCGCCTGAGCGGCCCGCCAGACGAGGTTGCGGTCGTCGGTCGGCACCCCGGCAGAATGGGGCCCGGTCACGGTCAGGCGAATCTCGGGCCCGGGTGACAGGATCAACGTGTCTCCCACATCGGCAAAGGCGACCAGCGAGTCCAGCAGATGGTATCCGTCGGCCCGCCGACCGGTCACATGCAGGGAAAGGTTGATCTTCGCGGGCGCAAAGGCCTCAGTCGCCATTGGCGACCTTCAGGGGGGCCGCGCCTTCCTCGGCCAGCACCGCGTCCAGCCCGACCTCGAGTTTGCGACGGATCCGATCGGGGTCGGCCTCGCCATCGGTATCTTCGGGATCGATGAAGGACAACGCGCGCCGCCATTGGAAATCGGCCTCACGGGTGCGCCCGACGGCCCAGTAGACGTCGCCCAAGTGGTCGTTGACCACCGGGTCCACGGCCATCAGTTCGACGGCGCGCTCCATATGCTCGACCGCCTCGTCGTACCGGCCCAAGCGAAACAGGACCCAGCCCAAGCTGTCGACGATATAACCGCTGTCAGGCTGGATCGCGACGGCGCGCTCGATCATGTCCAGCGCCTCTTCAAGTTTTTCCTGCCGCTCGACCAGCGAGTACCCGAGATAGTTCAAAACCTGCGGCTGATCCGGGTTCAACTCCAAGGCACGCCTGAAATCTGCCTCGGCCCTGTCCCAGGCCTTGAGACGTTCATGGCAGATGCCGCGGGCGTAATGCAGGAACCAGTTGCCACCTGAACCGGTTTCGGTCAGCTCGATGGCTCGGTCATACGAGGTTACAGCTGCGGCGTAGTTTTCCTGACGCCGCTGCAGGTCGGCCAAGGCGACATGGACACTGGGCAGGTTGGGCTGCCGGGCCGCCAGATTTTCCAGCACTTCGATCGCCGCATCCGGTTTCCCAGACTGAGCCAGAATTTCGGCACGCCCCAGTTCGGCTGCGTGGAAATCGCTGCTATCCGTGGGAACCTTTCGATAGGCTTCGGCGGCCAGGTCGTACTGGCTCAACTGCTCAAGCAGTTCCGCGCTCAGCAGAATCGCATCGATGTGATCGGGCCGGAGGTAAGTCGCGATCCGCGCGTAGAGCAGCACATAGTCATGTGCGGCCTCGGTGTTCAACGCCGCCCCGACCGAGAAAAAGACCTCGGCTACGCCTTCGGTGGCCGATCCGACATGGGTGAATGGCAAGGTGCCACCAGCGCTGAGCGTGTCCACGTAGGTCTCGATCGACGGATCGCTGCCCGCCGCAAACACGTTTTCAAGGAATTGCAGAGCTTCGTCGTTGCGGTTGAGCTGCGACAACACTTCGACCCGCGCCAGCGCTGCACGTCGCGAGAATCGCGCAACGATACTGTCGTCGGCCGCAAAGATCGCCTCGGCCCCTTCGAAATCGCCAACCGACGCCAGCGCCAGCGCCTTGTGATACAGCGCGAATTCCCGCAGACCGTCCTGCTGGGCGACCTCATCGAACTGCGCCATCGCCTTGGTCATTTCGCCCTTGCCCAGATGCGCCCAGGCCGTCATCAACCCATCGACCAGCGGGCCAACGCCCTGGTTTTCCGGGTCACGGGCCAGCAATTCGTCGAACTTTCCGTCAGATACCAGTTTGGCGGAAACAACCATGCGCGCGGCCTGGTTGGGTTGCTCGTTTGCCTCCATGTCCTCGGCGATGGGCAGTGCGCGTTCCACATCGCCAAGCGCCACACGCGCAAGTAGCACGCTTTCCTTGAGCTTGGTGTTGCCCGGATCGAAAATCAGGGCCTTCGAGTAGTACTCCTCGGCAGCCTTGTAGTCGCTTTCATAGATGGCCTGGCGTCCAGCCAGATAGGATCCCGCGCCGGAATCAGCGTGAACCGGAACGACAGCTGCTGTCGCAAGAAACACGGCCAGCGCCGTGCGACGAACCAGTGAAACCACCTAATACCTGCCTTGTCTGCCTACAATTGCAGGATAAGCTAGGGCCTTGGCCCGCCAGAGGCAATGGCCGAGCGTTCACGGCCCCGCCATTGCCCGGGTTTTTGCCTACATGTTGGGGTAGTTCGGTCCGTCCCCACCCTGCGGCGTGGTCCACGTGATGTTCTGGCTGGGATCCTTGATGTCACAGGTCTTGCAGTGGACGCAGTTCTGGAAGTTGATCACGAATCGAGGCTCGGCCTCGTCCTTCACCACTTCGTACACGCCCGCCGGGCAATACCGCTGCGCCGGTTCATCAAACTTGGGCAGGTTGACCTTTACCGGAATCTCGGGGTCGGTCAGCTTCAGGTGACAGGGCTGGCTTTCTTCATGGTTGGTGAACGAGAACGCCACGTTGGTCAGACGATCGAAAGACAGCGTGCCATCGGGCTTCGGATAGTCGATGGGGGTGTGCTTGTTGGCATCCTCGGTCGCCTCGGCGTCGTTCTTGCCATGGCCCAGCGTCCCCAGCAGCGAGAAGCCCAGCGTGTTGGTCCACATGTCCATACCGCCCAGCACCAGCGAAGCGGTCAGGCCGTATTTCGACCACAGCGGCTTGACGTTGCGAACCTTCTTGAGGTCGCGGCCGATCGCACCGTTGCGCACCTCGTCTTCATAGGCGGACAGTTCGTCGCCCGACCGGTCGGCCTTGATGGCCTCGAACGCGGCCTCGGCCGCGGCCTTGCCCGACAGCATCGCGTTGTGGTTGCCCTTGATGCGCGGCACGTTGACCATGCCCGCCGAGCAGCCCAGCAGCGCGACACCCGGTGCCACCAGCTTCGGCATCGACTGATATCCGCCCTCGGTGATCGCGCGGGCGCCATAGGCCACGCGCTTGCCGCCTTTGAGCAGGTCGGCCACCACCGGGTGATGCTTGAACCGCTGGAATTCCATGTAAGGGAACAGGTGCGGGTTCTTGTAGTTCAGGTGTACCACGAAGCCCACATAGACCTGGTTGTTCTCCAGGTGATAGATGAACGACCCGCCCCCGGCATTGCCGCCCAGCGGCCAGCCCATCGTGTGGGTGACGCTGCCTTCCTTGTGCTTGGCGGGATCGACCTCCCAGATCTCTTTCATGCCGATGCCGTATTTCTGCGGCTCTTTCCCGGCTGACAGATCGTATTTCGCGATCACTTCCTTGGACAGCGATCCGCGAACCCCTTCCGACAGGAAGACGTATTTGCCGTGCAGTTCCATCCCTGGCTCGGTGTTGGGGCCATAGGACCCGTCGGGCTCCAGTCCGAACACACCGGCCACGACACCCTTGACCTCGCCATTGTCGCCATAGACCAGTTCGGAACAGGACATGCCGGGGAAGATTTCCACGCCCAGCGCCTCGGCCTGTTCGGCCATCCAGCGGCAGACATTTCCCATCGAGACGATGTAGTTGCCGTGGTTGTTCATCAGCGGCGGCATCGGCCAGTTGGGAATGCGCAGCTTGCCGGCCTCGCCCAGCATATAGAAGTTGTCTTCGCGCACCGGCACGTTCAGCGGCGCGCCCTTTTCCTTCCAATCGGGGATCAGCGCATCCAGACCGCACGGATCCAACACCGCGCCCGACAGGATATGCGCACCCACTTCCGAGCCCTTTTCCAGCACGACCACGTTCAGGTCGGCGTCCAGCTGTTTCAGACGAATGGCCGCCGACAGGCCCGCCGGGCCTGCGCCCACGATCACCACGTCGTATTCCATCGCTTCGCGTTCAATTTCGGCCATCGTGGGCTCCTCCGCTAACTATCCGAATTGGCGCCTGGGGCGCGGGCTCGGCGAAATTTTGTTTCCCGGCTGATTACCTGCTGGAAAAGACCTTGGTCAATCAAAACACGGCGTAACATTGCTGCAATGCGGCAGATCAGCCCTCGGGCGCGTCACCCATCAGGTACCTGGGACCGCTACCATGCGCCTTGGCCCGGTCGTCTGGGTTGTAGAGCGCGCATTTCGGCAGGCTCAGGCAGCCACAGCCGATGCAGCCGTCCAGATTGTCGCGCAGGCGCAGCAGAGTGTCGATTCGCTGGTCCAGATGCGCGCGCAGGCCCTGGCTGATCTTTTTCCAATCCGCCGGCGTGGGCGTGCGGTTGTCGGGCAGCCCGGCCAAAACCTCGCGGATTTCGGGCAGGGTCAGGCCGAACTGCTGGGCGATCATCACGAAACTCAGCCGACGGATGTCGGCGCGCTGATACCGCCGCTGACCGCCCGGATTGCGCCAGGGGGAAATCAACCCCTGCGCCTCGTAATAGCGGATGGCGGACACCGCCAACCCCGTGCGGCGCGCCAGCGCGCCGATGGAAAGGCCTTCGGATGCGGGCATGATCTCCTCCCGAAAAAATCTCTTGAGCTAAAGTTAGGTTTAGGAATTACGGTGAGTCGAAACAAGCCTGAACATGAAAAGGAGACCCCGTGATGGCGACGCTGGAACACACGAACTTCACCGTCCGCAACCCGCAGGCGACCGCCGCCTGGATGCAGGACGTATTCGGATGGAAGACCCGCTGGGAGGGCCCGGCGATCGCGGGGGGCTACACCGTGCATGTGGGCAGCGCGCATACCTATCTGGCGCTTTACGCCCCGGCCGACCCGAAACCGTCGGGCGAAAGCAGCTATGACATAGTCGGCGGGCTGAACCATGTGGGCGTGCTGGTCGAGGACATCGACGCGACCGAGGCCAAGGTCCGCGCCGCGGGCTTCGAGCCGCACAACCACGCCGACTATGAGCCCGGCCGCCGGTTCTATTTCGACGATGACAACGGCATCGAATTCGAGGTGGTTCAATATGATTGAGATGCTCTGGTTCGGCGCCGAAGCGCATCGCTGGAAACGCGGTGATCTGCTGGGGCACCGGCACAATCGGAGACCCCCACCGCCCCGACGGCGTTAAGTTGCGGATTGCAGGGGCCAAACCCCTTGGCCTCTTGCATTTCACGCCATATTTGGGTCAGGTAATTGCCAACCCATCTTTCGCCCCGACGCTGGTCTCATGCGGCGGGGCGACTCAATTTGTGCGTGGAAAAAAGAAGATATGGAAAAGATCCCCATGACGCCCGCGGGCTTTGCCGCGCTCGAGGCAGAGCTCAAGCAACTCAAGTCCGTTGAACGCCCCGCCATCATCGAGGCCATCGCCTCGGCGCGCGAACTGGGCGACCTGAAGGAAAACGCCGAATACCACTCGGCCCGCGAAAAACAGGGCTTCATCGAAGGCCGCATCAAGGAACTGGAAGGCGTGCTCTCGCTGGCCGAGGTGATTGACCCGACCAAACTGTCGGGCGCGATCAAGTTCGGCGCCAAGGTCACCCTGGTCGACGAGGACACCGACGAGGAAAAGACTTGGCAGATCGTGGGCGAGCATGAGGCCAATATCGAAAAGGGCCTGCTGAACATCAAATCGCCCATCGCCCGCGCCCTGATCGGCAAGGAAGAAGGCGACAGCGTCGAAGTGCGCACCCCCGGCGGCGTGCGCTCGTACGAAGTGCTGAGCATCCACTACGCCTGATCGGAGCGCGTCATGTCGGGCCAAGACCCTGATCCGGACAGCAAACGCCCCACCTGGCTGGGCATCTATGACCGTCCGGGCCGACCCAGCGTCACCGGGATCGAGATTGCGGCCGCGGCCCTCAGCCTGATCTGGCTGGTGGTGGCCGTGGTCTTTCTGGTGCTGCCCGAGCAGACGCAGGCCGGCGGTTTCATCGTGATGCTGCTTGCGGTTTTCATGCCGGTGGCGATGATCTGGGTCGCGGCGTTGGCCATGCGCGCCAGTCGCATCATGCGCGAAGAGAGCGCCCGGCTGCAGACCGCAATCGACGCGATCCGCCAAGCCTATGTATCGCAGCAACAGCGGTCGGCCAGCACCTACGAACCCGCGGTGGCCCGGAAACTGGATGAAATCGCCGCGGCTGCCCGGCACACCCAAAGCACGCTGGCCACGTTCTCCAGCAAGCGGCGGGATCTTGCGCCGCTGGCAAGACCTGCGGCACCCTCGGGCCAGACCTCGTTGGAACTGGGCACTCCGCCCGAGGAGATACCGACTCCTCTGCCCACCGACATTTTCATCCGTGCGCTGAACTTTCCCGAAACCGCCGAGGATACCGAAGGCTTCAACGCCCTGCGCCGCGCGATGAAGGACCGCAAGACCGCGCAACTGGTACAGGCCGCCGAGGACGTGCTGACCCTGCTCAGCCAGGAAGGCATCTACATGGACGACCTGCGCCCGGACATGGCCCGCCCCGAGGTCTGGCGCCAGTTCGCCAAGGGCGAACGTGGGCGTGCGGTCGCTGCTTTGGGCGGCATCCGCGACCGGTCGTGCCTGGCGCTGACCTCGGCGCGGATGAAACAGGACCCGATCTTTCGCGATGCGGTGCATCACTTCCTGCGCCGCTTCGACACCATGATCGTCGAATTCGAACCTGTGGCCAGCGACGCCGACCTGACCGCCTTGGGCGACACGCGCACGGCGCGCGCCTTCATGCTGCTGGGTCGAGTGGCCGGGACCTTCGACTAGCCACCGTCGGTCACGACCCAACGCATTTTCGTAGCCGAACTAAAGCCGAGCAGGTGTTTGAACGGGCCGGTACGGTCCTGCCCGATCACCTGAAACCCTTCACGCTCGTACAGGATACGCGCGCGCGGGTTGGTGTCGATCACGTCCAGGTGCACCTCGTGCATGCCCAGCCTCTGCGCTTCGTCCTTGATCGCCCCCAGTAACAGGGTCCCGACACCCTGCCCGCGCGCCTCGGCTGCCACGCATATGCCATCCATCTGGAACACGCCCGGCTTCAGGTCGCGCTCCAGAACGCTCAGGATCAGGCCCCGCCATAGGGCACCGAACCAGCCATAGACCCGGGCCAGATCCGCCAGCCCGCCCTGCGTCAGCCCACCGTCGCGGGTCTTGTACCCGGCCAGCGCCAGCATCCGCCCATCCGCATCCCGAGCCACCAGGGCGAATTCTGGGTTCAGCACCCGTTCGAAAAAGGCCAGCCCGCGCGCGTCCGGACCCATCACGCGCGATAGTTTGCCCGAGAACGCCTGCCAGAACAGCTCCGCTGCCCGCGCGCGCTCATCGGGGGAAAACCCGCGCGAGACCGAAACCGTCACAGGCCGAAACTGCCATAGGGTATGAAGCGAACCGGGTCTCCGGGCTGGATGTCCAGCGGGCCGTCCGGCAGTTCGACCAGCCCTTCGGCCCAGCTGAGCCCGCTGATGCGACCCGACCCTTCCGAGTGGAACACCTCGACCCGGCCGTCGCGGACCCGGGCGCGCAGGTATTCACGGCGGCCCGGTTTCTTGCGCTTGGCGAACCCGGCGGGCAGGTCATAGCCCTGCGGCTGCTGCCACCCCTCGCCCGCCATCAACCCCAGCGCGGGCCGGGCAAAGA
The DNA here is from genome assembly GCF_059613465.1 of Ruegeria sp. SAZA006. Lineage (NCBI taxonomy): Bacteria > Pseudomonadati > Pseudomonadota > Alphaproteobacteria > Rhodobacterales > Roseobacteraceae > Ruegeria > Ruegeria sp. SAZA006. The sequence continues at coordinate 141,320 of NZ_JBXWSO010000003.1, forward strand.
TCAGAGTGCAGACCATCGCCGCCACCGGATTGCCCGGCAGGCCGAACACAGGCGTGCCCTGCCACAGGCCCAGCGCCAGCGGGCGGCCCGGTTTCAGCGCGATGCGCCATTCCTGCAAGGCCCCCGTCGCGCGAAGCAGGGCCGAGACATGATCCTCGTCCCCCGCCGAAGCGCCGCCGCTGGTCAGGATCGCGTCGGTCTGTTGCGCGGCCTGGTCCAGCCGGTCCCGCAGCGCGGCCCGGTCGTCGCCCACGCGGCCCAGATCGACCGGCACAAAGCCCATCCGTTGCAGCATCGCCAGCAGCATCGGGCGGTTTGCATCATAGATCTGACCCGGCCCCGCGGCCTGACCCGGATCACGCAATTCATCGCCGGTGGACAGAACCCCCACACGCAAGGGGCTGCGGACCGGGACCTCGGCCACGCCCACCGCCGACAGCAGCGCCAGATCGGCGGGTGTCAGGCGTCGCCCGGCAGGCAGAGCCAAGGCGTCGGCCTGCACGTCTTCGCCCGCCTTGCGCGTATTGGCGCCGGCCTTCAAAGGCCCGTTGAAGGCGATGTGGCCGTCTTGCACGGTCACGTCCTCTTCCAGAATGACGGTATCCACGCCCTCGGGCAGCGGCGCGCCGGTCAGAACGCGCAGCGCCTGCCCCTCCGGCACGGCCCCCGCAAAGGGTACACCCGCCGCCGCGCGCCCCTCGGCCAGCGGCAGGATTTGCGGGCCCTCGGGTCGACCACCGGCGAAGCCGTACCCGTCCACCGCCGTGTTGGGCAGCGGCGGATTCGACCGTTGCGCGATCACGTCCTGCGCCAGAACACGCCCGCAGGATTGACCAACGGGCAGGGTCTCGACACCGGCCACCGGGTGCAACCGGTCGCGCAACAGGGCCAGCGCGTCGGCGACCGGAGTCCATTCGACCCCCGGCGGCAGGGCGAAACAGTCGTTTTTCAGCGGTGGAGGCGCAATCTTCGGCATGGTCCGGTCCTCGGGCATAGTCAGGGGCTGGGCCGCGGCCCCAAGCCGACCTCGGCCAAGATGAAATCGGCAATGGCAGGCGTGTCGTTCAGATCAAAAACCGGACGGTCCAGATCCAGCGGCGCGTCGCTGGCCACCGCGCGGATCGTCGGATCGTCAACGGCAATCAGCGGGTTTCCGGGCTGGGCGCGAACGGCCTCGACCTTGGGGTGGCGCGCACGCTTGTACCCCTCGACCAACACCAGATCGACCGGCGACAGGCGCGCCAGAAGGTCGTCCAACGGCGGCTCGGGCGCGCCGCGCAGCTCTTGCATCAACGCGATGCGGCGGCTGGATGCCAGCAGGACCTCGGACGCCCCGGCGGTTCGGTGGCGGTGGCTGTCGGTGCCCGGCTGGTCCACGTCAACCGCGTGGTGAGCGTGTTTGACGGTCGAGACACGGAACCCGCGCCCGGTGATCTCGGCCACCAGCCGCTCCATCAGTCCGGTCTTGCCCGCATTCTTCCAACCGGTAACGCCGTAGACCTTCATGCCTGCTCCAACAGTTTCTGCGCCTGGATCAGATCTTCGGGCGTGTTGACGTTGAAGAACGGATCGAACGGGTCGGCCGGAAACAGCGCCTCGCGCCCGTCATGGCGGTCGGTCCACAGGACCACCTTGCGCAGCCCGTCGTTCAGCGCCGCCCGCAGGTCATCGCGCAGCGCCACGGGCCACAGGCCAAAGGTCGGGTGCCGATTGACCCGGCGGCCACCGCCCGATTTCAGCGCCTTTTCACCGGTGCGCGGCGTGGTGGCCAAAACCAGCGGATGAGCCTGCCCCTGCGCCGCCTGCAGCAGCCGATCGACCAGATCGCGCGGGAAGAACGGCGTGTCGGCAGCAGCGGTGACGATGCAATCAGCACCCTGCCCCGCCGCCCAATCCAACCCGGCCAGAACGCCCGCCAACGGCCCGGCGTAACCCGCAATAGTGTCCGGCAGGACCGGCAGGCCAAGATCGGCAAACCGCGCCGGATCGCCGTTGGCGTTCAGCGCCAGCCCGGCCACCTGCGGCGCCAGCCGGTCGATCACATGCGCCAGCAGGCTTTGCCCGCCCAGGTGCAGCAACCCCTTGTCGCCGCCGCCCATCCGCGTGGCCAGACCTCCGGCCAGTATGACGCCGAGGGGTCGTGATACTTCAACTCCCATTGGCGCTTTTCCTTCGATGCTTCCTGTCCTCGACCGGCACGGTGGCCGGGTCCACGTCGCGCAGCAGCCGGTCCTCGCCAGACAGGCAGACGAAACGTTGGCCGCGCATCCGGCCGATCAGGGTCAGGCCGACCTCGCGCGCGATTTCGACGCCCCAGGCGGTGAAGCCCGACCGCGAGGCCAGAACCGGGATGCCCATAATCGCCGTCTTGATCACCATTTCCGAGGTCAGCCGTCCGGTGGTGTACAGGATCTTGTCGCCGGCCGCCTCGCCTTCGGACAACATCCAGCCGGCGATCTTGTCCACCGCGTTGTGGCGGCCCACGTCCTCCATATAGACCAGCGGGCGGCTCTGATGGCACAGAACCGTGCCGTGGATCGCCCCGGCCTGCAGGTACAGCGACGGCGTGCGGTTGATCTTGGCCGCCAGATCATACAGCCACGAGGTGCGCACCTGAACCTGTGGCAGGCGCACGCCCTCCAGCCCCTCCATCATGTCGCCGAACACCGTGCCCACCGCGCAGCCGCTGGTGCGAGTCTTTTTCTTCAGCTTGTCCTCATAGGACGTTTCGCGGGCCGTGCGCACCACCACGGTTTCCAGATCGTCATCGTAATCCACACGCGTGATCTCGTCATCGGGGCGCAACATGCCCTGGTTTCGCAAAAATCCCAGCGCCAGATATTCAGGGTAATCGCCAATGGTCATGGCCGTCACGATCTCTTGCGAATTGAGAAAGATCGTCAGCGGGCGCTCCTCGACCACCGAGATGCGGCTGACCTCGCCGTTCTGGTCCACCCCCTCGACCGCACGGGTCAACCGCGCCGCGCCGGGATCGGGGGCGATGATGTATTCCGACAGATCTACTTCGGTGGCCAATTGCAACCCTCTCTCTGACCCGCTACTGCTGCGCAGACCACCATAGGATCTAGCCATGGCAACCTCCACATCCAAGTCATACTATTGGCAGGGTTTTCGCGACGGGACCCCGTTCATCTTTGTGGCGGTGCCCTTCGGCACCCTGTTCGGCGTCTTCGCGACCGAGGCGGGCCTGAGCATTCTGCAGACCATGGTGTTCACCGCAGCCGTCTTTGCGGGGGCCGCGCAGTTTGCATCGCTGCAACTGCTGCAGGACGGCACACCCACGGCCATCATTCTGGTTTCGGCACTGGCCGTGAACCTGCGGATGGCCATGTATTCGGCGTCGTTGACGCCTTATCTGGGCGCGGCGCCCCTGTGGCAACGGGCCTTTGCCGCCTATCTTACGGTCGACCAATCCTATGCCTGCTCGATCGTCCAGTTCGAAAAGGAACCGGACATGTCGGTTCCGCAGCGTATGACCTATTTCATGGGGTCGGTTTCGCCTCTGGTGCCCATGTGGGTACTGGCCACCTTTATTGGGGCCTACCTGGGAACGCAGATCCCGGATAGCTGGGCACTGGACTTCGCGCTGCCAATCACCTTTCTGGCCATGATCGGCCCGATGATGCGCACTCCGGCCCATGTGGTCGCGGCTCTGGTCGCCATCGTCGTGTCGCTGCTATGCGTGGCAATCCCCTACAATCTTGGCCTGCTGATCGCGGGCTGCGCGGGCATGATGGCCGGTGCGCAGGCCGAAGTGATGCTGGAACGCAGAAAGGTAGCGTCATGACCACCCCCGATCAGACAACGGTCTGGACGATCATCGTCGGGCTGGCGATCGGAAGCTATGCCCTGCGCTTCGTGTTCATCGGCTTTGTCGGAGACCGTCCGTTGCCGCCATGGTTGCTGCGGCATCTGCGCTATACGGCGGTGGCCACCCTGCCGGCCCTGATTGCCCCTCTGGTCATGTGGCCCACGGCCACCGAGGGCCAGCCGGACCTGCCGCGCATGGCCTCGGCCGTGGTTGCCCTGAGCGTCGGGTTGATCACCAAGAACGTGCTGGCCGCCATCTTTGCCGGGGCCGGCACGCTGTATGGTCTGCTGTACCTAGTTGGTTGAAGCCGCTTCCAGCTGGTTGAGCGCGGCGTTGTTGGCCGCCAGACCGGCCTGCAGATCGGCGCTGTCGTTTTCACGATATTCGGTCGTGACGACCCCCGGAATCTGCCCGAACTGATCGGACAACTTGACCGGGTAGAAGGTGGTCTGGATCTGCTCGAACCCGGGAACCTGCTGCAGCAGCCGAGCAGTCGAGTGGGCGCAGTAGGCGCCCGGAACCGGTCCGGACTGCTTGGCCAGCTGATAGGCGATCTCGGCCTGCTGGGGGGTCACCTGGATGGTCTGGATGCGCGCATAATGCGTTTCGCGTGCGTGCGAGCTGCGATAGGCACGCTCGACCGCGGGGGTGATGCCATACAGCACGTCATCCTTGATCGGCACCACGTCGGCGCGGAACGACCCGGCGGGGTCGAAAATTACCCGCTCGCTGGCGCTGATCATCAGCGAGGTATGCGCGCCAGACCCCGTACGCGTGTTGATCATCGTGTACAGGGTCAGCGTTGAGGGGCCCGGGTCACGGTAGGATCGCGCAACGATCTCGGACTGGTCGGCCTGAGGGCGCTGCGACGTGGCACAGCCTGCGACGGTTACTGCCAGCAGGCAGGCAATCAAGATGCGAAACATGACCCGTCAGTCCGGCTTATGCCCCAAAGATCGCAAGAAACAGGGCAATGAAGCAGATCACCACGACGCTGTAGGTGGTGAATTTGATGAACCCGTTGAAGGTTTTGGTCTGGACGGTGATGTCCATCTCGCCGTGCTTGTGTTCAGCCATTTCGAAAGATTCCCAATTCGCGTGTTTGCCGATTTGGATAAATCATATTTTCCGGCCTGTCACGACGTCAATCGCGCGCAGGTGCCCGAGTTCAGTCGGCCGCAGCCTCATCGGTGGCAAAAACCGAGCAGCCGGGATACCCGAAGCCCCACCGCCACGGCAGGCCGGTGCAGGGACCACCTCCGAATCGGACGGCCATGAACATCGCCTCGGCGGTGATCGACATGGCCGACGTCACCTGCTCGGGCGTCATGTCGTATTGCGTTGCATAGTCCTGCGCATGCACGGCCCCGAATTCCTTGACGCAGGCGCGCAGGGCGCGGTCAGCCTCCAGCCGGGCGTCGAAACTGGCGTCGGCGGACGTGGCGCCCCCGGCGGTGTGATACGCGCGATCATGAGTCACGCAGCAGGATTCCCACGGCGGATGGCTTTCGTAAACCGCGCGAAATCTGGGAAAGGTCTCTGCCACCAGCCGCCAGCTGGACGACATGCCGCCCGAGCAGCCATCGGTTTCAAACGCGCTCAATGGTTGCCCAACCGACTGCGCGATCAAAGCCCGATGCGCGGGAATCTCGACGCCGCGCATCAGATCCTGCGCCGAAGCCGACCCGGCAAGGCAGGCAAGCAAAAGACCGAAGCTAGGGGCTTGCATCGCGCATCGCCTCGGTATCGACCGACAAGCCGAAGGTCGTGGCCAACCACAGCAGCAGCCGCTCGCCCGGCTCCATCTCGGCGCGGACACGTAGCACTTCACGCGCCATTGCGGGGCGGTCGGTGATCAGACCGTCGACACCCATCGAGGCCATCGACGACATCTGCAGCGGGTCATTCACCGTCCAGACATAGATATCCTTGCCCGCGTCATGGACCGAGCGGATCAACCCGGGCGTGACCATCCCGGCATTCACCGCGACGAAATCGCCCTCCAGCCCGGTCAGATCGCCCACCGCCGTGGCAGCCAGAACGCCGGCGCGCCAGTCCGGGCGCAACGCTTTCATCTTCTGCACCGCCGGGTATTTGAGCGACATCGTAGCGATGTCCTGCTCCATCCCAAACTCTTCGACGATGGCGGCCACGCGGTTTTCCAGATCCACGTCATGGCCATAGTATTTCAGTTCGATGATGACCTTGGATTTGCCCTTCGCGGCCTCCAGAACCTCGCGCAGGGTCGGAGTGCGCTGATCGGCATATTCGGGGTCGAACCAGCTGCCGATATCGATCTGCCCCACATCCTCCATCGTGGCATCCCAGACTTTCAGGTTGACCCCGCCCAGCTTCATGAAGTCGCTGTCATGGGCCACGATCACCTCGCCGTCGGCGCTTTCCTGAACGTCGATCTCGACCCAGTCAGCACCGTCCTCAATGGCTTTCAACACCGCAGCCATCGTGTTTTCCGGCCGCAGCGCCGCAGCGCCCCGGTGACCGATTACGTCAGCATGATCGGGTGCCGAAATCTGGTCCAGCACGTCCTGGCTGAACCAGATCCCGGCCAACAGGGCCACAACGGCCGCGGCGACGGTCACCAGAACCGGGGCGCGCAGGTTTCCGGCCTCGGGGTGAGGAAGCTCTGCCGCCCGGGGCTCAAAAAATGCATCCAGCAGAACCGCCAGCGCGCCCAGCGCCACCGCCGCCAGCACCAATCCGGCCAAAGACCACAGCCCGGCCACCAGCAGACTGAGCGTCAGGGCAAACCGCAGGTTCGTGCCCTGTTCGAGAGGTACAAGGTGGAACAACAGGCTGGCCACGGCGGCAATCAGCGCAGCGATCGCCAGACGTACGACCAGCCACAGCGCCAGTTCGATCTTCAACCGGCCGCGTTTGCCCTCCATTCGGCGGGCGCTTTCGGCAAAGGCGTCCGAGGGCGCAATTCCCTCGAACAGCACCAGATGCAGGGCCAGCGCCCAGGCCGACAGGCGGCGGATCAGCACCCAGGCCAAGGCCAGCACCACCAACCCGATCAGTGCGACGGCCACCTGGAACGCGGGCGGATGGAAGGTCAGATAATAGTTGATGTCGTATTCGGTCAGCGTCCACCACGCGATCAGGCCCGCGACCGCCACGAAGGGCACCGCCAGAACAAGCACCCGCAGAATGAAGCGCACCGCGAAGGAAAACAGCGTCGGCAGGCGCGACAGGATCAATCGCAGCGCCGACCCGCCGGCCCTCCACGGGTCGCTCTCGCCCATCCTGAGCGATCCGGCCATGACCGAAAAGACGAACACCTCGGCCAACAGGAACAGGCCCAGAATGACCACCGCCGCCACGAAACCAACCGGTGACAGGATGAACATCGCGATGTCCTGATCGGTCAGCGCTGTTTGGTCGGACAGCATCACCGCCAGGCTCACGGTGAAGGCGACGCCGGGCGCGATCAGCGCAATCAGCAGCAGCCGCACCGCCAGATAGATGGGAACAAAGGTTCGGCGTCGGGCCCAGGCCCCGCGATAGGCATCTGTTACGGTTGAGAAATGTGACACGCCGGCCCCCTTTGAATGCTGAATTCATTCAAGGCCGCGCAGATGTGAATTGCAAGCGTGACGCTCAGCTTTCCTCAAGCTTGGCCGCGAGGCGGAAGCCGATCCGGTTGGCGGGCTTGTCCTCGACCGTTTTGGGCAGGGCGCGCAGCATGACGTTCAGCTGGCTGACATGCTGCACCAGCTGGGTGCGTGCGCCCGAACCGTCCGAGCCGTAGAAAGTGATCACGTCGGGGTCGAAATATCCCATCCCCTCGATCCGCATCACCCCGGCGTCACCGCCGGTAAAGCCCATGGCGACCTCGTGATCGGCATCGAGGGTCTGTTCAAAGTTCTGGATGTACAGGATCAGCCGCTCATACGCCCATTGGGCGGGGCTTTTGCTGTCGACCGGCTGGCGCAGGGGTTCGGGCAGATCCTTGGTGCCCGACGTGCTGTCCGGGTCGGCATGCACCTCATAGCACCGGGGCAGAGCCGCCGCTTCGGCGGCCTCGGCCGAGGTTTCGATCTTGTCCTGCATCGTTTCAACCTTTGCGCTGATACACCCATGCGCCGTCCTCTCGGCGCGCCCGGGTCACGGCTCCAGTGTGATAAAGATGGTTCAGATGCGCAACCGCCTCGACCAGCGCAAGACCGTATTCGCCGTCGCGGATGGGACGTTTGAACAGGGTCACGAAACAATCCGACGCCGCCTTGGGCGCATCCAGATCGTCCAGCAGGCGTGCAAGAGCGCTGTGATGGTTCTCGATCAGTTGTTTCATGCGGATCGGCAGACCGACGAAGGGCAGCTTGTGCCCCGGCAGCACCACCTGATCAGGCCGCGACAACGCTTGCAGGCGCTCGCAGGCCTCCAGCCAGTCGGACACCGGGTCGGCCATCGGCTCGGTGGCATAGACGCCCAGGTTCGGGCTGATCGAACTGAGGATCTGGTCGCCCGAGATCACCAGGTTGTCGTCGCGGCTCCAGAACGTGGCGTGTTCGGGGGCATGGCCATTGCCCATATGCACGTCCCAGTCCCGCCCGCCCATGCGGATCACGTCGCCCTGCTTGATGCGGACAAAGCCCAGAGGCATCGGATAGACCGTGTCGGCAAAATTGAAGGGCCGCTCGGACATGCGCTTGGCCAGGATCTCGGGGGCCATGCCGGCGCTGCGGTAGAACTCCAGCGTCTCTTCCGGCCAGCTCTCCTGCACGTCCAGCGTCAGCATTCGCGCAAACAGCCATGCGGTGCGGCTCGAGACCAGATCGGCGCCGTGCTCCGACTGGAACCACCCGGCATTGCCGACGTGGTCGGGGTGGTGATGCGTAACCACCACTCGAGTCACCGGTTTGCCCGCAAGCGGCCCGGCCATCAGGTCGGACCACAGGCCGCGCGTCTTTTTGGATGAAATTCCGGTGTCGACCACCGTCCAGCCATCTCCGTCATCCAGCGCGTAGACGTTGACGTGGTCCAGCGCCATCGGCAGCGGCAGGCGCATCCACAGCACGCCCTCGGCGATCTCGGTGGCCTGTCCGGGCGCGGGCGGCTCGGGCCAGGGATGGCGAAACGCCGGAGGCCGCGCGCCGTCCATCACGCAGCCAGTTCGTCAGCGCTGAGCGCGAACAGGTCTTTGGCCCCGATCTGTGCTTGATCCAGCAGGCCCGCGTATTCCGGCAGGCGCGCGGTGATGTAGTACCGCGCCAGCTTGGCGCGCGGACCATCCGGATCGGCCAAAGCGGCGATCAGGTGGTAATGCGCGCCCAGCACGCGGGCAAAGGCGTTCAGATAGGCCACGGCCCCGGCAAAGCGGTTGTTCATGTCCTCTTGCGCCGCCAGCCACTCGGTCGCCTCGCGCAGGGTTTCGGTCGCCTCCCATACCGGGCCGGCCAGCTCGGGCACGGTGGCGCGGGCGCGCTCGGCGTGATCTTCGATCTCGTCCAGCAGGCGGGCGGCGGCTTCGCCCCCGTCCATCATCTTGCGGCCGACAAGGTCCATGGCCTGAATGCCGTTGGTCCCCTCGTAGATCGCGGTCACGCGGACATCGCGGTAATACTGCGCGGCGCCGGTTTCCTCGATATATCCCATGCCGCCATGCACCTGCAGGCCGGTCTCGGACACGCGCATGCCGGTCTGGGTGCCGAAGGCCTTGCAGATCGGGGTCAGCAGGGCCGCCCGCGCGGCCCAGTCGGCGTTGCCGGTGGCCTTGGCCATGTCGATGGCGGCGGCGTTGGCCAGCATGATCGCACGGGCGGCGAACAGGTCGGCCCGCATGTCCATCAGCATCCGGCGCACATCCGCATGATCGATGATCGTGCCCGAGGGCGTCTTGCCCTGCTTGCGTTCCAGAGCATAGGCCAGCGCGTGCTGATAGGCGCCCTCGGCCGCGCCCACGCCCTGCCCGCCGACACCGAGGCGCGCGTTGTTCATCATGGTGAACATGGCGGCCATGCCTTTGTGTTCCTGGCCAACCAGCCAGCCCTTGGCGCCGTCATACTGCATCACGCAGGTGGGCGAACCATGCAGGCCCATCTTGTGTTCCAGCGACACCACCTTCAGGTCATTCGCCACGCCCGGATTGCCGTTTTCATCGGGGATGTACTTGGGTACCAGAAACAACGAGATCCCCTTGGTCCCCGGCGCGCCATCGGGCAGTCGGGCCAGAACCAGATGGCAGACATTCTCGCAGAAGTCATTGTCGCCCCACGAGATGTAGATCTTCTGCCCGGTCACCGAATAGGTGCCATCGCCGTTGGGTTCGGCCTTGGACGTCAGCGCGCCAACGTCAGACCCGGCCTGCGGTTCGGTCAGGTTCATCGTGCCCGACCATTCGCCCGACATCAGCTTGGGCAGGTACAGCGCCTTGAGCTCCTCGCTGGCGTGGTGTTCCAGCGCCTCGATCTGACCCTGGCTCATCAGCGGGGCCAGCTGCAGCGACAGGCAGGCGGCGCTCATCATCTCGTTCACGGCGGTGGTCACGGTCATAGGCAGGCCCATGCCTCCATATTCCGGGTCGCCGCTCATGCCGATCCAGCCGCCCTCGGCGATCGCCTTCCAGCCATCGGCATAGCCGGGAGAGGTCCGCAAAATCCCGTTCTCCAGCCGCGCGGGGTGCAGATCGCCGGGGCGCTGCAGGGGGGCCATCACCTCTTCGCACATCTTGCCGGCCTCGGACAGAATGGCGCTGACCACGTCCGGGGAAGCCTCGGCGAATTTCTCGGTTGCGGCGACGTCCTTGAACCCGACCACCTTGTCCATGAGGAACTCGTAATCAGTGACAGGAGCGCGATATGGCATGGTTTCCCCCGGAAATCGTGTGTCGGTCGCAATGGCGGGCTTGGAATCCATGGCCCGCGCCGGTATTCATCTAAGCTTGTTCGATTACCTATCCGTCCCCCTGTTGCAAGCAACCAAAACGCCGCGTCACCACCCATGATCCCCAACAGCACGCAATATCTGGATGCTGATCCCGCCGGGATTGCAGCCGCGGCCGACCTGCTGCGTCAGGGACTGCTGGTCGCCTTCCCGACCGAGACCGTCTACGGGCTGGGCGGCGACGCCCGCAACGGCGAGGCGGTCGCAGCGATCTACGCCGCCAAGGGACGACCCAGTTTCAACCCGCTTATCGCGCATGTCGCCTCGGTCGAGGCCGCCAAACGCTATGTCGAGTGGTCGGACAATGCCGAACAACTGGCAGCTGCGTTCTGGCCCGGTCCGCTGACACTGGTGCTGCCGCTGCGCGCAGGGCATGGCGTATCCTCGCTGGTGACGGCGGGGCTGGAGACGCTGGCCGTGCGGGTGCCAGCCCACCCAACCGCGCGCGCATTGCTGAGCGCAGTTGACGGACCCGTCGCTGCCCCATCGGCAAACCCCTCCGGTCGGATCAGCCCGACCACTGCGGCGCATGTGCGCGCCGGTCTGGACGGTCGGATCGCTGCCGTACTGGATGACGGACCCTGTTCGGTCGGGTTGGAGTCCACCATCGTGGGCTTGGCCGGCACCCCCGCTTTGTTGCGGCCCGGCGGTGTCGCTCTGGAGCAGATCGAAACAGTTCTGGGCACGCGCCTGACCCGCCACAAGCCCGGAGATCTGCTGACCGCTCCCGGGCAGTTGCTGTCACATTATGCTCCGGACGCACCGGTGCGGCTGAACGCCACCGAGCGGCGCGGGGACGAGCTGCTGCTGGGATTTGGCAATGTCGACTGCGACCGCAACCTATCTGCCAGGGGTGACCTGATCGAGGCGGCGGCAAAACTGTTTGCGTATCTGCACGAACTGGACGGTACGGGGCGGCCAATTGCCGTCAGCCCAATCCCTTCCGAGGGCGTGGGGGCGGCCATCAACGACCGCCTGCGCCGGGCAGCGGCGCCACGCAATTCCTGATCAGGCCCGACCGGCGCTGGCCGACAGCGTCAGCGGATCGACACCCAGCGTGGCCAAGGCGGCCTCCCACTTTTCGTCGTCGGCAACGTCAAAGACCAGTTTCGATGTGGCATCGGTCGTCAACCAGCCATTGGCCGCGATCTCATCTTCCAGCTGTCCCGGCCCCCATCCCGAATAGCCCAGCATCAGCATCGAGTTCAGCGGCCCCTTGCCAGAGGCGATATCTTCCAGCACGTCCAGCGTCGCCGTCATGCTGAAATCGCCGGCCACGTGCAGCGAATGCAGATTTGCGTCGTAGTCCGCGCTGTGCAGCACAAACCCCCGGGACAATTCGACCGGGCCACCAAAATGCACGAGGCGTTCTCCGACAACCGGGATGCGGCACGCGATGTTCAACTGTTCAAGCAGCGTCTTGATTCGCAAATCCGACGGTTTGTTCACGATCAGACCCATCGCGCCGTCATCGCCGTGGCTACACAGGTACACCACTGAATGATCAAAGCGCGGATCGCCCATGCCGGGCATCGCAATCAACAGTTTTCCAGTCAGATCCATCAAAAAAACTCGTGAGGCTTATTCCCTTACAATGACCTTGCGGAACCCGGATTGGCAAGGGATCACGCCGGAAATCCCGCGATTTCTGCCGGTGACCAGAACGTGACTTGGCAAACCTGCCCGCAAGTCGCATGTATGGATCATGAGATCGCTGTTCAAACCCGTTCTGACCGTTGTTTCGGCTTGCCTGGCCCTGTCCGCACCTGCGCAGGGGCAATCGATCGACTCGATCGTCCGGCTGGACGTGATCGATGGCGGCCAATCCGAGGATGGAACCTATCTCACCGCGATCCGGCTGGATCTGGAACCCGGATGGAAGACCTATTGGCGGGCCCCCGGTGACGCCGGCATTCCGCCTGAATTCGACTGGCGCCGGTCCGGCAATGTCGGCGCGGTTGCGATCACCTGGCCCACGCCGCATGTCTTTGACCAGAACGGCCTGAAGTCCATCGGCTACGACACCCAACTGGTGTTGCCGGTTCGGATTACGCCCAAGGACGCATCCAAACCGGTCCGGTTGCGCGGCGAGGTCGATCTGGGGGTGTGCAAGGATGTCTGTATTCCCGCATCGTTGAAATTCGACCACGAACTGGATGCGGGCGCAGCAAGGAATCCAGCGATTGCGGCTGCGCTGGCGCAACGGCCCTTCTCTGCACGCGAGGCTGGCGTTACTGGCGCGGCCTGTCGCCTGAGCCCGACCGCGGACGGTTTGCAGGTTCAGGTCCAGATCGACATGCCCTCGGCCGGTGGTGCCGAACTTGCGGTGATCGAGCCGGGGAACCCGGGCCTGTGGGCATCGCAGACTGAAACCAGGCGGCAAGGCAATCGGCTGATCGCTACGTCCGAGGTGATCAGCCCCGACGGTCAGCCCTTTGCGCTGGACCGGTCCGCCGTGCGGATCACGGTTCTGGGGACCAAACACGCGGTCGACATTCTGGGCTGCAGCGCGGGCTGACCGGATGCAGCGGGTTCCCCGGATCGGCGCACTGGCGGTTGTCGTAGATCAGGGCCATGTCCTGCTGGTGCAACGCAGCAAAGCCCCCGATGCCGGTCTCTGGGGATTTCCGGGCGGCCATGTGGAGTGGGGCGAAACCGTCTTGCAGGCCGCCGCGCGCGAGTTGATGGAAGAAACCGGTATCGAAGCAACCCCGCAGGCATATTTGGGCAACCTTGATCTGCTGGTCCGGGATTCGGCCGGACAGATCACCGCCCACTATTTGCTGGTCGGCGTGTCCTGCCGCTTCGGATCCGGCACTCCGATCGCAGCGGACGATGCGCAGGACGCGCGTTGGTTCCCAATCCGGCAGGTGCTGGACCGCGACCTTGCGATGAGCGCCCGGGTGCCCGACCTTCTGTCTCAGGCACTGGCCCGGGATGAAAGCCTGACATAAAGCGCCGCGGACACGATCAGGCTGACGGCCAGAATGGCAACCGCACCGGCCGCGAACGCTCCCAGCCCCATTCTCAGCAACGCCAGACCGTCCTCGCCGCCGTACAGCCCGGACAGCACACCCAGCGGCGCGCCGGCCAGAACCGGCCAGACCATGGTGACCAGCAGCCAGAGCATCATCGCCCCGCCCGTCCCCGCGGCCGCGACCCGAACCACCTTGTCCGGCGCCCGCAAGGCGCGGCGCATCGCCGTCATCGGGCGAGAAATATCACTCAGGATCGCCAGCAACGCGGGGACCAGGAGCAGCACCAGCACCATGCCGAACCCGAGCCCGTAGACCAGCGTGATCACCGTGGGTTTGAGGAATTGCGCCTGCTGCGACCCTTCGTACAGCAACGGGGCCAGCCCCATCACCGTCGTCAGCGTGGTCAGCATCACCGGCCGCAAACGGTCTGCAGTGCCTTCTATGATCGAGGGCACCAGCCCGCGATCCTGCTGATAGCCATCGATGGTCGTTATCAAAACGATCGAGTCGTTGATGATGATCCCGGTCATGCCCAACAGGCCGACGACCGTGAACATGCTAAGGGGAACGCCCCAGATGTAATGCCCCCAGATGGTGCCGACCAGACCAAAGGGAATAATCGCCATCACCACCAGCGGCCTTGTCCAACTGGCGAAGATCCAAGCCAGAACAAGGTAGATCCCGGTCAGGCACAGGATCAGGCCGGTGCGCGCCTCGGTCAGGAACTCGTCCTCCTGTTCGCTCAGACCGGCCATGCGCCACTCGACCTGATACTCGGCGGCGATATCAGGCAGGATTTCCTCGCGCATGGCGCGGGTGATTTCCGCCGCCTGGGCCGGGTCATCCTCGGAAATGTCCCCGTTCACTGCGATCACCCGCAGGCCATTTTCCCGGCGCACCGTCGAGAACCCCGACTCGCGCTTGACCGAGACGATGTCAGCCAGCGGGACATAGACCCCGTCCGGTGAACGCATCAGCGTGTGTTCGAGGAAATCGGCGGTCAGCTCGCTTTCGGGCAGTTCGACCCGGATCTCGGCGCTGCGAGGACCGTCGGGGAATGTCGCCGCCTCGATCCCGTTCAGCCGGTGACGCAGAACCCGGCCCAATGTCTCGATGCGGAAGCCCAGCGCCTCGCCCTGTGCCGTCAGATCCAGAATGTACTCTTCCTTGTCATAGGCCAGATTGTCTTCCAGCGCTGAAACCTCGGGGTATTTCGACAGTTCCGCCTGCAGGGCCTCGGACGCGGATTTCAGGGTGTTCACGTCCGCGCCGAAAAGCTGCACGTCGATGGCATCACCACCCGGACCCGAGCGCCAGCCGCGGAACGTCAGCAATTCGACCTTGGGATGGCGCGGCACGAATTCCTGCAGCTCGCCCACGAATTCAAAGCTGGAATAAGGTCGCAGGTCGGCATCGATCAGCTCGATAGAGATACCGCCCAGCAAATCGCCATCCTTGCCATCGGCGGCGGACAGACCATAACCGGCGCTCCCTCCGATCTCGGCCAGAACATAGTCGATCGGGTTGCGACCGTGGCGTTCTTCGTAGATCTGACCCAGCTCTTCCGTGGCGCGCTGCAGAATGTGCATCATTTCGATCGTGTCGGCGCGGGTAGCGCCTTCGGCCATGATGAAATTGCCGGTGACCGAGCCCCGCTCGGGCGCGTTGAAAAACCGCCAATTGACGTCGCCCTTAATGAACAGCGCTATCTGGCTGGCCAGAATGGCGATCATCAGGGCCACGACCACGTATCGCGCCCAGATTGCCCACGCCACCAAAGGTCGGAAAAGAGTGTCGCGCACCCAGCGAAAACCCCGGTTCACAACCCGGTTGGGCCAGTCATACCAGTGTTCCTTGGCCGAATGTGCGATAGCATGCGCCATGTGGTTCGGCAGGATCAGAAAACACTCGATCAACGATGCGATCAGTACAGCGATCACCGTAAAGGGAATGTCCCGGATCAGCTCTCCGAACCGTCCGCCAATGGCGGTCAGACCGAAAAAGGCGATCACGGTCGTGACCGTGGCCGCAAAAACCGGCATCGCCATGCGCCGGGCGGCGCGCTCGGCGGCAACGACCGGTGGCTCGCCCAGCCGGCGGGCCCGGAAATCGGCGTGTTCCCCCACCACGATCGCATCATCCACCACGATACCCAGCGTGATGATCAGTCCGAACAACGAGACCATGTTGATCGACAGCCCGCCGATATACATGAAGGCGATGGCCGCCGACATGGCCACCGGGATACCGGCCGCGACCCAGAATGCGATGCGCGCATTCAAGAAGAGGAACAGCAGGCACACCACCAAGCCCAGCCCGACCAGCCCGTTGTCGATCAGAATGTCCAACCGGTCGGTGATGGCCTGCGCCCGGGTACGGATCAGCTCAACCGAGATACCATCCGGCAGACTCGCCTGCATCTCGGCGACCACATCCTCGACCGTGTGCTGAATGTCGATCGCGTCACCCAGGTTCGACCGGTCCACCCGGACGGACATGGCCGGATTCTCGCCCACGAAATAGCTGCGATTGCGGGTAACGCCCTCGACCCGGATCTGCGCGACATCGCCGACCACCAGCTTGGACCCGTCCGGATAGGTGCGCAAAGCGATGCGCTCGATCTCCTCCGGGGTGCGTTTTTCCACGCCGGTGCGGATCCGGGCGTTTGCGCCGGTCACGTCCCCGGCC
The DNA here is from genome assembly GCF_059613465.1 of Ruegeria sp. SAZA006. NCBI lineage: Bacteria > Pseudomonadati > Pseudomonadota > Alphaproteobacteria > Rhodobacterales > Roseobacteraceae > Ruegeria > Ruegeria sp. SAZA006. Next base: position 157,721 of record NZ_JBXWSO010000003.1, read on the forward strand.
GGATTGGCCGTGACCTCGGCCGCGACCGCCGAGGCGATCTCGGACAGGGTGATGTCGTTGGCGATCAACTGCGCGGTGGGAACCTCGACCACGATGCGTGGGGCCGCAAGGCCGCGGATCGTGGTCCGCGTCACACCGGCAGCGAACAGCCGATTGATCAACTCATCTGTGAATTTGGCCAGCTGCCCGGTCTCGATCGGGCCGGTGAGGACAACATCCGTTACCCGGTCTCGCCAAGCGGCACGCCGGATGGACGGTTCTTCGGCGTCCTCCGGCAGGTTGGTCACGCTGTCGACCGCGGTGCGCACTTCTTCGACGGCGCGGCTCATGTCCCAGTTGGGTTCAAATTCCAGCGCGATGCGGGCCGATCCTTCGCGGGAGGTCGACTCGGTGCTGGCAACGCCTTCGACCGCCAGCAATGCAGGTTCAAGGATCTGGACAATCCCGTTGTCCACATCCTCGGGCCCCGCACCATCCCATTCGACGTTGACATTGACCCGTTCCAGGATCACGTCCGGAAAGAACTGCGCCCGCATGTTCGGCGCCGAAGCCGCGCCAAGGACCAGCATGACCACCAGCAGAAGGTTGGCAATGGTCCGGTGACGCGTGAAATAGCTGAGGATGCCGCTGGCCGCGCCCGGGATCTCGCGCATCATGGCGCCTATCCCCCGGCCCGGTTTTCAAGCCGCCGCAACAGAGACGACGGCACCTTCGCCTCACTCAACTGAGCAAGAACACGGGTCTTGGCGTCCTGGGACATGCGGTCGCTGGCCTCGACCTGCGCCACCAACCGCGCGCGGTGCTCGTCCGTCAGCTCGACCATGTCCGGCTCGACCGCGGCGCTGTCTTCGATGCGAACCGGGCGCACGCGGACCCCCGACCCCAGCAGCGGGGTCCGACCGACCACAACTTCGCGCCCTTCCAGCCCGGCGCCGCGCAGCAGAACTTCGTCCCCTTGCCGGCGCACCAGCTCGACCGGGAGCGTTTCCAGCCGGTCGTCGTCGCCCAGCACCAGCACGGTGCCTTGCGCATCCAGAACCGAAGACGGGAGACGCACGACATTATCCAGCGGCTGTTCCTCGACCGAAACGGTCACGAAATCGCCGGGCTTGAACCCCGGCGCGGCATCAAGCCGGGCATAGATCAACCGGCCGGTCTGGCCCTCGCCGGCCGACCCGCTGTCGCGGCTGATCCGACCGGTGGCGCTCAGGTCCGTGCCCGTCACTTCAAGCGAGATGGTCACCGGTGCTGGGATCAGCTTGCCCTGATCGTCCAGCAACCGCACGTATTGCGCGGTCGAAACGCGGAACGCGACCTCCAGCGCAAACGGGTCGACCAGTTCGGCCAGCTTTTCATTGGCCGTGACCAGACGCCCTTCAACCAGCGTGACACCAGTCAGCGTCCCGTGGAACCGGGCGCGGATGGTCATGTCTTCCAGATCGCGTTCTGCCGATTCCAAAGCGATACGTGCCCGCGCCAGCAACGTCGTCGCCTGATCGACGCGGGACTCGGCCTGCGCCAAAGCGATGCGGCGCGACAACACGGTTTGCCGGGCCGAGGCCGCGGCCAATTCGGCCTCTTCAACGCTGGCGGTCGCGCCCACGCCACGGTCCAGCAAATCCTTCTGACGCTGCAGGGCCCGTTCCCGCAGATCCGATTGGGATTCGGCGGCCTTCAATTCATCCTGCGCCAAAAGCAGCGTGCGTTCGGCATCGCGTTCTTCAAACTGGGCATCCAGCAGGTCCGACCGCGCACGGTCCAGCGCCGCCTGCGCATCGGCCGGGTCCAGCTCGACCAGAACTTCGCCTGTGCGCACAACCCCGCCATCCTCGAAATTTTCCGCCAGCCCGATGACACGGCCGCCCAGCGCTGCCCGCAATTCCAGACGCCTGCGGCTTTGAACTTCGCCGAATGCCTCCAGATAGGGGGTGGCGGTTTGTGGCTCGGCCTTCTGAACCGTGACCGCGAACACGCGTTCGCGCGCCTGCGGGGGTTTGTTGTCGCGGGTCATGACCTCTTGCACTGCGCCGGTGATCATCTGCGCCGCGACAATCAACAGCGCAAGCATCAGGGATGCCAGAAAGACACCGATGAGGCTCTGCCGCAGAAATCGCATAGATCTTTCACTCCGGTTGCAACGGGACGCCGTCTATAAATAGGTAGCCGGGCCGGAAAAAATACCAACCCACAAGGCGGTTATGAGCCGTTAAACGTACGACCAGTCTACTTCCGTCGCAGATGTTCGTCCAATCTGGGCATGATTTCCACGAAATTGCAGGGCCGGTGGCGATAATCCAGCTGTTTTTCCAAAATGCCGTCCCAGGCATCCTTGCAGGCCCCCGGGCTGCCCGGCAGCGCAAACAGATAGGTTCCGCCGGCGACGCCACCTGTGGCCCGCGACTGTACTGCCGAGGTTCCGATCTTCTCCATCGAAATCAAGGTGAAGACGGTGCCAAAAGCCTCGATTTCCTTTTCGTAGACATCGCGATGCGCCTCGACGGTGACATCACGCCCGGTCAAGCCGGTGCCGCCGGTCGAGATCACCACGTCAATCTCGGGGTCGGCGACCCACGCCCGCAACTGCTCGGCGATCTGGGCGCGCTCGTCCTGAATGATCTTGCGGTCGGCCACGGTGTGCCCCGCATGCTCGATCCGGTCGACCAACGTTTGCCCCGAACGATCTTCGGCCAGTGACCGCGTATCCGATACGGTCAGCACAGCGATGCGGATGGGGATGAATTCCATAGTCTCATCAATTCGGGACATGTCGTGTCAGGCTCTTTCCATGATGGCCAACCGGGCCGCCAGCGCGACGAACACGCCGCCACTGACCCAGCCGAGAATTCGCGAAGCCAGCGGGCTTGAAATCAGCGCTCGCCCGGCGCCGCCGGCAAATGACCCCACCAGGGCATTCACGACGAACCCGCCCAGAGCGATGATCGCGCCCAGCAGCAGGAACTGAGCCAGAACCGATCCGTTGGCCGGCGAGACGAATTGCGGGATGAAGGCCAGAACAAACAGAATGATCTTGGGATTCGTCATGTTGACCAGCATCCCCTCGCGAAAGGCATGGCCCGACGGCTTCATTGGAGCTTCAGTCCGGACCGCACCGTTCCGGATGGTGCCCCAGGCCAGATACAGCAGGTAGGCCACACCCAGCCAGCGAATGACGTCGAACAGCCAAGGCATAGCCGCGACCGCCGCGCCAAGTCCCAGCCCAGCCAGCAGAACATGAACCATCAGACCGGTCGAAACACCGGCGCTGGCCACGATGGCAGATCGGGCACCGGACCGGAGCCCAAGCCCGAAACAGAACATCATGTCAGCCCCCGGCGTCATGTTCAGCGCGACGGCGGCTGGGATGAAGGTCAACAGCGTTGCGTATTCGATCATGGATCGACCTCGAACCAATTCACCTTGGGCCCCAGATTTGCGATCCGGGTGCGACCGATCTCGCCGCGATAGCCCCAGCTGTCGTGGATATGACCGCACAGTGCAAAGTCTGGTTGAATCCGTTCCACCGCGTCGCGCACCGCGGTCGATCCGATCGATTGCCCCTGCGAAGTCCGATCGCCTTTGCCCTTGGGCGGGGCATGCGTGATCAGGACGTCCGCCGACGCGCAGCGATTGAGCAGCTCGGCGGCCTCGGCTTCGGTCAGGTCGCAGGACCAGTCACCAAATGGCGTGACCGGTACGCCATAGCCAAGTCCGAACAGGCGCAGCCCGTCCACAGTCATGCCTGTTCCGTGCAGAACATGCACGCCGTCCGGCACGGCCGCCGCCAGTTCCTCGGCGCTTTCGGCGTTGCCGGGAACCAGAACCATCGGCGCGGAAATGCCGGAAAGCAAATCCATCGCCTCGTACAGCCCCTGACGCATGTTGCAATAGTCGCCGGCGCCGATCACCAGGTCAGCTTCGACGCTGGCTGCCACCAGTTCCGCAGCCCGATTGCGAGCCATGTGCAGGTCGGAAAAAGCCAGAACCTTCATCCCTTGTTCTCCAGATATGCGCGCAGATCCAACAGATCGGCCCAGGCCTGGCGCTTGGCAAGGGGCTGGCGCAGCAGATAGGCGGGGTGCAGCATGGGCAGAACCGGCAGATTCAGCGCCTGATCCCACTTCCCGCGCAGACGCGTGATGCCGCGCTTGTTCAGAACCGCCTGGCAGCTGATGTTGCCCATTACCACCAGGACCTTTGGCTTGGACAGGGCCACGTGCCGTTCCAAAAACGGCTGCATCATCGCGATCTCGTCCGGCCGCGGGTCCCTGTTCTGCGGCGGGCGCCAGGGCAGGACATTGGTGATGTAGACGTTCTTGGCGCGGTCCAAGTCTATCGCGGCCAGCATCCGATCCAGCAGCTGCCCGGCGCGGCCAACGAACGGCTTGCCCACGCGGTCCTCATCACGGCCCGGAGCCTCGCCGACGATCATGACAGGCGCGCCGGCGGTGCCATCGGCAAAGACCAGGTGCCGCGCGCCGCGCTTCAGGTCGCAATGAGCGAACGCCTCCATCGCCGCGCGCAGCTGATCCAGAGACGATGCGGCCGCGGCCGCCTTTTTCGCCTCGGCCACCGGGTCCAGCGCAACCGGCTTCTGCGGCGCGGCCCGAGGCGCGGCAGGTTTCCGCGCCTTGGGCGCCGTGTCCGGCAGGGCATAGCGGTCAACCGGTGCGTCGACGATCGCGTCGGTTACGCCCAGCTCAACCTGCCATTCCAGCAGGGCACGCGCGGTGTAGGGGTCAAGGGCCGATTCCATGCCCATCAATCTACTCAGCTTTGCGGGAAGGGAAAGCAAATTGGCCTTGCCTTGGCGCATTGCCGGGCCGACGATGGTCCCCGTCATGACGCGAACCCTGGGCCTTCTGCTGATCACTCTGTTCGCCCTGCTGCCCGGCGGGTCGGAGGCACAGTCGTTTCTCAACAATCAAGGACAATGCCGCGGGGGCCAGTTTCAGTGCGGTCTGAAATGCTGCTCGGTCGGCCAACGCTGCAGCTATGACGGGTTCTGCATTCAGGCCGGGGGCACCTATTGCGGCGGCGGGAGGTCCTGCGGGCCGTTCGAGAAATGCGTGGCCGGGGGCACCCGATGCGCGCCCGCGGGCGCGAACAAATGCGCCTCGCGGCTGGATTGCCCCAGCGGCTCCTTCTGCAACGCGCGCGGCGAATGCGAGCGCAGTTCGCCCGACTTCGACCCCTCTCCGCAACCGGCAACGCCCTGCGACGACGGGCGGACCTGCGCAGCCGGCTCGACCTGCCTGCCGGGCGGCGGCTGCACGCGCCCGGGCTGGTACCTGTGCGAAGAGACCGGATCGCAGTGCCGCACCGGTTTCAAATGCTCGGCCAATCAGGGCTGCGTGCCCAGAAAGGCCGTCGATTGCGGATACGGCAAGTGGTGCAGACCCGGCGAGCAGTGCCTGCCCGAAGGCGGATGCGAGAAACTGCCCGATGAGGACTGACTCCAGTTGCCCCGAGGCGCTGCGCTTTCTATAAGCGGCGCGACTGTCAGACAGGAGCCCGGCCCATGCGTTTCGCCCATCGTCACCTTCTTGGCATCGAGCATCTGTCCCAATCCGACATCACCGCCATTCTGGACCTGGCCGAAAAATACGTCGATCTGAACCGGCAATCGGCCAAGCACTCGGACGTTTTGGCGGGGCTGACCCAGATCAACATGTTCTTCGAGAATTCGACCCGCACGCAGGCCAGTTTCGAACTGGCGGGCAAGCGTCTGGGCGCAGATGTGATGAACATGGCGATGCAGGCCAGCTCGATCAAAAAGGGCGAGACCCTGATCGACACGGCGATGACGCTGAATGCCATGCATCCCGACCTTCTGGTGGTGCGGCATCCGCATTCGGGCGCGGTCGACCTGCTGGCGCAGAAGGTCAACTGCGCGGTGCTGAACGCCGGCGACGGGCGGCACGAGCACCCAACGCAGGCGCTGCTGGATGCGCTGACCATCCGCCGGGCCAAGGGGCGGCTGCACCGGCTGAACGTGGCGATCTGCGGCGATGTCGCCCATTCCCGCGTGGCGCGGTCGAACCTGATCCTGCTGGGCAAGATGGAAAACCGCATCCGCCTGATCGGCCCACCGACGCTGGTGCCCGCGCAATTCGCCGAATTCGGGGCCGAGATCTATGACGACATGACTGAAGGCCTGCGCGACGTGGACGTTGTGATGATGCTGCGCCTTCAGAAAGAGCGGATGGATGGTGGGTTCATCCCGTCGGAACGGGAATACTATCACCGCTATGGCCTAGACGCCGCCAAGCTGGCGCTGGCCAAGCCGGACGCCATCGTGATGCATCCCGGCCCGATGAACCGCGGCGTCGAGATCGACGGCACGCTGGCCGATGACATCAACCGCTCGGTCATACAAGAACAGGTCGAGATGGGCGTCGCCGTGCGCATGGCCGCGATGGAGTTGCTGGCCCGCAACCTGAAGGAGGCAGCATGAGCGATCTGGACATCTCCGCTGGCGAGCGCGGCGTGATCCGCCTGTTCGCGCTGAACATGCGGCCCGAAGAGGCGAAGTTCTTGCGCGAGCCCGGCGCGGCGGATCAGGTCCTTGGGGTCTCGGGGCTGGACCCTGAGCAGATCGACGTGTTTCCGGTGTCCGACCTCGAGGATCTAGGCCTCTACGGCTATCTCAGCGAAGGCTGCGGCGTGTCCGAGGACCAGTTGGACCGGGCCAAGCTGGACGCGGTCGACGGCTGGGTTCTGGTGCTGCGCAGCGCGGCCCTGAGCGGGCGCGCGGCCAAATTGAACCCCGATCCGCGTCTGCGCCTGATCGGCCTTTACACCGAAGAGGCCACGAATTGGAGCGGCGGCACCATCAAGACCGAAAGCGCGCGGCCATACTCGGCCGCGCCGAACCCGGTTTCGAGCGAGCAACCCCGCCGGACGGGATCGGCCGTACTTGCCCTGATCATCCTGCTGGTCATCGGAGGTGCTCTGTGGCTGATCCTGTGATCTTTGCGCCGGACAAGGGCGCTTATGTCCGCACCAACGCGTGGCTGGCCGCGGGCGCGATGGCGGGGGCGATGCTCGTGCTGTGGCTGATCGGAAATCCCTATGTCTTCACCGGCGCCCCGGCCGGTCTGGCGGCGGTGGGCGTCCGAGCGTGGTACCTTGCCTCGGAGGAACTGGTGGCCAACTGGCAGATGACCGACACCACCCTGACCGGACCCGGCGGACGCAGCGTGCCGCTGAACCAGATCGCGGCCGTGAATATCATGGGCAGCTTCGTGCAGATCGTCACCAAAGGCGGCGACAAGCACCTGATCAAGTACCAGGCCGACCCGGCCGCCATCAAAGCCGCGATTGAAAGGGCAATGGCATGACCAAGCTGATCTTCACCAACGCCCGCCTGATCGACCCCGAAGCCGGAACCGACGCGCTGGGTTGGCTGCACGTGGCCGACGGGCGCATCTTGGCCAGCGGCGACGGTCCAGCTCCCGAGGCGGACGCGCAGGTGATCGATTGCGGTGGTCAGTGTCTGGCCCCCGGCATCGTCGATATCGGCGTCAAGGTCTGCGAGCCGGGCGAGCGGCACAAGGAAAGCTACAAATCCGCGGGCCTTGCCGCTGCGGCCGGGGGCGTGACCACAATGGTCACCCGCCCCGACACCCTGCCTGCGATCGACACGCCGGAAACGCTCGAGTTCGTCACCCGCCGCGCCCAGGCCGACACGCCCGTCAACGTGCTGACCATGGCCGCCCTGACCAAGGGCCGCGACGGGCGCGAGATGACCGAGATCGGGTTTCTGATGGATGCCGGTGCGGTGGCTTTCACCGACTGCGACCATGTGGTGACGGACACTAAGGTGTTTTCCCGCGCGCTGACCTATGCCCGGGCCTGCGGCGCGCTTGTCATCGCCCACCCGCAGGACCCGGGCCTGAGCCACGGTGCTGCCGCCACAAGCGGCAAGTTCGCCGCCCTGCGCGGTCTGCCCGCCGTTTCGCCCATGGCCGAGCGTATGGGGCTGGACCGCGACATCGCCTTACTGGAAATGACCGGCGCGGCCTATCACGCCGACCAGATCACCACGGCCCGCGCCCTGCCCGCACTGGAACGGGCCAAGCGCAACGGGCTGGACATCACCGCCGGCACCTCGATCCATCACCTGACGCTGAACGAGCTGGACGTGGCCGACTATCGCACCTTCTTCAAGGTCAAGCCGCCGCTGCGATCCGAGGATGACCGGCAGGCGGTGATCGAGGCCGTGCGCTCCGGCTTGATCGACACGATCAGCTCGATGCACACGCCGCAGGACGAGGAAAGCAAACGCCTCCCGTTCGAAGAGGCGGCCTCGGGCGCAGTTGCGTTGGAAACCCTGCTGCCGGCCGCACTGCGCCTGTATCATGCCGATCAACTGGACCTGCCGACCCTGTTCAGGGCCATGACACTGAATCCGGCGAAACGACTGGGGCTGGACTGCGGCCGCCTCAGCGCGGGCGCCCCGGCCGATCTGGTTCTGTTCGACCCAAATGTGCCCTTCGTGCTGGACCGGTTCACGCTGAAATCGAAATCGCAGAACACCCCGTTTGACGGACAGCGGATGCAGGGTAAGGTCACCGCAACCTACGTTGCAGGCAAAGAAATTTTCCGGAGACCCTGATGCCCGTTTTCGACAGCACGACGACCCAACTGATTATCTGGGCCGCGATCGGATACCTGATGGGGTCGGTGCCCTATGGCATGATCGTTGCGCGGGTGATGGGGCTGGGCAACCTGCGCCAGATCGGATCCGGCAATATCGGTGCCACCAACGTGTTGCGCACCGGCAGCAAGGCGGCGGCGGCGCTGACCCTTCTGTTCGACGCCGGCAAAGGCGCGGTCGCGGTCCTGCTGGCCCGGGCACTGGCCGGCGACGATGCCGCCCAGGTCGCGGCGCTGGCGGCTTTTGTCGGCCATTGCTACCCGGTCTGGCTGAGCTTCAAGGGCGGCAAGGGCGTGGCAACTTTCCTGGGCCTGTGGCTGGCGCTGGACTGGCGGGTGGGCGTTGCATGCTGTCTGACATGGCTGATCGCTGCTGCGATCTGGCGGATCTCATCCCTCGGCGCGCTGGCCGCGGCAGCCCTGTCGACAACATGGGTGATGATCCTGACGGACGGGTCGACCTTTTTGTTGGGCGTCGTTCTGACGCTGCTAATCTACTGGCGCCACCGCGAGAATCTGGCCCGCATCAAGGCGGGAACAGAGCCCAAGATCGGGAAATCGTGACCGCGCCGACCGACTTTTTGGACGCATTCTTTGCCTTGCCGGCGGGTTCCTTCACCGGAACCGCAAACGGTCGAAGCTACTCGGTCACGCGGCTGGCGATGGCGGACGGCAAATCGCACAAGCTGGTCGCCCATGAACGGGGTGGCGGAGACTACATCAGTATGAACCTGTACCTGACGGATCAGAGCGGCGCTTTGCTGCGCCCCTGCGAGATGCCTGCCGCCAAGGTCGTACGCTTTGTTCTTGCCCTGGTACCCGACAGCTGAACCGCGGACCGACCTGCGCAGGCGAACAGACCGCTTGGCATTTCCGCACATTCACGTTTGATTGCTTTGAACGTGATCGCTGCCTTTCCCACCTCAGTTTCCGTGACGCTCAATTACCGGGTGCACGAAACGCAATTTCGGTGCTGGAACGCCCGCGCTTGGACATGCCGGGCAGCCCCGATCACGAAAGGTGGAACCATGAACAAGATCAAATCCCTGTTGGGCGGCGTGGCGCTGTCCGTGGCAATCGCAAGCTCGGCCCTGGCGGCCGGCGTGGAAATCAACGCCTCGTCGACCGGCCTGGCGATGCAGGGTTACGACCCTGTGGCCTATTTCACCGAAGGCGAGCCGACCAAAGGCAGCTACAAGATCACGGCGTTGCACAACGATGCGCTGTACCGTTTTGCCACCGAAGAGAACAAGGCCGCGTTCGAAGCCAATCCCGAGGCCTACCTGCCGGCCTATGGCGGCTACTGCGCCTTCGGAGCGGCCATGGGGTTCAAGTTTGACGGCGATCCCACCTACTGGAAGATCGTGGACAACAAGCTGTACCTGAACCTGTCGGAAGACATCCAGCAGCGTTGGGAAGGCGACATCCCCGGCTTCATCGAAAAAGCCAGCGTCAACTGGGAAACGATCGCCGACAAGGATCCGGCCGAACTGCAGCAATAATCTGCTGAATTGGCGGCAAGGATCGGCGGCAGCGTGCTTCTGCCGCCGATCGTGATTTGAAGCCCCACGACCCCGAACCTATCTGATCAGAACAACACTCCAAAAGGGCGGCAAGCCGCAGACCTTGCGGAAATCCGGGTCGGAATAACAGCGAAAAACCAATGATCCGGTCCACCGACCGGAACGTAATGATCAAAACAAACCTTCAGGCCAACCAAAGGCCGAGGCAGATAACTTCCAACGAAAGGATAGCAAGATGACGAGCAAACTGGCACTTTTGACCACCGTTGCAACTTTTGCAGCCGGCACCGCCATGGCGCAGTCCTCGGGCGATTGGACCGGATTCTATGCAGGTGCGCAGGTCGGCTACGCGGATATCGGCACCAGCCTGTCCGGTGTGGACGGAGACGGCGCCATCGGCGGTCTCATCCTTGGTTACGACTATGATCTGGGCGACTGGGTTGTAGGCGGCGGCTTTGACTATGACTGGTCTGACGTCGACCTTTCGGGTGCCGCAACGGTCGAAGACGTCTGGCGGCTGAAAGCCCGCGCCGGCTACAAGGTCAACCCGCAGGGGCTGCTGTATGGTGTCGCTGGTTACGCGGATGCGGGAACCGACACGCTGGGCAGCGACGATGGTTGGTTCATCGGCGCCGGCTATGAACAGATCGTCGCGCCGAACGTCAGCATCGCGGGCGAGCTGCTGTACCACGAGTTCGACAATTTCAACTCGACCGGTGTCGACGTGGATGCAACCACGTTCCAGATCCGGGCGGCATACCGCTTCTGATCCCTCGCGCAGAATCGAACGGGCCCGGCACGGCGTGCCGGGCCTTTTTCATGGCACCAGGATTGTGCTTCCGGTTGTCTGCCGCGCCTCCAGTGCGCGGTGCGCCTCAGCGACCTGATCCAGTTCAAAGCGTTGATCGATGTGAATCTTGACCTCGGCGCCGGCCACCTTGCCGAACAACCGCCGGGCCATGGCCTGACATACGGAATGGTCCGCAATATGGGTGAACAGCGTCGGCCGGGTGATTTTCAACGACCCTTTCTGCCCAAGAATGCCTATGTTGAATGGTGGCACGGGTCCAGACGCGTTGCCGAAGGAAATCATCATCCCCAATGGCTTGAGGCAGTCCAGCGACCCTTCGAACGTATCGGCACCGACAGAGTCCATGACCGCATCGACCCCTTTGCCGCCGGTAATCTCGGCCACGCGGGACGCAAAATCCTCGGTCCGGTAGTTGATGCAGTGTGTGGCGCCGTTGAACTGGGCCAGACGGCACTTGTCATCGGTCCCGGCCGTACCGATCAGCTTGATGCCTTCGGATTTGGCCCACTGGCACGCGATCAGGCCGACACCCCCGGCGGCGGCATGGAACAGAACCGTATCACCACGTTTCAGCGGCGTGGTGCGGTGAAACAAGTATTCAACCGTCAAGCCCTTGAGCATCATGGCCGCCGCGGTCTCGAATGAGATGCCGCCAGGCAAAGGGCACACCTGTGACGCGGGCATCACCCGCGCTTCGCAATAAGCACCGGCCGGCACCGCGGCATAGGCCGCCCGCTGGCCCGGTTTCAGATGGGTCACGCCCTCACCGACTGCCTCGATCACCCCAGCAGCTTCCATTCCCAGCGCGTGCGGCAGTTCCATCGGATACAGACCGGTCCGCTGGTAGACATCAATAAAATTCAGACCGCAGGCGTGATGGCGGATCCGAACTTCGCCCGGTCCCGGGTCACCCAACGGTCTATCCTCGATCTTCAGCACCTCGGGGCCGCCGGTTTCGTGAATGACTACGGTACGCGCCGTTTTCTGCATGCTGACCTCCTTTTGCCTGGATCCAAGCTATCACTTCGGCGCCGCAGGGCAATCGGGCGATCTCACAAGGGTGAACCAGGATTGGAAAAAACTGTGGTACACTAGGGTCAGGCGTTGCCGGGTCATCCGGCCACGGGCAACTTTTCGCCGGATGCATCCTGCGGCGCACCTGTGCCAAGGAAAGGGATGACAATGGCAAAGACAATCGGAAACCCGATCAGTTGGACCGCGCAACAACTCGGCGCGACCAGCGATCACATCGCTGAAAACGTAACCGCCATCGGCAGCGCTGACACCCAGCATCTGCCGACGGTTCAAACGCTGACGCTGCAAGACTTGCGAGAGTGCCTGCGCGCCGGATACCAAGACTTTCTGGCGATACGGGCCGATGCCATTTTCATCGTTCTGATCTACCCGATCGCGGGGCTTTTGATGTTCGGATTCGCCATGCAGGCCAACATGGTGCCGCTTCTGGCTCCTCTGGTGGCCGGGTTTGCGCTTATCGGTCCGGTGGCTGCTTTGGGCTTGTATGAGATCAGCCGCAGGCGGGAACAGGGGCACGAGGTTCACTGGCTGGACGCGCTGGGTGTTTTCCGATCCCCCTCGTTCGGCGCCATACTGGCACTGGCCTTTTACCTTGTCATGCTTTTGCTGGTCTGGCTGATGGTGGCCCATGGCATCTATGTCGAAACACTGGGTCCGCAGCCGCCAGAGACGCTGGGCCAATTTCTGACACAGGCTCTGACCACCGGCCCCGGCTGGACCATGATCATCGTCGGATCGGCGGTTGGGTTCCTGTTTGCTCTGGTGGCCTTGGCCGTCAGCGTTGTCAGCTTCCCGTTGCTTCTTGACCGCAAGATCGGCCTGCCTGTGGCCGTGGTCACCTCGGTCCGGGTCCTGCGGCACAATCCGACCGTGATCCTGACTTGGGGCTTCATCGTCGCCGCGCTGTTGGTTCTTGGCGCGATCCCGCTGCTTTTGGGCCTGATCGTCGTAATGCCTGTCTTGGGGCACGCGACATGGCACCTGTACAGACGCGCCATCGCCTGAGCAGAGCGCGGAACAACCCCCGCGCCGACATGCCTAGCCTGATACTTTCAAGACGATCTTGCCAATGTGGCCGGAGCTTTCCATGCGGGCATGCGCAGTGGCGGCATCGACCAGATCAAATTCGCTGTCCATGACCGGGGCAACTTTTCCAGCCTCAAGCAGCGGCCAGACCGCCTCATGCAGATCCTGCGCGATGCGCGCTTTCGCCTGATCGCTCTGTGGCCGCAGCGTGCTGCCGGTCAGGGTCAGGCGTTTGACCATCATCAGCGCAAAGTTCAACTCGACGACGGGTCCTTGCAGAAACGCGATCTGAACCAGCCTGCCGTCCTCGGCCAGCGCCTTGACGTTGCGAGGGATGTAATCGCCGCCAACCATGTCGAGAATCAGATCCGCCCCACCTTCGGCCCGCATGGCAGCAACAAAATCCTCGGTCTTGTAGTTGATTGCCCTCTCGGCCCCCAGGTCCAGACAGGCCTGGCATTTCTCGTCCGAACCGGCCGTCACGAAGACCCGGGCTCCGAAAGCGTTGGCCAGTTGAATGGCCGTAGTACCGATCCCGCTCGATCCCCCATGTACAAGGAACCGTTCGCCAGCCTTCAGCCCGCCACGAGTGAACACGTTTGACCAGACCGTAAAGAAAGTTTCGGGCAGGCAGGCGGCCTGTTTCAGGCTCAGGCCCGAGGGCACAGGCAGGCAGTGCACCGCCGGTGTCGCCACGTATTCGGCATACCCGCCGCCAGGCAACAACGCACAGACCTGATCCCCCAGTGCCACCCCCGAGACGCCGGACCCGATGGCCACCACCTCGCCCGAGGCCTCGAGTCCTGGCAGGTCGCTGGCCCCCGGCGGCGGATCATAGGCCCCGGCCCGCTGCAGAGCGTCCGGGCGGTTGACGCCGGCATAGGCCACTTTCAGAACCACCTGACCGTGACCCGGCTCGGGCAGGGGGCGTTCCGTCAGCTTGAGAACGTCCGGACCTCCGGGCGTGGTGATCTCAATCGCGCGCATCATCTGGGGCATTGGCAAAACTCCTTTGCGCAATGGGTATCAGGCGAATCGGGAAAGGCCCAGCAACAAGAGGCGGTTACTTGCGCGGGTTCAGAAGACCCGGCAGATCGGCCCGCATCCTGACTGGCGCCCGAACCTGACTTGCCAGCCAGTTGGGAACCGCAAGGAACGGTTTGAACAGCGGATTGTTGTTCACCTGCGCCTTGAGCTTCTCGAACTGCATCACATCCGCGATGCGGCGATCCAGGAATTCCCATGTCCGCTGGTGGTCCGGGCTGTCATCGCCCAACCAGAACAACAGGGTCGAGGAATACACACCCGACAGTGTCGCGCGTTTGGTGTACCAGTTGACGTCATCCGAAGTGTCGCCTAGCGCATCCCAGATCAGGTCACAGGTGCCCCAGACCGCCTTGGCGCCATCTGCCGCATATGACGGCAACGAAAACAAAGTCACGCCTCGTCGCACCGCCTCCCTGTCGGGGACAGCCTGCAGGCGGAAGCGCACTGCGGCGGCAATCCTGTCGCGGAACTTCAGATCGCTCAGGTCCTCGGACTTCAGCCGTTCAAGCATCTCGGCGTCCCCACGGGCGTGAAATGCGAGCGCCAGATCCACAGCGCCCCGCGGGCAGATGACCCGGGCCAGACCTTCGTCCAGATCGCAGTCTGCAATGGCCGCGCGAAAGCTCTCTTCGGACCAACCATCAAAAGGAACATGGGTCAGAATTGCGTCCAGCAATTGCTGTTTTGCATCTTCATAGGTCACGGTCATGGCGGTCCTCCGACTGTTGGGCCCAGTACTAGACAAGTTAGGTCCGCTTTGCTATACGGCCAACTCCTGCAATTTCCTTGCAACTCTATCTAGAAAGGTGGTGACAACCACATGCAGGTTAGTGTTCGCGACAACAATGTCGATCAGGCGCTTCGTGCCCTGAAGAAAAAGCTGCAGCGCGAAGGCGTGTTCCGTGAAATGAAGCTGAAGCAACATTTCGAGAAACCGTCCGAGAAAAAAGCGCGCGAGAAAGCTGAAGCGATCCGCCGTGCCCGTAAACTGGCACGCAAGAAAGCCCAGCGCGAAGGTCTGCTCTAAGATCTTCCTCGTCCAGCTTTGGATGACACTATTTGACGACCCCCGTGGCATCGCCCGGGGGTTTGTCGTTTCAGTAGATCTTGGGCACGTACAATTCGTCCGGCAGAACCCGCCGTTCATACTCGGGATTGTATTTCCGATCCGGCAGAGTGACCTTTTCGTGGGGCACCTCTTCGTACGGAATCTTGGTCAGAATGTGCTCCATGCAGTTCAACCTTTCCCGCTTTTTGTCGTTGCCTTCGACAATGTACCAGGGGGCCTCGGGAATGTTGGTTCGGAACAGCATGTCTTCCTTGGCCTTGGTATAGTCTTCCCAGCGGATGCGCGATTCCAAGTCCATCGGTGACAGTTTCCACTGCTTCATCGGATCATGGATTCGCATCAGAAAGCGCAGCTGCTGTTCTTCGTCCGTGATCGAGAACCAGTATTTCAGCAAGATGATCCCCGACCGAACCAACATGCGCTCGAATTCGGGAACGTCCTGAAAGAACTGCTCGACCTGGGCTTCGGTGGCGAAGCCCATCACCCGTTCAACGCCCGCCCGGTTGTACCACGACCGGTCGAACAGAACGATCTCACCCGCCGCCGGCAAATGCGGCACATAGCGTTGAAAATACCACTGGCTCTGCTCGCGCCGGCTGGGGGCAGGCAAAGCGACGACGCGTGCAACCCGCGGGTCCAGCCGCTGGGTGATCCGCTTGATTACTCCGCCCTTTCCAGCGCTGTCGCGCCCTTCGAACAGGATGCAAACCTTGGCGCCGGTATGCTGCACCCAGTCCTGAACCTTGATCAGCTCGGCCTGCAGGCGCAACAGGTTGCGGAAATAGACCTTGCGATCCAGCATTTCAGGATGCTGTTCGCGATAGATCTTGCGGACCTCCATCGACAGCATGGGTTCACTGAACTCGATCTCAAAATCCTCGTCCAGTGTGTCCTGCAACTCGGCTTCCAGCCAATCGTCGACTGTGTTCTCATATTCTTCAGCCAAGGGCCTGCTCCTTATCTTTCAACAGTCTCGGACCATATCGGGTACGTGTAACCGGCCAATGTCATGACGACCTGTTTCCCGCCCCGAAGCCCAATATTGAACCGGCTCAACGGCAGATACAACCGCATCGGCAAGACTGCCGCACCAGGATCAGACAGGCAGTGCGGTCGTCTTGAAAACGGTCCGCAGGGCGAACGAGCTTTGCATCTGCGCAACTCCGGGCAGGCGCGACAGATACTGGCGGTGGATGCGCGCAAAATCCTCGGTGTTTTCGGCGACCACCTTCAGGACATAATCGGCCGACCCGGCCATCAGGTGGCACTCCAGAACGTCCGGAATGCGCCGGACTGCCCGCTCGAAAGCCTCCAGCACCTCCTCGGCCTGACCCTGCAAGGTGATCTCGACGAATACGGTTGTCGGCACCCCCAGTTTGCGCGCATTCAACAGCGCGACATAGTCCCGGATATAGCCTTCCGCCTCAAGCCGCTGGACCCGGCGATGGCAGGCAGAGGGCGACAGGTTGACCTGCTCTGACAGTTCCGCGTTCGACATGCGCCCCTTGCGCTGAAGGGCCGCCAGAATCTTTCGGTCAGTCGCATCAAGTGACATTCACGCACATCCGTTGCAAGATTTTCTCATTTCATCGAAAAATTTCCCACATATTAGCGCATCTGCGCACCGAGTTTCACAGAAATTGCGCGGCTTTCTGCACATAATTTGTGCAGTTTATGAATGGAGAGCCCCATGAAAATCGGTTGCCCAAAAGAAATCAAACCGCAGGAATTCCGCGTCGGCATGACCCCGAACGCCGCGCAGGAAGCGGTTGCCCGTGGTCACGAGGTCATCATCGAAACCGGCGCCGGGTTGGGTTCAGGCTTTGACAACGACGCCTATGTCGCCGCAGGCGCGCGCATTGTGGACACCGCTGAAGAGGTGTTCGCGACCGCCGGCATGATCGTCAAGGTCAAGGAACCGCAAGCGGTCGAGCGCAAGATGCTGCGCGAAGGCCAGCTGCTGTTCACCTACCTGCACCTTGCGCCCGACCCGGAGCAAACCCACGATCTGCTGGCCTCGGGTTGCACGGCGATCGCCTATGAAACGGTGACGGATTCCAACGGTGGTCTGCCGCTGCTTGCCCCGATGTCCGAAGTCGCGGGGCGTCTGGCCCCGCAAGTCGGTTCGTGGACCCTGCAAAAGGCCAATGGCGGGCGCGGCGTTCTGATGGGCGGCGTCCCTGGTGTGGGCCCGGCAAAGGTTGTCGTGATCGGTGGCGGCGTCGTTGGCACGCATGCGGCTCAGGTGGCGGCTGGCATGGGCGCTGATGTGACCGTTCTGGACCGTTCGCTGCCGCGCCTTCGCTATCTGGATGACGTCTTCGGTGGCCGGTTCAAAAACCAGTACTCGACCGCGGGTGCCACGGCCGAGCTGATCCAGTCGGCTGATATGGTGATCGGGGCCGTTCTGATCCCAGGCGCGGCCGCACCGAAACTGATCACCCGCGAGCAATTGTCGACCATGAAGCCGGGCGCTGTGCTTGTCGACGTTGCCATCGACCAGGGCGGTTGCTTCGAAACCTCCAAGGCAACGACACACGCGGATCCGATCTATGAGGTGGATGGCATCATGCACTACTGCGTGGCCAATATGCCGGGTGCGGTGGCACGGACCTCGACCATCGCGCTGGGGAACGCAACAATGCCGTTCATGCTGGCGCTGGCCGACAAGGGCTGGAAGCAGGCGTGCCAGGACGATCCCCACCTTCTGGCAGGCCTCAACGTGCACGCCGGCCAGTTGACCTACTACGCCGTAGGCAAAGCGCTCGGGATCGACGTGGTCTCGCCCGCAATGGTCGTCAAGGCCTGATCGCAACGCAACAGCGCCGCGCATCTGCGCGGCGCTTGGCCCAACCGGAGAAGGGCATTTCCAATGCCCGACGGACGGGCGGGAGCATTCAGCCCTCTTTGTGGATTTCCACCGAGTGCGGGTAGGGAATCGAAATGCCCTTGCTGTCAAACGCTTCCTTGACGGCCTTGGTCAGATCAAACTTGACGTCCCAATAGTCGGCGGCAGCGCACCACAACCGCGCGGTCAGATCTACCGAGCTGTCTCCCAAGTTGGTCACACGCACCCAGGGCTCGGGGTCCGAGTGTATGCGCTTGTCCGCCTTGGCCACATCCAGAATGATCTTCATGGCCGCATCCGCATTGTCGCCATAGTCGATCCCGAATACCAGATCGACACGCCGCGTGTCGTGGGCCGAGTAGTTGGTGATGATCGACCCCCAGGCCTGACCGTTGGGAACGATGATCTGCACATTGTCGGGCGTGACCAGTTCGGTCGTGAACAGGTTCAGGTCCTTCACCGTGCCGGCTGTCCCACCGATGTCCACGAACTGACCCAGCTTGTATGGCCGGAAAACCACCAGCATCACACCTGCTGCTAGATCGCTGAGCGTGCCCTGCAGCGCAAGGCCGATGGCCAGCGAAGCGGCACCCAGAATGGCAACGATACTCGTCGCTTCGATCCCGAAGATGCCAAGTACAGCAACCAGAACAATGGCCAAGATCACCCATTTGACCGTGCTGGCAACGAAATTCCCCAAAGTCGGATCGATTTGCGGGGTCGAATTAATTCGGCGGCGAACGATCCCTGCGATCATGCCAGCGGCTATCCAGCCGACAACAAGAACGATCAGGGCTTTGACCGCGCTCATGATCAATGGGGCAAATGCCCCTACCTGCGTCACGACCTCATCCACGGGCGTCTCCTTTCCAACAGCAACAAACCCGCGACTTTTGCGCGGGGTTTCCGCAACATTGGGCGATAAAACCGCACAGGTCTAGGTTTGAAATACCCGGGATTTCCCCGCTGTGCTTCAGCAAACAGTCGCTGCCCGGGGTTGCACAGACCGCCATCTAACAATCCGCCCCCGAAAGCCTAGCTTGCAATAGTACCCGAACAAGGAGCTTGCCATGCTGGACACCGCCACCTTCCCGATCATGACCAAATGGCCCCCGCATTCGCCAGAGCGGATCCAACTCTATTCCTTCCCGACGCCGAACGGCGTTAAGGTATCCATCATGCTCGAAGAAACAGGCCTGCCTTATGAGGCGCACAAGGTCACCCTGTCAGACGCCGACGTCAAAAGCCCCGAGTTTCTGTCGCTGAACCCAAACAACAAGATTCCAGCGATCATCGATCCTGACGGCCCTGATGGACAGCCCTTGGCGCTGTTCGAAAGTGGTGCGATCCTGCTGTACCTCGCCGAGAAAACCGGCAAGTTCCTGGGCCAGAACACGGCCGACAAGTATCGGATCACGCAATGGCTGATGTTTCAGATGGGCGGCGTGGGCCCGATGTTCGGGCAACTGGGTTACTTCCACAAGTTCGCCGGCAGCGCAATCGAAGACCCGCGCCCGCGCGAGCGGTATATCAACGAGGCCAATCGGCTGCTGAATGTCGTCGAGACCCAGTTGCACGGGCAGGACTGGATCGCCGGTGAGTACTCAATTGCCGATATCGCTTTGGCCCCGTGGCTGCGCGGCCTTGATTTCTACGGCGCCAAAGAGTTGGTCGGCTGGGACGATCATCGCAACACCATCGCCTATCTGAACCGGTTCCTGGACCGGCCCGCGGTTCAAAAGGGTCTGGTCACGCCTCCGCGCGGGTAAGGGATCACGCCGTCGCCGCCTTGCAAGCGGCGTTGGCATTCCGTGCGATCAACCGGGCAGTTTCCCGGTCAGCACATACCGCAGGATCTCGACCACCTGACGGGGCTCCTCGGCCACCGCCAACGCGGCGGCATCGACCTCTTTCAGCGCATGTTGATGGTCGGGGCCGTGCAGCACGATGATCGACTTACCCAGGGCCGCAGCATAGCCCGCGTCAAAGGCCGCGTTCCACTGCTTGTACTTGTCCCCGAACCGCACCACGACGACATCGGCATCGGCGATCCCCTTCCGGGTGCGAATGGCGTTGACCATCGCGCCTTTGTGGTCGTGCCAGTACTTGTTCGGCTCGGCCCCCAGAATGGCGACACCGCAATCGTCGCTGGCCGCATGATCGGTCACTGGGCTGTTGAAAGTGACGTCCAGCCCTTGCGCGCCTTCGATGATCTGCTCGCGCCAATCCGTGTGGATCTCGCCCGACAGGTAGACATTCAATCCCATTGCAACCTCCGCATTTTGCTTCCGGCCCTGTTTACTGTCCAAACCCGCAAAGCCCAATGCGGAAGTTGCCTGTTGATGCAGCGCTGGCGTTACAGCTTGCGAGCCACCAGATAGCGCGAGGGCGGTTTTGCCGGAAAATTCCCGCTTTCTATGATCTCGAACCCGGCCTTTTCAATGGTCGTTTCCAGTGTCTTGATGTCGAATTGGCTGACGAATGGCGCCTTGCCCAAAAGCTGCATGACCGGCAGCAACAGCTTCAGCAAGCCGAACTTGAACCCCAATCCACCCTGGGCAAGACAGGGCGTTTTTGAAATGAACAGACCGCCGGGTTTCAACACCTCATGAACCCCGGCCAGCGTCGCCTCTAGATCGCGGATCAGGTGCAGCAGATTGAACGCCATCACCACATCATAGGCCCAATTCGGGGGGCGGGTCGCGTCGGCCTCGACAAAGACAACGTTTTCGATCTGTTCCTCTTGCGCCAACCTGCGGCCCACGGCCAACATGCCCGGAGAGACATCGCTCGCCGTGATCGTATCCGCATGGCCGGACAGCCGCAGCGCGGTGCGCCCGGTTCCGCAGCCCAGTTCCAGCACCTGGTCGGTTGGCTTCAGGTAGGACACCGTGCGTTGCAACGTGTGCTCGTAGGACTCCATGTCGCGGATCGGGGATTTCGCGTATTTCTCGGCGATTCCGTCCCAGAATTTGGCTGTGGCAGTCATGTCGGCTCTCCTTTGAGCGCAAGGTAGTGATACGCGTTTCAAAGGTGAATTGCCGAAATTCGCAGAATCCTTATACATTCATGCATGGATGATCCGCGCAAATTCGACTGGAACCATATCCGCGCCTTTCTGGCGACAGCCGAGACCGGCTCACTTTCGGCCGCGGCGCGGCGATTGGACCAGACGCAACCGACCCTCAGCCGCCAGATCGCCGCGCTTGAATCCGACCTGGGCGTGATGCTTTTCGAACGGGTCGGCCGATCGCTTCAGATCACCACCGCCGGAATCGAGTTGTTGGAGCACACACGGACCATGGGCGCAGCTGCAGATCGCATTGCGTTGGCCGCGTCCGGTCAGGCGCAATCGATCGAGGGGCAGGTGCGGATCACCGCAAGCGACGTGATGTCGGCCTATATCCTGCCGGAACTGCTGCGCGAGATCCGCGCGCAAGCCCCGAAACTACGGATCGACGTGATCGCCGCGAACGACATTCGCGATTTGATGCGGCGCGAGGCGGATATCGCCATCCGACACGTCCGCCCCGACCAGCCTGACCTGATCGCAAAACTGGTGCAGGAGGCTGACGGGCATTTCTATGCCGCCACCACCTACCTGAACCGCGCTGGACGCCCCAAGTCCCTGTCGGACCTGTCCCGGCACGCGTTCATCAGTTTCGGCGACACCGCACAAATGATCGCCTATTTCGAACCGATCGGCCTGCATCTGACCGAAGAAAACTTCCGCCTAGGGTCGCAGAACGGCATCGTCTCGTGGGAGTTTGCCAGGCAGGGCTTTGGCATCGCGCCCATGTCCGAGCCGGTGGGCGATGCCACACCCGGTATGGAGCGCGTCCTTCCCGACATGGAGCCGCTGCGGTTCCCGATCTGGCTGACCACCCATCGCGAGCTGCATACCAGCCGCCGCATCCGGCTGGTCTTTGACCTGCTGGCGGATTTCTTCGCAAAATGAAACACGCGCGCCATGGGCGCGCGTGCCACTTCGGGTTCAAGCCACCTCAGCCGCGCAGAACGCCGCCGGTGGCCTTGGTGACCTTGGCGATGATCTTTTCCGCCACCGCCTCGATGTCTTTTTCCTTCAGCGTGCTGTCGGTCGGCTGCAGACGCACGGTGATGGCCAGAGATTTCTTGCCCTCACCCAGGCTGCCGCCGATGAATTCATCGAATACACGCACCTCTTCGATCAGCGCCTTGTCGGCCCCGGCGGCGGCATTTACCAGCGTCAGCGCCTCGACATCGGCATCGACGACAAAGGCAAAGTCACGCTCGACCGCCTGCAGGTCGCGCAGCTCCAGCGCCGAGCGGGTGGTGCCGGATTTGCGCGGCAGCGGCACCTCGTCCGGCCAGATGGTGAAGGCCACGGCCGGGCCCTTGATGTCCAACTGCTGCAGCACGCGCGGATGCAGTTCACCGAACACGCCCAGCACCTTTTTGGGGCCCAGGCAGATCTTGCCGTGACGGCCGGGATGCCACCAGGCATCGCCGTCGCGCAGGATCTGCACCTTGGCCGGGGCCCCGATGGCGGTCAGCACAGCCTCGGCATCGGCCTTGGCGTCAAACACGTCGACCGCGCGGGTGGTGCCATGCACATCCTTGGGTCCGGTCCGTCCGACCAGAAGGCCTGCGATCTGGGTGCGTTGCTCGCCGGGTTCCCCGTCATGAAAGACC
Source organism: Ruegeria sp. SAZA006 (assembly GCF_059613465.1). Classification (NCBI taxonomy): domain Bacteria; kingdom Pseudomonadati; phylum Pseudomonadota; class Alphaproteobacteria; order Rhodobacterales; family Roseobacteraceae; genus Ruegeria; species Ruegeria sp. SAZA006. The sequence goes on from NZ_JBXWSO010000003.1 coordinate 180,412, forward strand.
GGGCCGACCTCGAACAGGGCCAGATCGGCAGAGCCGCGCGCCTGGTTGCGCGCCGCGGCCTGCAACAGGCCGGGCAGCAGGTCGGGGCGCATGTGGCTCATCTCGGACGAGATCGGGTTTTCCAGCATCGTCGCGTCATCGCCGCCACCGAACAGCGCGGCCGAGGCCCGATCGATGAAGGTATAGCTGACGCATTCATTGTACCCCAGCGCCGCGCAGGTGCGCCGCGCCATCGACTGACGCCGCTGGGCCGGAGTCATGACCGGCTTGGGAATACCATCCGTGACGCGCGGCAGCGGCTTGCCCTGCAGCTTGGTCAGCGAAGCGATGCGGGCGACCTCTTCGACCAAGTCGGCCTCGCCTTGGATGTCGGGGCGCCAGCTGGGCACATGGGCCATGTCGCCTTCCAGCCGGAAGCCCAGCCGGGTCAGGGTCTGGCGCTGCTCGCTTTCGGGGATGTCCATGCCCACCAGCGACTGCACCCGCGCCGCATCCAACCGATAGGCGCGCGAATGGTCCGGCGCTTTGCCGGCCTCGACCACCTTCGAAACCTCGCCGCCGCAGATATCCAGGATCATCTGGGTCGCGTGCTCCAGCCCTTCCAGCGTGTATGCCGGATCGACCCCGCGTTCGAACCGGTAGCGCGCGTCCGAGTTGATCTTGAGCGCGCGGCCCGCCAGCGCGATCTGAACGTGGTCCCAGAAGGCGCTTTCCAGGAACACGTTCACCGTGTCCTCGGTACAGCCGGTCTCCATCCCGCCCATGATGCCGGCGATGGATTCCGGGCCGTTGTCGTCGGAAATCACCATCATGCCGGGCTGCAGCGTGTATTCCTTTTCATCCAGCGCCACCAGCTTCTCACCGCCCTTGGCGCGGTGCACCCGCAGATTGCCCTTGACCTTGTCGGCGTCAAAGACGTGCAGCGGGCGGTTGCTGTCGAAAGTCATGTAGTTGGTGATGTCCACCAAGGCCGAGATCGGACGCAGACCGATCGCCTTCAGCTGATCCTGCAGCCATTGCGGGCTGGGGCCATTCTTGACACCGCGGATCAGGCGGCCAGTGAAATGCGGGCAGCCATCCAGCGTGTCATCGTCGATCGTCACCTTGATCGGGCTTTCGAAATCCCCCGGCACCGGGGCATAGTCGCGCTGCTTCAGCGTGCCCAGACCCCGCGCCGCCAGATCGCGCGCGATGCCCGCAACGCCCAGCGCATCGGGGCGGTTGGGAGTGATGGCGATCTCGATCACCGGGTCGATCTTGGCGGGGTCGTTCTCGGCCAGCCAGTCGACGAACCGCTGGCCCACCTCGCCCGAGGGCAGCTCGATGATGCCGTCATGCTCGTCCGACAGTTCCAGCTCGCGCTCGGACGCCATCATGCCAAAGCTTTCGACGCCGCGGATCTTGCCGACGCTGATCGTCAGATCCAGACCGGGGATATACATACCCGGCTTGCAGACCACGACGGTGATGCCCTCGCGCGCGTTGGGGGCGCCGCAGATGATCTGCAACTCGCCCTCGTCGGTGTCCACCTTGCAGACGCGCAGCTTGTCGGCATCGGGGTGTTTCTCGGCATGTTTCACATAGCCCAGGGTAAAATCCTTGAGCTTGTCGGCCGGGTTGATGACCTCTTCGACCTCGAGCCCGAGATCGGTCAGCGCCTCGACGATCTCATCAACCGAGGCGTCGGTGTCCAGGTGGTCTTTCAGCCAGGAGAGGGTGAATTTCATTTCTGTTTTCCTGTCCGGTAAGGCGGGCTTACCCGCCGAATTCTCTTGGGCAGCAGGGCAAGCCCCACGCTATTTCATCGTGACAAGCCACCATGCAGGTTGGGCATATCCAGCGCCGCAAACCCATAGTGGCGCAGCCAGCGCAGGTCGCTGTCAAAGAACGCCCGAAGATCCGGGATGCCGTATTTCAGCATCGCCAGACGGTCGATGCCGATGCCAAAGGCAAAGCCCTGATAGACCTCGGGGTCGATCCCGCCGGCGGCGATCACCTTGGGGTGGACCATGCCGCTGCCCAGAATCTCCATCCAGTCATCGCCCTCGCCGATCTTCAGCTGGCCGCCTTCCCAGGAACAGCGGATATCGACCTCGGCCGAGGGTTCGGTGAACGGGAAATGCGAGGCGCGGAAGCGCAGTTCGACGTCGTCGACCTCGAAGAACGCTTTGACGAATTCCTCCAGAACCCATTTCAGGTTCGCCATCGAGATATCCTTGTCGATGGCAAGGCCCTCGACCTGGTGGAACATCGGCGTGTGGGTCTGGTCATAATCGGCGCGATAGACGCCGCCCGGGCAGATCACGCGGATCGGCGCGCCCTGCTTCTCCATCGAGCGGATCTGCACCGGCGAGGTATGGGTGCGCAGCACATGCGGCGGGCGATTGTCGCCCGGCGCGCGGTGCATGTAGAACGTGTCCATCTCGGCCCGCGCGGGGTGGTGACCGGGGATGTTCAGCGCGTCGAAATTGTACCAGTCGGTCTCGATCCGGGGGCCTTCGGCGACGGAGAAGCCCAGCTCGGCAAAGATCGCGGTCAGTTCCTCGGTCGCCTGGCTGACCGGGTGGATCGAGCCCTGGCGGCGCGGGCGCGCGGGCAGCGTCACGTCCAACCACTCGGTCCGCAGACGTTCATCCAACGCGGCATCGGCCAATGCGGCCTTCTTGGCGGCCAGCGCCGAATTGATCTCGTCCTTCAGCGCGTTCAGCGCGGGGCCGGCGACCTGGCGTTCCTCGGGCGTCATCTTGCCCAGTTCGCGCATCTTCAGCGCCACTTCGCCCTTTTTGCCCACCGCGGCCACGCGGATCGCTTCCAGCGTGCTTTCGTCGCCTGCGTCAGCGATCTGACCCAGATATTTTGCCTTAAGATCGTCCATGACGGTCCCCTGAATTCTGTTGCTGTCCTGCTATCACAGCAGCGCGCGAAAGCAAGAGGGCCGGGCCGCGCGATCAGGTCGCGCGCAGAACCGCTGCCTGTCGATCACACCGGACCGGGCGGATCGTGGGGCCATAGCCTTGCAGATGGGTCCGCAGGTCGGGGAACAGCGCAAACAGCTCGCGCGCGGCCTCCTGTTCCAGCCCCGAGAGCGCCTCCTGCCCCGGAAAGAAGCTCTCGGACACAAGACCCGAAGTGGTGACCAGCTGGTGCCGGTCGAAGAACAGATGGACATAACGAACGATGTCGCAGGGCTGCACGGTGACGGTGTCGCCGTTTACCAGCGACTTGGCCGGAACCAGAACCTCATCCTCGCCGAACAGAAGCTGGGCTTGCCAGCCGCTGACAAGAATGCGGTGCTGGGGCGAGACCAGAATGTCTGCCGTGGCGCCCAAAACACCCGCGCGGATGCCCACCGGCGCAAACCGGCCCACGCCGCGCACCGTGCGGCCGCCGATCCAGCGAACCCGGCAAGGGCCGTCATCGACGGTCAGGACCGTGTCGCCGGGCTGCAACGTCTCGATCCGGCGCGGCCCCTCGGGGGTATCCACCAAGGTTCCTGCCGTGAAACACGCGGCCCCGGTATCCCCGGGCGACAAGGGGCCATATGTCAGCGTGCCGGGATCGGGCTGGTTGAATTGCAGGGTCGTCGTGGTCTGGTTCGGCCCGACCAGCACCGGCAGGTTGACCGAGGTTTCCCCAGCCGCCAACCCATCGACCGCGACGATGTTCTGCGTGCCGCCACCGATGTCGTAGAAATCTATCACCTCACCCGTGGCGGTGTTGGTCAGCGCATAGGCTTCGTAATTGGTGGCGCCGCCGCCATCCGGATCGGTCAGGAAGATCGGGAAATCATCGGCCGAGATGACATAGACGATCTCGTTATTGTCGGGGTCCACGGTGACCTGAACGGAAGGATCGTTCAGCGGGATCTCGATCCCGACCTGCCCGTTCGCCTGATAGAAAGACACGGTGAAATCCGCCGGGTCTTCGTCCGGGCGAAGGGACACCTCCAGGAATTCGGACACGCCCGAATTCGCGGCATAGGCATTGGAATAATGCAACTCACTGATACGCGCCATGAAAGCACCACGACCGGACAACCTGACCCGAATGTATCGCGCAAACGCCGCCGCCGAACAAGGCGCGGTCCGGGAATGTGGCTAACAGGCCCCTAATTGCAACAGGTCGCGGTCAGTAGCTGTATTCGGGGTAGATCCGCGTCAGATCGCCCTGCCAGTCGCCGTGGTAATCCTCGAGCAGTTCGTCGGCCGGCACCTTGCCGGACTGGATGCTTTCCTTCAGCGCGTTCAGGAAATGGGTCTCGTCCGGGACGAGCCCGCCGGCACCCGGCCGCGCCCGGGCCTTCAGGCCGGAGTCGGCGATGGCCACCACCTCGCGCGCCAGATCGTGCATGTTGATGCCGCCGACCTGCGCCTGCAGCCCGTCTTGGGCCGCGGCGACGCGCAGCCCCTCGCGGGTTTCGGCGTCCCAGCCCTTGACCAGATCCCATGCGGCATCCAGCGCGGACTGGTCATAGGTCAGCCCCACCCAGAAAGCGGGCAGCGCGCACAGGCGGCGCCACGGGCCGCCGTCAGCCCCGCGCATTTCCATGAATTTCTTGATCCGCGCCTCGGGGAAGGCGGTGGTCAGGTGATCGGCCCAATCCGAAAGCGTCGGCGTCTCGCCCGGCAGCGCGGGCAGCTTTCCCTGCAGGAAATCGCGGAACGACATGCCCAGCGCATCGATATATTTGCCGTCGCGATAGACGAAATACATCGGCACATCCAAGGCATATTCCACGTAGCGCTCGAACCCGAAGCCGTCCTCGAACACGAAGGGCAGCATGCCGGTGCGCGCGTCATCCAGATGCCGCCAGATGTAGCTGCGCCAGCTTTTGTGGCCGTTGGGCTTGCCCTCGAAGAAGGGCGAGTTGGCAAACAGCGCGGTCGCCACCGGCTGCAGGGCAAGCGCCACGCGTAGCTTCTGCACCATGTCCGCCTCGGACCCGAAATCGATGTTGACCTGAACCGTGCAGGTCCGGCGCATCATGGCGCGGCCCATGTCGCCGACCTTTTCCATGTAGTCGTTCATCAGGACATACCGGCCCTTGGGCATCAGCGGCATATCCTCATGCTTCCAGATCGGTGCGGCGCCCAGCCCGATGAAGCCTACGCCGATCTTGTCGGCGATGTCCTTCACGTCGCGCAGATGCGCGTTCACTTCGTCGCAGGTCTCGTGGATGGTCTCCAGTGGCGCGCCCGACAGCTCCAGCTGCCCCCCCGGTTCCAGCGAGACGTTTGCTCCGTCCTTTTCCAGCCCGATCAGCTTGCCCGCCTCTTCCACGGGGGTCCAGCCATGCCCGTCGCGCAGCCCCTGCAGCACCGCTAGGATCGAGCGTTCGCCCTCATAGGGCAGCGGTTTCAGCGTGTCCTTGCAGTAGCCGAATTTCTCGTGCTCGGTCCCGATGCGCCATTCGCTTTTGGGTTTGCAGCCATCGGCCAGGTATTCGGCCAGTTGTTCGTGGCGTTCGATCGGCCCGCCGCCGGACTGAGGAATGGACATGAACCGTGCTCCGATCCTGATGTGTCGAGTCGTGGGGGTCAGTGGTGGTCGCAATCTCCCCCGGTGTCAATGCACGGTCAGTTCAACCGGATGTGCGCCGGGCGCGAGGGGTGGCGTTCCCAGATCACCACCGGATGCGACGCCCCGCCCTTGAGTTCCGACAGCATCCGCTCGGTCCGCAGCCCCGGCAGGGCCGAGAACACGTCGAACAGCGCCTCGGCCCCCTCGGCATTCACGGGAATGTGAAGCGGCGGCTGGCCGGGCTGCTGCAGCACCCAATGCGCGGGGCTGGCGGTGGGGTCCAGCGTCAGGCTCTCGATTTCGCGGGTGGCGACGATGCCGCCTTCCAGCGGCCCCAGATAGGCGATCTGCCCTTCATCCACAGATACCACGCCCGGCCCGCCCGCGCCCAGCCGAAAGCGGGCCCGCTGTACCCCGATCACGGCCAGCGCGATCGAGACCACCACAAGTACCCAGCCCAGCCAGCCCAGAAACCCGCCCGGCCCGCCGATCCAGCTGAGGCCAAGGATCAGAACGAACCCGGCGGCCAGCACCTCGCGCCAGCGCCACAGGGCCAGTTTGGCTTCGGGACGGATGAAACTCATGACGCGGCCTCCATCTGATCGCTGAACAGGACCAGTGAAAAGGTCCCGGCAGGGGCAAACCCAATAGCAACATAAGCACGCACGGCGGCGTTTGAAGCCGCAAACAGAACGGCCTTGCGAACGCCGGCGGCCCGCGCCTCGGCCAGATGCAGGGCGACGGCGGTGCGGGCATAGCCCCGACCGCGCAGCGCGGGCGGGGTGAACACGCCGCCGATCTGGACGATCTCGGGCAGCGTGGCATTGAAGCCTGTCATGCTGACGGGCTGGCCGTCGACCATCAGCAGCCGGTGCGAGTCGCGCTGAATATATCCGTCGATGTCCTTCTGCGCAGCCTTGCGGGCCATGCCCGGGTCGGTGCCCAAAGATTCCAGATGATAGGCCTCGCGCCAGCGGATCAACAGGCTTCGGTCGCCATCCGACAGCGGCACCAGCCGTGCGTTTTCCGTTGGCGGAACGATCAGGTCGCGCAGATCCAGCGCAAAGGACGGTTCGTCCCGGTCCAGATGCGCGGCGCGGTCCTGCCATCCGGCCTGTTGTAGAAACCGGCGGGCTTGCGAAGCTTCGCCCGCCAGCCCCATGACCGTGCGGCCCCGGATCAGGTCAGCTGCCGCGGTCAGGTCGGCCTCGGGCAGATCCGGGCATTGCGGCAGGATCATGCCTTCGTTGGTGATGCCGAACACGCCGCGCAGCGGGTCGCCCAGCATCCACATGCTCATCGCGCGCGGCGCGGGTGCGTTCAGGCCAAAGTCTCGCAGGTTGGCCAGCGCGAACATCGAGCTTTGCACATGATCCAGAAGAAACCGTTCGATCGCCGGAATGTCCTGTTGCCGCGCCAGCCGCCACATCAGGACCAATCCCCCAGCGCCTGTTGCCACAGGGTCATCGCGGCCACCGCCGCCGTATCGGCTCGCAGGATGCGCGGCCCTAGGCTGACCACATGCGTGAAAGGCAGATCCTTCAGCCGCTGGCGCTCGGCATCGGAGAACCCGCCCTCGGGGCCGATCAGGATGGCCCACGGTCGGCCCTTGTCCTGCGCGGCCAGGCGCAGGGCCGACCCGGCCTCGACCTCGTCGCAGAACATCAGCTGGCGGCCGTCCGGCCAGTTGTCCAACAGCTTGTCCAGCCGTTGCAGGTTGCAGACCTCGGGCACGAAGGTGCCGCCACATTGCTCGGCCGCCTCGACCGCATGGGCCTGCAGCCGGTCCTGGCGGATGCGTTCGGAATTGGTGAAGGCGGTCTGCACCGGCATGATCTTCGCGGCCCCCATCTCGGCCGCCTTTTCGACGATGAAATCGGTCCGCGCTTTCTTGATCGGGGCAAACAGCAGCCACAGGTCCGGCGGCAGTTGCAGTGGCCGGGTCTGTTCAAGACAGCTCAGAGCGCCGCCCCGTTTGCCCGCCTCGGCCACCTGCGCCAGCCACTCGCCATCGCGGCCGTTGAACAGGGCCACCTGCCCGCCCACGGCCAGACGCATGACGCCGAACAGGTAATGGGCCTGCTCGCGCGTCAAAGGAACCGATTGCCCCGCACCCAAAGGGTGATCTACATACAGCCTGATCTTCGCACTCATGAGACCCTACATATGCAAGGCAATGCCCCAACACCAGACGGTCAGGTCGCCGACGCCGTTACCGGCAACTGGGTCGATACCCGCGCCCCGGCCTTTGCCCGCCCCTATCTGCGGCTGTCGCGCGCGGACCGGCCGATCGGGACGTGGCTGCTGCTGATTCCGTGCTGGTGGGGCCTGGCGCTGGCGATCCTGCATGACGGTCAGCCGCGGTGGGGCGATCTGTGGATTGCCGTTGGGTGCGCGGCCGGGGCCTTTCTGATGCGTGGCGCGGGTTGCACCTGGAATGACATCACCGACCGCAAGTTCGACGCGAAGGTTGAACGCACACGCTCACGGCCCATCCCCTCGGGTCAGGTCAGCGTGCGGCAGGCGGTGATCTGGATGGGCATCCAGTGCCTTCTGGCGCTGGCAATCCTGCTGACCTTCAACCAGGCGGCCATCGCGATGGGCGTCCTGTCGCTGCTGCCGGTGACGATCTACCCCTATGCCAAGCGCTTCACCTGGTGGCCGCAGGTGTTTCTGGGGCTGGCCTTCAACTGGGGCGCCCTGCTGGCCTGGGCGGCGCATCGCGGCACGGTCGAATGGCCCGCGATCCTGCTGTACCTGTCCGGCATCGCCTGGACGCTGTTCTACGACACGATCTATGCTCACCAGGACGCCGAGGATGACGAGCTGATCGGCATCAAGTCCACCGCGCGCCTGTTCGGGACCGACACCGCGAAATGGCTGAAGTTTTTTCTTGTGGCGACCGTGGCGCTGATGGGGCTGGCCATCGTCGAGGCCGCACTGCCCAATTCCAGCGTGTTGGCGCTGGTCGTGGCCATTGGTGGACCTTGGGCAATGGGGTGGCACATGGCGTGGCAACTGCGCGGGCTGGACATCGAAGATAACGCGAAACTGCTGCAACTGTTTCGCGCCAACCGGGACACCGGCCTTATTCCGCTCATCTTCCTTTGCGTCGCATTGCTCCTCTGATTGCACCTCGGTACCGGTGCCTGTAAGAGTCCCGCCCAATGGCCCGAGGAGATAAGAAACCGCTCATGCGCTTGCCGTATTTCCTGACATCAGCCCTGATCTTTGTCGTATCGGCGGGGGTCTGTCTGCTGGCCGCCGGATTCGCGGTGACCAAGATCGAAGAAACCTCGGAAACTGCCGTTCGAAATGCACTGAGCATGCAGGGCCATGAGTGGGCCGAAGTGCAGGCGGATGGGCTGCGTGTTGTGCTGACCGGTACTGCCCCGGACGAGGCCACGCGATTCAATGCGCTGACCGCGGCCGGTACACAGGTCGACACCTCTCGGGTGATCGATGAGATGGACATTGCCCCGACGGCTGACCTGACTCCGCCCAAATTCTCGGCTGAAATTCTTCGGAACGACAGCGGCATTTCCGTGATCGGGTTGGTTCCGGCCAGCGTGGATCGCGACGCTCTGATGGACCGGCTGCAGAAGCTGGACCCGCAGGCGCGGGTGTCGGACCTGCTGGAAACCGCAGACTACAAGAAACCCAAAGGCTGGGACGACGCGATTTCCTATGCCATCCTTGCCCTGTCCAAGCTGCCGCGAGCCAAGATTTCCGCCAGCCCCGATCTGGTCAAGATCACTGCCATCGCCGACAGCCAGCAGGAAAAAGAACGGCTGGAACAGGAACTGACACGCGCCGCGCCGCCCAGCTTGCGCATCGGTCTGGCGATTTCGGCACCGCGCCCGGTGATCACTCCGTTCACCCTGCGCTATCTGATTTCGGAGGATGGCGGACAGTTCGACGCCTGTTCGGCACAGGATGAAAAGGCGCGCGACACCATTGTTGCCGCCGCGCAGGATGCCGGGCTGTCAGGGCCCTATACCTGCACAATCGGCCTGGGTGTGCCATCGCCCCGATGGGCGCAGGCCGCTGAACTGAGTATCCGGGCTCTGTCCGAGATCGGGCGAGGATCGGTCACGATGTCGGATGCCGACATCACGCTGATTGCTGAACCGAACACCAGCCCGGCCACCTTCGACAAGGTCGTGGGCGAGTTGGAAAACGCCCTGCCCGAAGTGTTTGCCCTGCACGCGGTTCTGCCTGAACCCGAAAACAACGAACAGGCCGGACCTGTGGAATTCACCGCCACCCGCAGCCCGGAAGGTCTGGTACAACTGCGCGGCCGTCTGGGCGATGATTTACAGCGCGACATGATCGACAGCTATGCCCGGGCTGCCTTCGGATCCGATCAGGTTCACAGTGCCGCCCGCGTGGTCGACCAGATGCCGCAGGACTGGCCCGTGCGCGTTCTGGCGGGGCTGGAATCCCTGTCCTGGCTGAACAACGGCGTGCTGACCGTAACGCCTGACAAGGTCGAGTTGACTGGCGTCAGCCACGATGAGGACGCCAAGGCACAGATCGCGGGCCTGCTGTCAGACAAGTTGGGCGATGCGCAGGACTTTGACCTGTCGATCACCTATCAGCCCCCGCCCGAACCCGAAGACGCGCTGCCAGACCCGGAGCAGTGCGAAAGTCGCATCGCCGAGGTTCAGGAAACCCGCAAGATCACGTTCGAGCCCGGGTCGGCTACGGTCTCGTCTGAATCCCGCGACAGTCTGAATCAGATTGCCGAAATCCTGCGCGAATGCGGACCGATCCGGATTGAAATCCAGGGTCATACCGACAGCCAGGGCCGCGAAGAGATGAACCAGCAGCTGAGCCAGTCACGCGCCCAGTCCATCCTGAACGAATTGCGCGCCCGTCGGGTGCCGACCAAAAGCTACTCGGCCGCAGGATATGGTGAGACGCAGCCGATTGCAGACAATGACACCGAAGACGGGCGCGAGAAAAACCGGCGCATCGAATTCCGCCTGATCCGGCCCGAGCCGGTCGCCAATCAGGAAACCGGTCTGGAAGCGTTGGAGACCCAGACAAGCGCAACCGAACCTGCGCCAACAGAAGAAGAAGCATCCGAAACGGATGCAGGGGACCAGTAAGTTGAACAGAACCGAATTCATCATCGCCACCGCCGTCATCCTGTTCGCCGCCTTCTGCATGGGCTGGTTCGCCAACTGGCTGGTGCACCGCCTGTCGCGCGTGCGCCAATCCGACGTGGCCGATCTGGACCGCATGAGCCAGGAGTTACACGAAGCCGAGGAAACCCGCGATCAGGCGATCACCTATTTGCAGCAGCGTGAGGCCGAGCTGACCAACCAGCTGACCCAGACCGAGGCCGAGCTGGCCGCGGCTATGGACGGGCTGCGCGCTGCCCGCCAGGAAGCCGAGGAATTGCGCGGCCGGATCAACAACGCCGATTGAGGCTTACCAGCGCGACAGCGCGTCCTCGTCCTCGTCCTTGGCGGCAACCCAATCGGCCCCGGACGCGGTGATTTCCTTTTTCCAAAACGGGGCGCGGGATTTCAGGTAATCCATCAGGTATTCAGCGGCCTCGAACGCATCCTTGCGGTGCGGGGCTGCCGTTGCGACCATCATGATCCGGTCACCCGGGGCCAGCCGCCCATGGCGATGGATCACCAGCACATCGCCCAGCGACCACCGGTTTTTGGCTTCCTCGGCGATCTTGGCGATGGCGCGTTCGGTCATGCCGGGATAATGCTCGATCTCCATGCAGGCCAGATCGGTCTGGGCCAGATCACGCACGATGCCGGTAAAGGTGACGATGGCCCCATTGGCCGTGTCACCCGCGGCAAAGGCATTGGCCTCGGCCCCCAGATCGAACGGCTCTTGCTGCACCGAAATCCGCATCACCCTACCCGCCGGTCATGGGCGGGAAAAAGGCCACTTCGCGGACGCCGGCCAGCGGCGCGTCGAAATCCGACAGTTCCTGATCCAGCGCGACCCGCAGGGCGGAGACGTCGGCAAAGGCCGCGGCATAGCGGTCTTCACGGGCGCTGAGTTCAGCCACCAGATCGGAGACCGTGGCCGCGGTGGTTTCGACCTTTTCCTTCGGCACGCCGATCCGCTCGCGGACCCAAGCGAAATACAAGACATCCATGCGTCAGCCCTCCTTCAGATGGGGCATGGCTTTACGTAGGTAGTCGTAGCCGGTGATCAATGTCAGCGTCGCCGCGATCCACAGCAACCACAACCCGATGCGGCCCGACCAGAACATGCCATCCAGCTTCCATTGCAGGCCCGAGATGTCCTCGACCTGACCCGACAGGATCTGGTCGATCAGCGCGGCGTCCATGCCGAAGGTGGACATGACGAAATAGTGCTCAAATATGCCCTGCGAAAACAGCACGGCGATCGCCACCATCTGCGCGGTCGTCTTCCATTTGGCCAGCTTGGTGACCTTGAGCGTTCCAGCCACGTCGCCCAGATACTCGCGCAGGCCCGAGACGAAGACCTCGCGGAACAGGATCACGGTGGCGGGCAGCACCAGCCAGGGCGTCCAGTGCTCGGTCGAATAGCCGACCAGGATCATCAGCGCGATCACCACCATCGCCTTGTCGGCGATCGGGTCCAGCATCGCGCCCATCTTGGTTTCCTGCTTCCAAGCGCGCGCCAGATAGCCGTCGAACCAATCGGTTATGGCCGCCGACAGAAACAGGATCAGCGCGAACCAATCAGCATAGGGTCGCGTGAAATACAGAAACATCACCGCCAGGCCGGGCGCGGCCAGTAGGCGCAGCAAAGTCAGAATATTCGGCAGGTTCCACTTCATGCGCTGGACCCTACAACCATGGCCGGGAACAGAAAAGACGGCACGACAAAAAACTGCCAAGAACACAGGTGTTTGGACCACGACAGGTCAGACCGTCGCAGGCGGTGGATCGATGACCGTTTCCCCCTTGGCGCGGCGCGAAGAACGGGTCAGGTTGCGTGGGTATCGCCAGCCAGGAAAGATCCGCCCCGTGACCTCACATATCAGAACCGATGCGCGCGCCAACCTGATCGGCAGCGCCTGGATGATCGCGGCCATGGCCGGGTTCGCCCTGGAGGACGCGTTGCTGAAAACTGCGGCCAAAGCGCTGCCCATCTGGCAGGTTCTGGTGCTGTTCGGGCTGGGCGGGGCGTTGATTTTCGCCGGGGTCGCGTTGCTACAGGGGCGGCGGTTGCTACACCCCGATGTCCTCTCCAAGCCGATGAAGATCCGGGTGCTGTTCGAAGTCTTCGGGCGCCTGTTCTATGTGTTGGCCATCGCCCTGACGCCACTGTCCTCGGCCACGGTGATCCTGCAGGCCACGCCGCTGGTCGTGGTGGCGGGTGCCGCGCTGTTCTTCGGGGAAACCGTCGGCTGGCGGCGCTGGAGCGCCATTCTGGTCGGACTGATCGGAGTGGTGATCATCATCCAGCCAACCGGAGACAGTTTCTCGGCCCTGTCCATTCTTGCAGTGCTGGGAATGCTTGGCTTTGCCGGCCGCGATCTGGCCAGCCGCGCGGCCCCTGCCACGCTGGGCACCACCGTTCTTGGGTTTAACGGCTTTCTGTCAATTGTCGTCGCAGGTGGTTTGTACCGGGCTTTCGAAGGCGCCGCCGCGGTGCCGGTGGACGCCCAAACCGCCCTGCATCTGACCGGAGCCGTGGTGATGGGGGCGGTGGCCTATGCTTCGCTGATGCTGGCCATGCGGACGGGCGAAGTGTCGGCCGTGACCCCGTTTCGCTATACCCGCCTTCTGTTCGGTATCGGGCTGGGCGTGCTGATATTCGACGAGCATCTGGACCAGACCATGTGGCTGGGCAGCGCGCTGATCGTGGCCTCGGGGCTGTACATTCTGTGGCGCGGGCGCCAGCGGCCTCAGCCTTTTTCGTGAAAGAAATCATAGACCTTCTGCGCCAGACCGGCCGAGATCCCGTCCACCGCCTTCAGGTCAGCCAGATTGGCGCGGCTGACCGCCTTGGCGCTGCCGAAATGCGCCAGCAGGGCACGTTTGCGGGCCGCGCCCACGCCGGGGATTTCATCGAGCGGCGTCGCGCCCATCGCCTTGGCCCGTTTGGCGCGGTGGGTGCCGATGGCAAAGCGGTGCGCCTCGTCCCGTAGCCGCTGAATGAAATACAGAACCGGGTCGTTGCGTTTCAGGGCAAAGGGGCGCTGGCCGATGCGGTGGAACTCTTCCTTGCCGTGGTCGCGATCGACGCCCTTGGCGACACCGACCATGGGGATGTCCTCGACCCCGTGCGCCTGCATGATCTCGTGCACGGCACTCACCTGCCCTGCACCCCCATCGATCAGCAACAGATCGGGCCACAGGCCCTTGTCACGGTCGGGGTCCTCTTTCAACAAGCGGCTGAAGCGGCGGGTCAGCACCTCTTTCATCATGCCGAAATCGTCGCCCGGCGTCAGGTCGTCGCCGCGAATGTTGAATTTGCGATAGGCGTTCTTCATGAACCCCTCGGGACCGGCCACGATCATCGCGCCCACCGCGTTAGTGCCCTGGATATGCGAGTTGTCGTAGACCTCGATCCGCTTGGGTGGCGCGTCCAGATCGAAGGCCTCGGCCAGACCGCGCAGCAGCTTGGCCTGCGTCGCGCTTTCCGACATGCGGCGGGCCAGCGCCTCGCGCGCGTTGCGCAGCGCGCCCGAGACCAGTTCCAGCTTTTCGCCCCGCTGCGGCACTAGGATCTCGACCTTGCGGCCGGCCTTTTCCGACAGGGCCTGCTGCATCAGATCCGCGTTTTCGATTCCGTCCGACAGGATCAGCTGCCGCGGCGGTTCCTTGTTGTCGTAGAACTGGCCCAGAAAGGCCTCCATCACCTCGGCCGGGGAGACGTCGGGGCCGACCCGCGGATAGAAATCGCGGTTGCCCCAGTTCTGGTTGGCGCGGATGAAGAACACCTGAACGCAGGCCTGGCCGCTGTCCATATAGAGGCCGATCACATCCGCCTCGGCCACTCCGCGCGGGTTGATGCCCTGCGCCGTCTGCACCTGCGTGAGCGCGCGTATCCGGTCGCGCAGGGCGGCGGCGCGCTCGAACTCCATCGCGTCCGAGGCCTCCTGCATCTGCGCGGCCAGTTCCTCCTGGATCCGGGTCGAGCGGCCGGACAGGAACCGCTCGGCGTCACGCACGCTTTCGGCATAGTCGGCCTGCGAAACCATGCCCACGCACGGCCCCGAGCAGCGCTTGATCTGGTAGAGCAGGCAGGGCCGGGTGCGACTGTCGAACATCGAATCCGAGCAGTTCCGGAGCAGAAAGGCCTTCTGCAATTGGTTCAGCGTGCGGTTCACCGCGCCCGCGCTGGCGAAGGGGCCGAAATAGGCGCCCTTTTCCTTCTTGGCCCCGCGATGCTTCTTGATCTGCGGAAACGGGTGATCCTTGGCCACCAGAATGTTGGGAAAGCTTTTGTCGTCGCGCAGCAGGACGTTGTACTTGGGCTTGAGCTGCTTGATCAGGTTCTGTTCCAGCAGCAGCGCCTCGGTCTCGGTCCGGGTGGTCAGGAACATCATCGACGCGGTCGAGGCAATCATCCGCTCGATCCGGCCGGAATGTCCCGGGCGGGTGTAGTTCGACACCCGCGCCCGCAGGTTGCGCGCCTTGCCGACATACAGAACCCGGCTGTCCGCATCCAGCATCCGATAGACACCCGGCGAACTGTCCAGCGTCTTCACGTATTTCTGGATGCAGGCATAGCCGGTCGGCTGAGGCTGGGATTGAGGGGCGCTGTCGGCGGTCATGAAAGAGAGATACGATTCTCTGACCGTGGCTGCAATCTTGCGCGCCTTAGATCAAGAGAAAACAAATCCACGATTCTTGTGGATAACTGTGCGGACAACTTTCCCTGCACCGTGATTTTTCCTTGAATCCTTGTGTTTTCACGGCGTTGCACAATAAATAGGCACAATTTCAAAACATTGATTATAAAAGATATTTTTATTCTCGTTTTACAAGTATATGAAAAAAAAGACATTTTTGTAACGAACCTGTAACAGGATCGAGAGCGGTGCAAAACTTGCAGGGGCAATACCTATTCAAGGCCCACTACATCAGGCGTTTGCCAGCCCAGATGCTGGCCGCCATCAACGCACAAAAGCTGGCCCGTGACCGCATGTGCGTCCAGAAAATACCCAAGGGCCGCGTTGATATCCGAGGGATTTGCACCGCGTTCCAAGACCGTGTTTTCGCGTTGGGTCTTGAAGTGCTGGGGACTTTGCCGGTGTCCCTGCAGAGTTGGACCCGGCCCAATGGCATTGACGCGAATGGCCGGCGTCAGTGCCTGGGCCGCCGTCCGGGTCAATGCCCATAGCCCCATCTTGGCGATGGTGTAGGACATGAATTCAGGCGTCAGTTTGCGCACCCGCATGTCGACCATATTCACGATCAAGCCGGTCGCGACGGGTTCGTCATTCTCATCCATCTCGGGTTCCAGACCCTGGCCCGCCATGGCCTGCGTCAACACGAAGGGCGCGCGCAGGTTGCTGTCCATGTGGCGATCCCAGCTTAGCCGGGTGGCAGTGCGGATGTTGTCGTATTCGAAGATTGACGCATTGTTGACCAGACAGGTGATCGGACCGCCCAGCGCCTCGGCCGCGCTCGGCAAAAGGGTCTGCACCTGATCCTCGTCCAGCAGATCGGCCTTCAGCGCCACGGCAGTGCGGCCCATTGCCTGGATCTCGGACACGGTCTCGGCAGCGGCAGCGCCTGAGGTTGCGTGATGCACGGCAACGTCCATGCCACGTTTCGCAAGGTACAACGCCATGGCCCGCCCCAGTCGAATGCCGGCGCCGGTCACCAGTGCTCGGGTCATGAAGGGGCTCCTTTCAGTCAGATCAGGCCAACAGGATCACGACATATGTGACGTACAGCAGCGTCAAGATGAACCCCCAGACCCGGGTGATGTCTTGCTTGAAGAAGACGAACGGGATCAGCAGCAGGGACGAGCCCAGCATGACCCAAAGATCGAATTGCAGAAATTCGGGGTCCACGGGGATGCGCCCGAACAGCGTGGCAATACCGACAATGCCCAGAAGGTTGAACATGTTCGACCCGATGACGTTGCCCAGAGCAACATCGGCCTGCCGGCGCAACGCGGCCATGACGGTGGTCGCCAGTTCGGGAAGCGAGGTTCCGACCGCAACCAGCGTCAGCCCGATCACCGTTTCACTGACACCGTAGGTCCGCGCAATGATGGTCGCGTTGTCGACCAGAAGATGCGCGCCCATCGGCAGACCAATCAGCCCAAGCACCAGATACAGCGACACCTTCCAGTACGGCATGTCCGGGTCGGCCTCTTCCAGCGCTTCCAGATCCTGCTCTCCCGAGCAGGAGTTGCGATGCGCGTGCGCTTCTCGGAAGGCGTTGAGTAGGATCAGAGCCAACCCCGCCAGCAGGATTGCCCCGCTGAACAGGTTGAATTCTCCGCAAAAGGCCAAACCGATGAACAGAACCGAGGCCAGCAACATGAAGACGTAGTTTCTTCGCGTGTTGCATTCGCTGCTGTGGATCGTTGCCAACAAGGCCGGCAAACCCAGGACCAGAAGGATGTTGGCCGTGTTCGAACCGACGACATTGCCCAGCGCGATACCGGGCGCATTTTCCTCGATGGCCTTGATGGCGATCAGAAGCTCAGGCGCCGAGGTGCCGAAGGCCACGATCGTCAGGCTGACGATCAAGGCCGGAACACCCAGGCGCAGGCTGAGATTCACCGCACCCCGCACCAGCGCGTCACCGGCCAACAGCAGGATCAATAAGCCAAGACCGGAAAGCAGCCAGGCCGTCATCGACGCCCTCCTTGCTCACATGTGCAGGGGCCCTTGCCAATCCGGAACCGACCGCAGCGCGGACATTTCGCGGAATTCAATCTCTGTTGACCGGGAAAGCGCAGCTTTCCGAACATCGCCAGGACCCCCATGGCAACCAGAAACAGAATGACGACCTTGACGATCACGTCACATACCAAAGCGCGCGTAGGCCGCGCGCTCCTCGAGCAGGGAAATGGCGTCCTGCGCCATGTCCGTTCCAAACCGCGACCAGATCGGTCGGCGCAACCCGTAGCGCCGGAATTTGACCTTGTCGCCAAATACTTCCTGCATCTTTGGCTTCAGATGCGCGATGCCGTCGATCAGCCCAAGTTCGTGCGCACGCCGCGCCAGCCAGATTTCACCGGTAAACAGATCGGCGGCCTCGTCCAAACGACTGCCGCGCCGAGCTTTCACATAGGCAATGAAATTCTGGTGGATGTCGTCCAACAGCCCCTTGAGACGCGCGACATCCTCTTCTTTCTCGGGAGAGAACGGGTCCAGCATCGATTTGGATTTCCCGGCGGTATGTACGCGCCGTTCGATCCCCTGACGGGCCAGAAACACATGCGCCCCGAACCCCGAGGAGATGACCCCGATCGACCCCAGAACCGAGCTGTCATCCGCCCAGATCTCGTCCGCCGAAGCCGCAAGCCAATAACCACCAGAAGCCGCTACGTCCTCGACAAAGGCATGGACAGGTACCTTGAACTCGTCGGCCAACCGCCGGATCCGCGCACCGATCAGCGAGCTTTGAACCGGCGATCCGCCCGGCGAATTGATCTCGAGCGCGACGGCGGCAGGTTTTCCCTTGCGGAAGGCTTTTTCCAGAACAGGCGCCGAAGAGGCATCGTTCAGCGAGGCTCGGCCAGCCATTCCAATGACTCCGGACAGGCGAACGACAGCCACGGTTGGCTGCTTGTTGAGAAACGGCAGGCTGAGTTTCATGGGTGCCGATGTAGAGTGCGTCCGCCCCTTAAACAAGGGACCCCACCTGCCATGAACGTGACGTGAACCAAAATCCTGTTCACCCACGGCAAAAATGCAACGCCCTAGCTGCGGATGCGCCACCCGGTTTTGAAGATCCAACCGATGACCGCCAGGCAAAAGCCGGTAAAGGCCAGGATCGCCAGAAGGCTTAGCAGAATGGGCACGTCCGAAAGCCCATAAAACGACCAACGAAACCCAGAGATCAAATAGACCACAGGGTTGAACAACGAGATCGTCTGCCACACCGGCGGCAGCATCGAGATCGAGTAGAACGTGCCGCCCAGAAAGATCAGCGGCGTCACCACCAGCTGCGGCACAAGCGACATCTGTTCGAAATTGCTGGCCCATATCCCGATGATGAAGCCCAGCAGGGAAAAGCTGAGGCAGGACAGGATCAGAAAGGCTGCCATCGCGAAGGGATGCTCAATTCGGATGTCCACGAAGAACGTGGCCGTAGTCAGGATCACCAATCCCACGAACAACGCCTTGGTCGCGGCGGCACCCACATAGCCGATCACGATCTCGATGAAATTCACCGGAGCCGAGAGCAGTTCGTAGATCGTGCCCAGGAACTTGGGGAAATAGATGCCAAAGGACGCGTTCGAGATCGACAGCATCACCACCGACAGCATGATCAGCCCCGGCACTATGAAGGCGCCGTAGGATACGCCCTCGACCTCCTGGATGCGACTGCCAATGGCGGTGCCGAACACCACGAAATACAGCGAGGTCGACAGCACCGGCGACAGGAAGCTCTGCGCGAGGGTGCGGAAGAACCGGGCCATTTCGAACCGGTAGATGGCGGCGATGGCGGACCAGTTCATGCGGCATCTCCGGACACGAGGTTGACGAAAATCTCTTCCAGGCTCGATTGCCGGGTCTGCACGTCGCGCAACACCAACCCCGCCTCGGCCACGTCATTCAGCAAAGTGGTGATACCGGTGCGATCGGCATTGGTGTCATAGGTATAAATCAGCGCATCGCCCTGCCCGTTCAGCACCAGATTGTGGTGGGCCAGACTGCCGGGAATGTCCGAGATCGTGCGGGTCAGCATGACCTCGATCTGCTTCTTGCCCATCTGCGCCATCAAGGTGTTTTTGTCCTGCACCAGCATCAGTTCGCCCTTGTCGATCACACCGATCCGGTCGGCGATGGCTTCGGCCTCTTCGATGTAGTGGGTGGTCAGGATGATGGTGACACCGGCAGCCTTCAGCTCGTCGACGATGGCCCACATGTCCTTGCGCAGCTCGACATCCACGCCGGCGGTGGGTTCATCCAGGAACAGCACCCGCGGCTCGTGCGCCAGCGCCTTGGCGATCAGCACCCGTCGCTTCATACCGCCCGACAGTTCCTTGATCGCGTTCTTGCGCTTGTCCCAAAGAGACAGCTTGCGCAGGATCTCTTCGATCCGCGCACTGTCCTGCCCATAGCCGAACAGACCGCGCGAAAACCGTACGGTGTTCCAGACCTTCTCGAACGGCTCAAGCGCAATTTCCTGCGGCACGAGGCCAATCATGCGCCGGGCTGCACGAAAGTCCGTGAGGATGTCGTGTCCCCCTACGGTGACCGTCCCAGACGTGGGCGTGGTAATCCCGCAAATCGTCGAGATCAGGGTGGTCTTTCCCGCTCCGTTCGGGCCGAGCAGGGCCAGGATCTCGCCCTCTTCGATGTCCAGCGATACGCCTTTCAGCGCTTCGAACCCGCCGGCATAGGTTTTGCGCAGATCCTTGATCGAAAGAATTGTCGTCATGCGTTTTCCCAGTTCTGGCCGGGACAGTATCGCGGCAGAGGATTGCCGAACAGACCAAATCCGCACAGTCCTCTGCGCGCAAACGCAGGTTTCACTCGCGCCCGGTCAGGCGGCCCAGCCAGCCTTTCTTTTCCCCCTCGGGGTTGCCTTCGCTGTCCTCTTCCGGCGCTGCAGGGCCTTCGAAATGCTGCTGAAGGTTCGAGAAGAACTGGTCAGCCATCTTTTTGGCAAAGCCGTCGATCAACCGGCTGCCAAGCTGAGCCAGCTTGCCGCCAACCTTGGCATCCACGTCATAGGCCAGAACCGTTCCACCGCTGTCACTGGCCCTGAACGTGACACTGGCGCTGCCCTTTGCAAAACCCGCGGCCCCGCCTTTGCCCTCACCCGCGATGGTCAGGCTTTGACCCTCAACCATATCGGACATCGTGACGGTGCCTTTGAACGTGGCCTTTACTGGCCCCACCTTCTGCACCACGGTCGCCTCGTAACCGTCCGTCGGATTGCCCGAGACCTCTTGCGCACCGGGTACGCAGGCTTTCAGCACCTCGGGGTCCAGAAGGGCCGCATAGACATCGGACGGCGCCGCCTGAATTTCACGCGTGTCACTCATTTGCATGGGACCACCCCCCTTTTTTGAAATGCCTGATATTCGACCAAAGACCTATCCACGAACTGCCGTTGCGGCAACCGTGTTCCACACATTATCCGCCGCCCCCGGAATCCTGGGCCCGCATGTCGGCAATCCGTTTCTGCACCAGTTCCAGATGCAGACGGGCATCATACTGCCCTTGCCTGTAGGCCGCTGGCAGCCTTAGGTCCGCCAGCTTTTCGTCCAGCACCTGCAACTGTCCCTGCATCCGCACGAGGTCTTCCGCGGAAGGGTTGTCGGCCAGGTCCTGTTCGATCAGACGAATTTCCGGGTAGTGCTGCCAGACACGCCATCGTTGGAAATAGGCGTAGATCCGCGGCAACAACCGGACCAGCGGTAGGACGATGAAAAAGAACGGCAGGAACAGAAGGAAAACCCGATTGACCTGCGCCGCCACCCAATAAGGCAACCAATCATGCCACGTGGATGGCCCTTCAAGTATCAGCTGCCGTGCGGTGTTGTTGAGGGGCAATGCGGTCCCTTCGATCCCCGGAAAGGCCCCGGGGTCATTGATGATGCCCTGAGCCTCGTGCAGGACGATCGCCGCCATCGTCAGCCGGTTGACCAACGCCGGATGCAGTCCCGGCCGCACAACCAGTCGCGCCTCGAGAGCGATCAGATCTACCGGGCGCGGCGGTAGAACCGGGTTCAGCGACATGCCTCCGGTCGGTACGGTCACCACAGTGGCATAGGACAAACGACGTGAAATCGCCTCGACATGTTCAAGGTTCAGAACCTTCAGTCCCGGCACCTCGTAGGCAGCCAGCAGGTAGGGGGCTTCGATTGGGGCGACAAAGACGGCGATGTCCAACGTTCCGTCCAACAAGGCGTCGGCCGCCCGGTCATAGGGCAGTGCAACATGCACGTTATCCTCTTGGGCCAGCCCGACCGCGCGCTCGAAGTCGCGGAATGCGTCCGCGGTGCCGGACCCGGGCGCACCGCTGTTGATGCTCAACCCTCGCCATAACGCGGGATTGGGCGGAATCCACGCATCCTCGCGCGCCATGAAAATCATCGGCTCGAAAAACACGGTCCCGATGGCCTGCGCCCGATCCGGGTCAACTTCGATGCCGCCCTGCAAGAAGGCCACATCCACAGCCCCGTCGTCCAGGAGACGCGCATTTTCGACCGACCCTGCGGTTTCGACGATCTCGAGCCGAACGTCATCCTCAGCAAGGATATCGGAATAATCCTGCGCCACTTCGATATAGGCACCACCCGCCGGTCCGGCTGCCATGCGCAGGTCGCCGGGCGGGTGCAGCAGAAGGATGATTGCCACCAGAACCGCCAAGACCATGGCGGCACTGATCGTGATCCAAAGACGCATCCTACCCCTCGCTGATCCACCCCGGACAGCACGCTACGCCGCTGGCCCCAAGCTGGCAAGTATTCCGATGTGTTTGTTGGTTTTTCCCGTTCCGGATCAGACCGATGCCAGACGCCGCGTCGCTGCCGGTCGGTCTTGCATTCCTACTGGGCCCCGGCCAGCATCGCTGGGAAGGAGTGCTGCTCATGCTCAACGGAATCCGTGTTGTCGAAATCGAGGGTCTCGGCCCCGGCCCGTTCGCCGCCATGATGCTGGCAGATCTGGGGGCCGATGTCGTGACCATCCACCGCAAGGGGGGCGCCGTCACACCCGGCATGCCGGACCGATCCGTGTTGGACCGGGGCAAGCGGTCGATCGCGCTCGACCTCAAGGACCCCGACGACCTCGAAACCGCTCGGCGCCTGATCGCAACCGCCGATGCTTTGATCGAGGGCTTCCGCCCCGGCGTGATGGAGAAGCTGGGTCTGGGGCCCGAAGCCTGCCACGCCCTGAACCCGGCGCTGGTCTATGGCCGCATGACAGGTTGGGGCCAAGACAGCCCGCTTGCCGACACCGCAGGACATGATCTGAACTACATCGCCCTGTCGGGGGCACTCTGGTACGGCTCACCACCCGGCACCGAACCGATGACCCCGCCTACGCTGGTCGGAGATATCGGCGGCGGCGCGATGTATCTGGTCACCGGCATTCTGGCCGGGCTGCTAAACGCGCGCGCAACCGGCACGGGCACGGTCGTCGACGCCGCCATCTACGACGGCTCAGCCCACATGATGAACCTGCTGATGAGCCTGCGCCAGACAGGCAACCTGTCCGACACGCGCGGCCAGAGCCTGCTGGACGGCCCGCACTGGAGCCGTACATACGCCTGCGCGGATGGCGGCTTTCTTTCGGTCCAATGTCTCGAACCGAAATTCTATGCCCAATTCCTGGAAATCCTGGGCCTGTCCCAAGACCCGGCGTTCCAGCAACAATACGACAGCACTCTCTGGCCAGACCTGACCCGGCGCCTGGCGGAAATCTTCGCAACCAAGCCGCGCGACCATTGGGCCAAACTGTTCGAAGGATCAGACGCCTGCGTCGCCCCGGTGCTCAGCCCCGACGAGGCCGCAACCCACCCGATGAACACCGTCCGCCAAACCTGGCGAGAAACAGACGGCACCCTGCAGGCCGCCGCCGCCCCGCGCTTCTCCACCCATCAATGGCAGCCGAAACCCAGCCCGGCCCGCGGCCAACACACGACCGAAATCCTTACGGAACTTCTGGCTCTTAAGAAGACCTGACACACCCTTCATCTGGCCAACGGCCAAGAGGGGGCTGGCCCCCTCGCACGCCGCCTACCCGCCGCGGACCGTGTCGATCATCAACCGCACATTTTCCGGGTCGGCATCCGGCGTGATCCCGTGACCCAGATTGAAAATATGCGGCCCCTTGGAAAAGGCGCGCACGATGCGGCGGGTCTCATCCACCAGCGCCTGCCCACCGGTCACCATGTGCGACGAGGCCAGGTTGCCTTGCACGCAGCCATCCACCTGCACATGTTCGGCGGCCCATTCCGGCGCAACCGAGTTGTCCAGCGCCACGCAATCGACACCGGTGGCCTTCGCGAAACCGACATAGCCCTCGCCCGCCTCACGCGGGAAACCGATGACCGGAATGCCCGGGTGGCGTTCCTTGAGCGCCTGAGTGATGATCCGGCACGGCTCGACCGCGTATTTGGTGAAATCCTCGCCTTTCAGCGACCCGGCCCAGCTGTCGAAAATCTTGACCACCTCGGCCCCCGCTTCGATCTGAGCCGACAGATATTCGATCGTGGCCGCAGTGATCCGGTCCAGCAACGCCTCGAACAGCGCGGTGTTTTCCTCGCGCAGGGCGTGGGCGGGGCCCTGATCAGGGGTGCCACGCCCGGCGATCATATAGGTCGCAACGGTCCACGGGGCGCCGGCAAAGCCAATCAGAGTCGTCTCGGACGGTAACTCGCGCGACAGGATGCGCACGGTTTCATAGACGGGTGACAGTGTCTCGTGAATCGCATCAACCGGTTTCAGTGCATCGAAATCCGATGGCTGCGTGATCGTTGACAGGCGCGGCCCTTCGCCGGTGACAAACCAAAGGTCGGCGCCCAGCGCCTGCGGCACCAGCAGGATGTCGGCAAACAGGATTGCGGCATCGAACCCATAGCGGCGGATCGGCTGCAGCGTAACCTCGGCCGCCAGATCGGGGGTGTAGCACAGCGACAGGAAATCGCCCGCCTGTTCCCGCGTGGCGCGGTATTCCGGCAGATAGCGTCCGGCCTGTCGCATCATCCAGATCGGCGGCGTGTCCAGTACCTCGCCCGCCAGCGCCCGCAGCAGTTTCTTGTTCTCGGCCATGTCAGCCCCCACTATTCCGGTTCGCGCAACGGGTCCGCCTTCAGCGGCAAAATGTCAAGCGCGGCCCCCATTGTCAGGGCAATGTGACGCGACTAAAGCTGTGCCCATGACTTTGACCCTGCCCACCCCCGCATCGCCGCTGAAGATCGGCACCCGTGGTTCGCCGCTGGCGCTGGCCCAGGCCCATGAAACCCGCCAGCGGCTGTGCGATGCCTTCGACCTGCCCGAACAGGCGTTTGAGATCGTGGTGATCAAGACCACCGGCGACAACCGCGCCATGATCGACGCGGACCGCCCGTTGAAAGAGATCGGCAACAAGGGCCTGTTTACCAAGGAAATCGAAGAGGCGATGCTGGGTGGGGACATCGACATCGCCGTGCACTCGACCAAGGACATGCCGGTTGAACAGCCGCAGGGGCTGGTGCTGGATACGTTCCTGCCGCGCGAGGACGTGCGTGATGCCTTCATCTCGCCCCGCCTCAACTCGATCCATGACCTGCCCAAGGGTGCGGTCGTCGGCACCTCGTCGCTGCGGCGGCGGGCACAATTGCTGCACCGCCGGCCCGATCTGAACGTGGTCGAGTTCCGGGGCAACGTACAGACCCGACTGAAGAAGCTGGCCGATGGTGTGGCCGAATGCACGTTTCTGGCCATGGCCGGCATCCGCCGCCTGAACATGCGGGACCTCCCTGCCACCGCAATCTCGCCCGACGACATGCTGCCGGCCATCGCGCAAGGCACGATCGGCATCGAGCGCCGCGCGGACGACCACCGGGCCGCCGAGATGCTGGAGGCCATTCATCACTCTGAAACGGCCTGTCGTTTGGCGGCCGAGCGCACGTTGCTGGCCGCGCTGGATGGGTCTTGCGAAACTCCGATTGCCGGTCTGGCTGAACTTGCCGATGGGCAGTTGCGCCTACGCGGCGAAGTTCTGCGCCCGGACGGATCGGATGCCATCAGTGAGAGCGAGACCGGTTCGACGGAGGACGCAGCGGAAATGGGCCGGACCATGGCGGCAAAACTGCTGCACCGTGCCGGGCCCGGATTCTTCGAGTGGAGAAATATGTAAAAAAGTTTCTGCGAATGTGAACTGCTTCACTGTCGCCCCGGTTGAAATCAGGCATCAATGTGTCATCCCGATTGGGAATGTGGATCAGTCTCGAATGTATCGAAGTTTTAGTTCGTGATTTTGTAGATAGTATTCGAGGGGGCGAGACTGAGAACCCTGTCCGATCGAAACGGGTCGTGCTTTTGAAAAAAGGCGCGGCCCGTTTTGACTCTGCGGCCCGCAATGGGTCCCTGTCATCCCGGAAACCGGTGCACGTTGCCATGATGACTGAACATCGCCTGGCCCGAGCGGATGTCGAACCGGAAATCAGCCGACCTTCCCGGCAAGGCCGCATAGAACGCGCGCAGGCCCGGTTCGACCAAGCCTGCTTGGGCGCTGCAGGCTTCGCTCAAGCGCTGTATTTCGTCGTGAGACCGCCGTGCACGTATCGCAGTGATCAGATCCTGATGCATCTCCTGCAGCTTCTGGAAATCCGCGCTATGGGCCAACGCGCTGTCACCGACCAAAGCAAAAATCGGCTCCAGTTCGGTCTTGCCTTTCAGATGAACAAGCCCTGCTTCGAGCATCGCGAGATCGGCGCCAGCGGCCTGTGAGACTGAGCTTGAGATCAGGATGTCATATTCGACCTGGCGGCAACTTTGCTCGATTCGAGCGGCGACGTTGACCACATCTCCGATCACCGTGTAGTTGAATCGCCGCCGCGAGCCGATGTTGCCGACACAGGCCATTCCCGTGGCGCATCCTGTCGCCAATGCGATCGGAGGATGCCCGCGCATCGTGTCCGATGCGTTGAACTCGGCCAGAGCTCGCCGCATCTGCAACGCAGCCTGCGCCGCCAGAAGCGGGTGCCGTTCCACCGGAACCGGCGCGTTCCAGAACGCCATGACCGCATCCCCGATGAATTTGTCGATGGTGCCTTTTTCGTGCAGGATCCGGTCTCCGATGACCGAGAACAGTTCATTGAGCAGCGCGACCAGGTCCGTGGCCGACACCCGCTCGGACAACGGTGTAAACCCGCGAATGTCCGAGAACATGACCGTGATTTCCTGCGTTTCACCACCCAGTTGCAGTTCGTGTCCGGTTGCATCCATCTCGTCCAGGATCTCGGGCGCGACATAGTGCGAGAAGATCCGCCGGATCACCCGCTTTTCCCGCTCGGTCGATATGAACAGATAACCGGACAACAGCCCGAAATTGGCCATCCCGCCGGCAAGCGGGAAGGTTGCATCGAACAGCACGGACTGGTTCTGAAACGCCAACCAACTGACCCCGACAACCACGGCCGCCGCGATGCCGCCCGCCATGAACGAGGCAACGGCCCCAAAGCTGGACATGACGACCGTGACGACGACTCCAAGGATGATGAAAGCCAGAAGCTCGAGGGCGGCGGTGACATCCGACCGGGTCAGCATGTCGCCCAGCAGCGCCTGCTCGATGACTTGGGCGTGGATGGAGACGCCGGGAACGGACTCTCCCAACGCAGTCTGATGCATGTCGAACAGACCTGCCGCCGACGTTCCGATCAATACGATCCGGCCTTCGATCTGGCTGCGCAGAACCGGATCATCTGCGGATTGCAGTATGTCATTGGCCGACAGGTAGAGCCCGGGATCATCCGGTCTGTACCTGACCCAGACCTCTCCGTTTTCCGTTGTGGGCAGAACCAGACCCGCCAATTCGACCGACAGCACGATGCCGGACTCGCCCTGCGCCCCTTCGATGAAGATCACCGGCTCGCCCGTCGCGACCCTCAGAGCCTCCAGCCCAAGTCCAGGCAGAACACCGCTTGGCCCCTGCCACAACACCGGAACCCGACGCACCACGCCCGTGCCGCCCAAAGGTGAAACATTCACACCGCCGATCCCGGTTGCATCCTGGTCCAGCGGTGGCGCCAGCGGAGTCCAGTGGGGCACGGACACCAGCCCGGCGGCCGGGTTTTCGCCGATCTCCACGATTCCGGCCTTCGGGGCAATGTCCTGATCCCCTCCGGTCAACCGTGCTGCTACACCCATCACGACGGGCCAGTTCGAAACCTCGGCCCCGAACAAGATGTCATTGTCCAGCTGAGCGGCCTCCTCTTTGGCGCTGAGAATGTCAGCCAGGGCCGGATCACTCAGCAGCCGCGACGGTGAGTACCGATCGGGCTCGGCGAACAACATGTCAAAAGCGATTGAAGCGGCGCCATACTCGCCCAAACGCTCGACCATCTGCGTCAACAGGGTCCGGGGCCAGGGCCATTGGCCCCAATTCTCAAGCGACGTCTCGTCGATATCAACGACCCGAACCGGCAAATCGGGATCGAAGGCGCGCGGGGACAACCGCTGCAACACGTCGAAATAGATCAGCCGGGACATGCGGACCGGATAAGGGTCCAGTACCCGCAGCAGACAACCAAACAGGATCAGACCCAGGCCCACCAGCCTAAAAGCACGGCGCCGTCCAGCTTTCTCGTGCTGCCTGACGCTCACGTCAACCTCTGCTCGCCGGCAACGACATGGACAACGCTCTAGCCATCGCCGCCGGACCCAAAGACACCGCCGCCAGTATCCCGCCGATCATCGACAGTTTCGGGCCGGTCGCCCGGCCTGTCGAACTGCCCGACCGGATCCGGTTTTTCGGGCGGCGCGGCAACCGCTGCCTTGACCTGCCTCTGCGGCGGAGCGGACCGGCGCGGCTCGGGCGCGTCCGACTTTGCGCGCGGCGCAGGTTGGGATTCACCCGAGCAGCCTTCGACATCCACCTGCAAAGGCGGTTTGAGGTCTTTCTGCGACTGAATGAACGGAAAACCGCTGACCACGGCCTTGTCATACATCGCCTGATCGACCGGCCGCCCCACCGCACCACGCTGGCTGGTTGCATACAGGCTGCAAATCCGGCCCGTCGATCGGCAAGAGCCGCCGAGGCCACACATCTGAACCGTGCCATGCAGCACGAGCATCGCGCTTTGGTTTCCCGGCGCGATCCACATGTCAAATACCGTGCCCCGCACCGCCATGGTGGCCGTCGGCGTCTTGATGGAGTAGGCGCGTTTCCTGCTTTTGCCCGAGATGAACCGGAAGCTTCCGCCCAGCGCCTCGACCGCAAAGCTCTTGGCCTTACGGTTGCCGCGCAACATCTTCACGTCCAGAACCATCCGCGCATTGGGACCAACCGCGATCTTCGTGTCATCCACAAAGACAAGCTGAACCACGCCATTCGCATCCGTGACGATCGAGTCGCCGGACAACACCTCCATCCCATTACGCAGGGGCAGCGTTTTGCCGCCACGGGTCACATCCGCCCCCTGTTTCACGCTGATTACGGTTCCTATGTTTGCCCAGCTGAGGGCAGGAACGCAAAGAACGAAAAAACCAACCAGAACAATCTTCAACCAAGCCAAAATGCCAGCCCTTCCCCCAAAAGGTTACTGTCGAGCGCGGATGCGCTCACTGCCCGGCCAGCCTCTGAAACTGTTTTTTGGATCAATCAAAATGACTAAAATCTTAGCAAATATGCATCCATTGGCATGTAATTGGCAAGTTTTCTGTTCTTATGCCTTTTCAGCGGACAAGTTGAGCCGCCGAGTTTACGCGAAAGAAACGGCCGTTTCTGCAACTCAAACCACCTGACACTGGCACTCCAGCAGGGCCCTTCTCAACGCCAAAGGCAGGTGGCCTCTCCAGTTTATTCAGCCGTTCACGACACCCATCTTTTTGCAAATGCAATTCCCCACCGCACCTGGCTCGCCATAATTTTTTTGTCCGATTACGTACTCTGACCGCGCGTACACTCTCAGGCCAACCGACGTTGGGATGGCGAAACCAAATCGAAGCAGAACGCGAATCCACGTATGTTTCCTGGCAATCCCGCGGCACGACATGATGGCCACGCCTTAGCCCAAACCGGTGCAGACCTAAGCGATTCCAAGCGTTTTCAAGGGCTTCGCCCAATCCGGCAAAAATTTCCGGTGGTGCAGGAATTGGCCTTGTATTTCCGTCGCTTGCACGGCTATACCCGTCGGCGGAGACGTGGCCGAGTGGTCGAAGGCGCTCCCCTGCTAAGGGAGTAGGCGGGAAACCGTCTCGAGGGTTCGAATCCCTTCGTCTCCGCCATTACCCATTGATATGGCTAAAATAGTGAAGGGCTTGCTTTCAAGTTCTACACTTTTGCTGCGCGCCTTCGCCGGTGCTCCGCCAGCTTCAAGCACCGTTTGGCAGATGATCCGCCGACGGGCCTCGAACACTCAGCGTTTCAACAACAGTATAAAGAAGACCCCTCCCAAAAGACCCGTGACCACGCCAACGGGGATGTCCTCGGGGGCCATTGCGGTTCTGGCGACCACATCCGCCCATAGCAGAAACAAACCACCCAGAATTGCTGACAGAGGGACGACGCGTCGGTAGTCTCCGCCAACAAGGAACCGCACGATATGCGGAACCATCAGACCGACGAAGCCGATCATGCCCGAGAAGGCCACCATGACTCCGGTGATCAGCGCGCCAGCTGCAAAGACACCAAGACGAAACCGCGCCACTGCAATGCCCAGCGAGCTTGCAGTCTCATCCCCGATGGTCATCGCGTTCAGCCTGGCGGCCTGAAGCCATAACCAGGTGCTGCATGGCAGCAGGATCGCCAGCGGGTAGATCAGGTATGACCACTGAGCCAACCCTAACCCGCCCAACATCCAGAACACGGCCGTATGAGCCGCCTTGGGGTCGCCGAGGAAAATCAGAATGTTGGCGCCAGCCATGATGACGAAGGACACCGCCACACCGGTCAGGACCAGGCGATCCGCGCTTGTGGCGCCGGCCCAGCGGGCAACGCTCAGGACCGTCAGCGTGGCCGTCAAGGCACCCAGAAACGCCATGACCGGCACGGTGAGAAGTCCCAGAAACAAGCCGGTATGCAACAAGGCAAGTATGGCTCCAAACGCGCCGCCGGCCGATATGCCCAGCAGGTGGGGATCGGCCAGCGGGTTTCTTGTGACCGCCTGGAGGGTGGCCCCGACAATCGCTAGTCCGGCCCCGACCATGACGGCAAGCAGGGCGCGCGGAAAACGGATTTCCCAGACAATCGCGGCGCGGCCCTTTGACCATGTCGGCTCGCCCGAGGATAGGCCGGTTTCGTGCAGCAAAACTCCCCAGACGGTCTTGGTGGGCACCGAAATGGCCCCCACCGAGATCGCAAAGGACAAGGACACGACCAACACGACCAGCCCCACCAGCATCGCTGCCCAGAGCGGTAGTACCCGGCGCGCCTGCACTACGCGCATTTAGTTGCCGACCAAGGCAGCCGGGCCCCAAAAGCCATGGGCGAGCTTCCGAACCGCCTTGATGTTGCGCGGCCCGGGTGTGGCCTCGACATATTCCAGAACCACGAAACGATCGTTCTTGACCGCGTCCAGATCTGCAAATGCAGGATTATTGACCATGAAGCCCCGCTTCTGCTCGGCGGTGACGTCGCCATAATTGACGATCACAATGACTTCGGGGTTGCGATCGACGACTTCCTCCCAGGTGACGGTCGCCCAGCTTTTCTCGAAATCACCCATGATGTTGACGCCGCCTGCGGCCTCGATCAGAGCGGTCGGCATGGCATAGCGGCCGGCTGTGAACGGCGTATCCTCGCCGCTGTCATAGACAAAGACACGCAGCGGTTCGTCCGAAGGATTCAGGCCGGAGGTGATCTCAGCAAGTTCGGCCTTGTATCCCTGGACCAGCTTTTGCGCCCTCTCTTCGACACCGAAGATACGACCGAGATTCAGCAGATCGTTGTACATGTCACCCATGCTGGCTTTGGGTTTGTCGCCAATATGGATGCAGCTTTCAGTCAGTTCGTAGACTTTGATCCCGAAAGGCTCGAGCGTCTCCGGCGTCACCTCGCCACCCACTTTCATCCCGTAGTTCCAGCCTGCGAAATAGAAATCGGCATCCGCGCCGACCAGCACCTCTTTGCTGGGATACTTGGCTGACAGTTCGGGCAGTTGCTGCACTCCGGCGCGCATGTCCTCGTCCAACGTCTTCCAGCCGGAAATGCCGGTATATCCCACCATCCGGTCGGCAAGGCCCAGCACCAGCATCATTTCCGTCAGGTTCACGTCGTTCGAGATCGCCGCCTTGGGCGGTTCGTCAAAGGTGACGGTTCGATTGCAACTTTGCACGGTGGTTTCCGCGATCGCGGTATTGGCCACCAAAGCCAGGCCCAGGGCTAGGGTGGTCGGTTTCATTTCAAGCTTCCTTCTGGTTGGGGATTGGGGAGTTGATAGGTCAGTTGAGGTTTGTGACTGAGGCTGAGCTGCTCTTGCCGGGCGGTGACATCGAACGTCTCAGAGACCAGCCTGTCACTCAGCACTGTCTGGGGTGGGCCAAAGCCGCAGGGTCGACCGTTCTTCAGAACCAGAACACGGTCGCAGACATCGGCGGCCAGGTTCAGGTCGTGCAGCGAGGTGACGATCGTCAGGTCGAGGTCCCGGATCAGCCGCAACACCTCAAGCTGGTGGCGGATGTCCAGGTGGTTGGTAGGCTCGTCCAGCACAAGAATCCGGGGCTCTTGGGCAAGGGCGCGGGCGACCATCACGCGCTGCCGCTCGCCGCCGGATAGAGTGGCCAGCCCACGATCGGTAAACCCTTGCAGATCCATTCGGTGCAGCGCGGATTCGATGATCTGATGGTCACGACTGCCGGGCGTGGACAGGCCCAACCGGTGCGGCACCCGCCCCAGCGCCACGATGTCGCGCACGGTCAGCGCAAAATCCGAGGGCTGCTCCTGCAGCACGGCGGCAACCTGGCGCGCCAGCGCCCGGGGGGCCATTCTTTTCACGGACACGCCGTCCACCAGCATGTCGCCCGAGGACGGACGGTGATAGCCGTAGATCATCCGGAGAAGAGTGGTCTTGCCGGCACCGTTCGGCCCCACAACCCCCATGACCTGCCCGCGCATCAGCGAAAAACTGGTCTCGTGCAGAACCAACGGCGCTCGTTTTCGCGGCGCCCAGGTGACGGCATCCACCGACAGCAAAGGCGTGCTCATGAGGCACAATCCGCATCTTCCGAAGACGCAGCCATCGCGGCTGGAATGCGGGCCAGCGTCGCATGGCGAAGCCCGGCCAGGCGGTCGACCGAGCTGCACCATCCATCGCGCAACTGCTCGTAGAGCCGGGCGGATTCCACCAATGCCTCGGTCTCTTCAGACGTAAGGCCGCCAAACAGGTAAGATGCCTTGCCCGGCGCGTGATAGGCGACGGTACAGGGCCGGTTGCACCCGACAATGCAGGCGGCACCGGAAACGTCAAAAGCTGCCAAACCGTCGTCTTCGCCCAGCGCGGCGCACAATCGTCCGATCAGGTCAGGCCCGGGGCGCACGGCTGCACCCTTGGATCGGCAAGATAGGCAAACCGAGATGTGATGTGTTGATTGTCGGTTCATTTCGCCCTCCGCGAAATCGCGGGCCGGACAGGGAACCAGTCATGTCAGCGGCGTAAGCCGAAAATGCCATCTTGGCCTCCTTCCGGGACACCCCGCCCGGGTTGAGTTGCGTTTGATGATGGCAGGTCTCCTGACTCGCGGTGTATGGCTTGCCCCGCCTTCCCAGACCTATCGGCCCAGTGGCATCCGGGGGTCGCACACCGCCTACAGTTGCGGGGGCAGTCACGGAATTGGCGTCAGAACGGCGCCGCACCGTATTCCCTTTTACCCGACCGCCAAAACGATCGGGAACCATCAGCACCAATCTCATCCATGAATCGGGTTGCACTGTCAACGACGTTCTGGGTGGGCGCGTGATCGAGGAATCCAAGCGCCCGTTCAGCACCAGCTGAGCGATAGGCCGTGCGGCGAACTACGGTGTTTCAACCAAGTGGATTCGGATAGCCCGGAAGGTCCGGAGATGCAGCGGCGCAAGCGGGTAGATTGCAAAGTCTCCGTGAGCGGCCTCGCCTTTTCCCTTTGAATGCAGAATCCTATCGTCGGCAAACGTACAAAAATTTACGCGCGGAAAAATCATTGATTTATCCTGTAATTGATTCAAACATACGAATTCGACACAACTTTATTTTTACCTCCGTTGTTGTCGCCGTCGCCCGTTTAGTCGGGCCCTTCCGACTGCTGGAGTGAGTGCTGGCGGTCGGAAGGCATTTCACGAAGATCAGCGTTGGGAGGACGCGGTGCCCGGACTTAATGTACGATCCCTCCCTCGAAAGTTCGCACCGGCTTTTGCCCGTGACGTCATTGCGTCAGCACGCTTTGTTCACGGTCCCGGGGATCAGCAGAAATCCTGTCTGCCAGCCACGTCATTGGCGACAGTCTTTTTTGGAACGGGAATTACCAGACCGGGGTATGCTCGAATGACTGCATAGACGTGAGCGCGCGAAAAAGAGGCCACCTATTCCACATGTATCGACAAACCCAAGAGGAGAAGAAAGTGATTAACAAAGTCATGATGATTTCAGGCGCGACGTGTTTCGCACTACTAGCGGCCTGTGACGATACGAGCACGTCAAGCGCACCTGCCGAACTGACACCCGCTCAACAGGCGTGTCTGCGAGACGTGGCCAAAACAACCAACAATTCGCAGGTGGTCGTGCTCTCATCCGCGTTCAGCGAGGCTGGAACACAAGTCACCGTTGGGGTTGGCGAGGATCGGGCTCCGTGGAATTGTATTGCTTACAGTGACGGCGCGACAGCCGGTATTGAGTTCCTCGGCGACGAAGGCGCACTTTGACCCGTTTGATGCGTAGCCGGAGTCGGCTGCGCAGCGCTGGCTTGATACTCTGAGGTCCGGCATGGTCTGCAGAATAACCATCATCGCGTTTGCGACCCTTTACCTGTTGGCGTTGTTTGCGTTCCTGACCGGTACCTTTGGCTGGTTCGGACAGGAACGAGACCCGTTGTCCGGCGTGTTCCTTTTGCCGCTGGGACTGCCCTGGGTACTTGCCGTGGACCTTTTCTCAGAGTCCGCCAAACCGTGGCTCGCGGCAACTGCACCGGTGCTCAACCTGTTGGCACTGGTTTTGATATGCAGATGGGCACGCGGTTTGCGCCAGGAATGAAGGCGGAACTCTTTCCCGCAAAATTGGAGGAAAACATGGGAAAAGTGATCTTGGGGCTTGTGATCGGGCTCATCCTCGGCGTGGTTGGAGCGATGACCTTGGGCGGCGGGGCCGCGATGGGTGTCGGCGTTGCGACAGGCTTGTCCGCCGGTGTGTGCACCACATTGAAGGGAGCCCAGGCCGAGAACCTGATCACCGCCGAGCAAGCAGATCAGATCCTCAATCGCGTGAATTCCGAAATGGCGTCATTGCAAGGAATTGAAACGACTGACGAGATCGTCGGCAGCGCACAGGCTTGCGACGAGTTTCTGGCAGAGTTGCGGGAAGCGCAGTGAGGTTTCTGCTCACCGGAAACATAACATTTACGATAGACCGACAGAGGACCTGCTTATGAAACGCAGTTTTTTGAACCTTCTAACTCCCGCCCTTGCGATCAGCGGAACAGCCGCCCTGGCCATGTCAGACGCCGACGACGCGTGTATCGACCATCTGCGGCAGGTCGGTGGACCGGACGGTCAATCCGGCACGATCGAAAGCTCACAATTCTCGGAAGCCGGCACGCTCGTCATGCTGCGTGACGCGGGCGGAACACTTTGGCGTTGCATTGCGTACAAGGATGGAAGCATCGGCGAGATGTCGGTTGTCGAGGCGATGGATGATGGTGGCGGAGCCATGGACGGCGCTTCCGGGTCTACAGGTAGCCAGCGCGTCAAATTCGATGCCGGGTCCACCGGCGCCGAGCTCGTCGGCCAACTCGCGCCAGGCGCATCGCAGCAATACGTTCTTGGCGCAAAAAACGAACAGTTTCTTTACGTCCGAGTTGCTCCGCAAAATGGCTCTTTGGACTACGTCATTCGCAACCCCGATGGGTCTGAATTGTTGGGATTGATGTCTGCGGACAAGGAGTATCGCGGACAGCTTTGGCAATCCGGAGATCATGTTGTCGAGGTCATCAACCGCAGCAACTCTGCCGTCGACTACAACGTCATTTTTGGAATTGAATAGGGGATCGCCCCGAAACCATGAAACGCATTTCCAAAAAATAGGAAAGCAGATGAACTCCAAGATCCTATTGGTGATCGGCGCGGTCAGTGTCTCTGTGCTTGCAGGATGCGGTGAAAGTGGCGGATCAGTGGAAGCAAGTGCACCAACCGTGGGCAGTTCCAGCGATCTGTCGTCATTTGAAGGCGCAAGAGCGGGTCAGGCTGAAATGGGCATTCAAAGTCTCGGGTTTGAACTCATCCGAAGCGAAGGGCTGACCTCGTACTGGTTCAACAAGGAGACCGGTGCCTGTGCTCGGATCACGACATCTGAGGGAAGATACTCGGACGTAGCGATGCTGCCGTCAGGTGACTGCTGACACGCATTCATCAATCCCAAATCTTCAAAAAGGAGCTTCAACTTGCATTTCGACCTGGCACATGCGGCGATAACCGTTGTCGCCTTGATCATCACCAACCTGGCCTTGAAATCGGCCGGCGTGATCAACGAAGAAAACAAACACCAATGGAACTGGAAAGTTGTTCTGGCCTACTTCGTGGTGGTCTTTATCATCAATCTGGTGTGGCCGATCTAAGGCTTCAGGGCGGCAAGCCAACCGCCGATCTGACCTGGTTACCGTGAACGCGCCTCTCGGCGGGACTGCCGGCAGGAAAAGCGTGAGCATCGCTGGCTGAAAACAGAAAGGAATACGCATGCGGTTTTTGACGTCCCTCATATTCATCGGTGTTCTGGCAACCGCGGCGAATTCTGACGTCACCAGTCGAAACGGTGGCCCAAGCAACAGCCAGATGCTCTCCAAGGGCAGCGATGGAGGCGTCGATGGCGTCGCTTTCTTTCGCCCAGTCCTAAGCGGGGTTTTGTATCGCTCTGGCTTCAAGGGCGGCGACAAGGGTCGAACGGGTCTGAGTGACGCTCAGCGCGAAACACTTTGCGATGAAGGGTTTTCAACCGGGTTTTACGCGGATTTCGGCAAGAACACCGAATACGGCCGCACCAGCTGTGGGAACGGAGCCTTTGACTATCAGAGCGCCAGATCGTCCCGACCTAGCACTGTCATGGCCACCATACACGAGGTGATTGAGAATCCTGGAAAGGGTCCTGTCCTGGTGCACTGTATGTGGGGCGTTCATTCCTCAGGCGCATTGTCGGCAATGGCACTTGTTCAGTTTTGTGGTTGGACGGAAGAAAGGGCCAAGGAATATTGGAATGATGCCCGAAACGGTGCCCCATGTTCGGGCGGGTGTGACCAGTGGATTGACTCGAAATTCTCAAACTTCAGTGTCGACCCCAGTTTGAAGATCTCCGCCGAACAACAGGCCGCGATTTGCCCCAAATGATATCGGGAGGACTATCTAAATGAGGTTCAATCTTCTGGGGTCACTGGCTTTAATTGCACCCACTGCCTTGTGGGCGAGCGACGATGTTCGTGGAGAAGCCACGACATTTGATAGTCCCAATGGTGTTACGGAACGCTGCATTCGGATCGAAAAAGTCCCAACGGGCGCGTATCAAAAACGCGATCTTGAGGAAGAGACAGCCTATTGCGAGATTGATTTCTATGCCCCCGAAATTGCCATTTGCCCCAAAACCTGGAGCACCAGCCCAGGAATGGCCGTCTACGATATTTCGGAAGGACCCTACGTGGGGAACCGTTCCGAGTTTGAGAGAAACGCTTGCAAAGAGGGCAAGTCGGCAAAAGAACTGGCCAAGGGCAGAGTGGCCAAATTCAAATCCACCATGAACCAAAAGGGTACAAGCGGAACG
Organism: Ruegeria sp. SAZA006; assembly: GCF_059613465.1. Taxonomy (NCBI): domain Bacteria; kingdom Pseudomonadati; phylum Pseudomonadota; class Alphaproteobacteria; order Rhodobacterales; family Roseobacteraceae; genus Ruegeria; species Ruegeria sp. SAZA006. The sequence continues at coordinate 217,692 of NZ_JBXWSO010000003.1, forward strand.
TTTTCCACCTCGTCGCTGCTCTACTACCATTTCTCCAGGTATTTCGACGCGACGGTGAAAATTCCGGTGGCGGTCTGGCGCAGCATGGACGCTCAGGCGCATCTTACCGAGGTTGCAGAGCCCGGCCTTGCGATTTCCGGTGGATCTCATGGCGGGCGCATGAACCATGAAGGCTGGCGGGTCTTCGTGGCTGCGGATGCCAACCCGAACTCATACCAACCGACGGATGATCTGTTCACCGCAGATCGAACGCAGATTTACGGTGTCCTGCTTGGTAGCCCGGGTCATCGCTACGGCTCGGAAATCAACGGCACCCGTAAATCCGGTTGGGGCAAAGGCCAAAATCGCGATTTTCAGGAAACACCCGCTTTCCTGGCCTTGCGGTCGTCAAAACCCTTGCCCGAGGCCATTGCAGAGGGCGTCAGGGAAGGCCGAAAGGATCGGCAGATCAACAAGGACCTTGGGCCCGATGTCAGCGACCAGCAGATGGCATTCTGGATGCAGGAGCTTACCGAGATTGTTCTGCTCGACTTCATCTTCAGCCAGCAGGACCGTGTGGGAAACATTGATTTCACGCCCTACTGGTATTGGGTCGAGGACGGAAAACTCAAACACAAGAAAACGAAGCACCATCAGCCGAATGATGGAGACGTTCCCGCCGATGCGATATTGATCCGTCGCAGCAATCTGAACGACAACGATGCCGGTGGGCGTATCGAATATGCCAACTTCGCGAAATCCACTCAGATGCTGGAGAAAATGCGGCATTTCTCTCCAAACACGTACCGGCGCCTGGTTGCGTTGAACAGTGACCTTCAAACGCAAGGTCCGGTTTACGGCTGGTTGTCACAAAGCTTTGGGCTGTCGGACCGTCAAATTGCGCAGGTCGTCAAAAACACCGCGCTGGCAACATCCATCCTCAAGAGCAATTGTACCAATGGCGATCTGGTGTTTGACTTGGACCCTGTCGCATTCTTTTTGAACAATAATACCGAGGCGGAGGGCCTGGACTGCAATGATCCGTAAGCGTTCGATCACTGTCGCGGCGTTCATTTGGACCGCCGTTCTGGCCAGCAAAGCGGCCGCTTTGGATGTGATCGTCATATCGGATCTGAACGGCAGCTATGGCTCGGTCAAATATGATGCCCGCATCGAAAAGGCGATCAAGCGGATAATCGAGATTGATCCCGATCTGGTGATTTCGACCGGCGATATGGTCGCTGGACAACGCGTCCCCAACTTGTCAGACAAACAGGTCAGAGAGATGTGGAAGGCGTTTCACAAAGCGGTGTCCGACCCGCTGGAGGCTGCCGGAATTCCATTTGCAGTCACGCCGGGAAACCATGATGCCTCGGCCTATCGCGGGTTCGAGCGCGAAAGAAAAATATACGCCGAGGAATGGGGGCCAAGAAAGCCAGACGTCAACTTCCTGATGTCGGATGACTATCCGTTCTTCTACGCGTTTGAAATGCAGGGTGTAACCTTTGCGTCTTTGGATGCCACGACCCTTGGGCCACTATCCGGGGATCAGCAGGACCGACTTGAGCAACTTGGGGCTGGTGGAGACCCGATTGTCACTTTCAGCCACCTCCCGCTGTGGCCTTTCGCGATCCAGCGCGAACGCGAAATCATCGGTGACCCGACGCTTGAAAAAATCTATCTGCAAGGCGGCGTCGTTCTGCATCTGTCTGGCCACCACCATGCTTTTTACCCAGGCTGGAAAGACGGCGTCGCCTATGTCTCGCAAGCTTGCTTGGGCGGTGGCTCGCGGCGGCTTATCGGTGATCGCGCCAGATCACCTCACAGTTTCACGCATGTCACCTTCCAGCCGAACGGAGAGTTTGGGATAGCAGTATATCGAGGGCCGGATTTCGAAAGGTCGGTCGACTTCAAGTCGCTCCCGAAAGAGATCAAATCCCCGAATGCGGTGTTGAAACGTTTAGACCTTGTGAAGTGACTAGAGGCTGAGTTTCAACTCAACTTTTTCAGGGACCAAATCGTTTATCATCTCTTCGATGCGGGCTTCGGAAAGCCCACCCGAAGTAATGAAAAGCAATGAAATTCGAGATTTGCCGGGAACATGGTGTTTTCTGATCAGCTTCCAGCCGGCGTCTGCGGCCATTGCTTCAATGGCGCTGCTGACGTTCAATGAGTGCTCCTCGTCCGAAGCCTTAAGCGATATTTCAACGCCCTTGTTTCGCCCTCCGAGCCAAATGAAACACCAACAGACAACCGCCACCAGTGTGGCCATCAGCGGCAGGCCCAATCCGACAGCAAGCCCAAGAACGGTTACGACGATCAATTCGACAGTGTCTATCGGATCATCCAAATTGGAGCGAAATCTGAGCAATGCGCCGATGCCGAAGATAACGAACCCGATCATTGACCCGTGCTGGACGACCAGGAATCCCACCGCCATGCCGATCAGCGCATAGAGGAAGAAGAGCCTGGGCATTACTATGTCGCCGACACTTCTACGGGCTTTGCGCCGCACCGGATGAAAGACGATCAAGCCGGCCAGAATGATCGTGACCAGCACATCAAGAGAAAAGAAATACAGTTCCTGTTTGCCGCGAAACTGGATCCATCTACGTTCGATCAGAATTTCCGATTCCGATGCCCCGGCAAGCATCGTTGCCGGGTCGATTTGCGACATCGCCGCAGCGGGCAACAGCAGCATCAACAACACAGTCACAAACGGGAAAATCGTATTCAAATCATCGTCCTTCCTGATTGTGCCCAGACAGTACACGTCATCACGCGCAAATCGCGCCCCTTACAAGTCAATCCCAACAAGGAGGATCAGGTAAAGAGTTCAAAGCGCATTCTCCCGACATCGCAGACAAGTTGTGATACGAATGCGATAAAGGGGTGTGTCACACACACGAGAAAATCGAAGGGCAGAAAGCACGTGTTTCCGTCAAAGCCTGAAGTTTCACGGCGCTTCTGCAAATTTGGAAGACCCGCTCTTGCGGCCAGCTTCCTAGCGGCAGCGTTTTTGCCTTGGTCTGGCTCTGCCTATGCAAAAAGTGCTGATCTGGTTCTGGTCGATAGATTCAAGGTGGCGGACAAATCAAAAGGATTTTCCGAACCTTCCGGTTTGTCGCTGTCCAACGCTGAAGGCTTCCTGTGGTCTGTAAGCGACGCTGAGCCCAAACTGCACCTCCTTGGAATCGACGGAGTATTGGGAAACTCCTTCCAGTTGCCGTCTTTGGCCGGATCAGATTTGGAGGGCGTCGCGTCGCGAAGAGATGGGTCGGTTTTGCTCCTTCAGGAAACCGATCGATCGATATTGGTCGTTCAACCAACCGACCCTATCCAACTGACAAGGGTCCCACTTGCCTCCCTCAAGGGGTACCCGGCCGCTGCCGAACTGCTTGTCGGCAACCCACTGAACAAGGGGCCTGAGGGCATCACCGTCGATCCGGACACTGGGCGAGTATTCGTTGTCATTGAAGGACAACCGCGTCTGTTGCTGGTCGTGTCACCGGACCTGACTGAAATTGAGGAAGTCATCCCTTTGGATCGTGGGTCTGGTTTTGTATCGGATCGCGTGAATGACGATGAACTGGATGTAAGCGGTTTGGCTTGGTCCGTGTCAGGTGTGCTGTGGATTCTCAGCGACAAGGGACGCCAGATCTTTTTGTACGATCCAGAGACGAGAAAAGCAGATACGATCGAACTGACGTATATGAAAAACGGAGACCGAAAGGTCGTAAAGCACCCCGAAGGGATCGCCTTGGATGAGGCCAAAGGGCTTCTCTACATCCTCACAGACGATGGCGAGAAGTCGCGCCTGTACGTTTTCAATAACCCTGAGTTTTGATCGCTATTGTACGGAACTCACACCGAAGGGATGACTTAGCCAAGCAAGCCCGCATTGGGTCCAACTTCCTTGATCCGCACCACTCAGAACTGCTCGTTCAGGTCCGCTCCCAGGCCACGTTCTTGGCCGTAGGAGCGTCCCGAGTAAAAAACTGCCGTCAGTTTGGCCAGTTCAGTCGTCTTTCGAAGCGACTAGAAATCAAGGTTTTCCACGCTCAGCGCGTTTTTCTGGATGAATTCACGGCGCGGCTCGACCACATCGCCCATCAGCTTGGTGAACAAGTCATCGGCCTCGACCATGTCATCGACACGCACCTGCAGCAGTGTCCGTGCATCCGGATCCAGCGTAGTTTCCCACAACTGATCGGGGTTCATCTCGCCCAAGCCCTTGTAGCGCTGGAGCGACAGGCCTTTTTCGCCCTCTTCCAAAATGGCGCGCAGCAGATCCAGCGGGCCGTGGATGACCTGCGACCGGTCGCGGCGGACCAATGTGGCCGGCAGGTTGTAGACGTCCTGCAGGCTCTGGGTAAAGCTGCCTGTCTTGCGTGCCTCGCCGGAACGCAGCATCGGACCATCCAGCGTGCGGACTTCCTCGACGCCGCGCAGGATGCGCGCCAGTCGGATACCGTGATCCTGAGTGATCCGGCCCTGCCAGCCGCGCTCGTATTCCAGCGCGATCAAGTCCAGCCGCGCCGCGACCTTGTCGGCCACGCCCTGCAGGTCGGCATCCACCGCCCCGGGCACAAAGGCCCCGGCAACGGCGGCCTGTTCCAAGATGTGACGCGGGTAATGCGTCGGGAAGGCGTCCAATACGCGCTTGAGTTGGCGCGCCTCGTCCACCACACGGGTCAAATCCTGACCCACGATCTCTTCACCCGAGCCCAACTTGAGCACGGCGCCCTCGACACCCTGGTTGATCAGATAGTCGTCAAGCGCTGCCTGATCCTTCAGGTAAACCTCTGACTTTCCTCGTGAAACCTTGTACAGTGGCGGCTGCGCGATGTAGAGATATCCACCCTCGATCAACTCGGGCATCTGACGGTAGAAGAACGTCAGCAACAGGGTCCGGATATGTGCGCCGTCCACGTCGGCATCGGTCATGATGACGATCTTGTGGTAGCGCAGCTTCGAGATGTCGAACTCATCCCGGCCGATACCGGTGCCAAGCGCCATCACAAGGTTGCCGATTTCCTGGCTGGACAGCATCCGGTCAAAGCGCGCACGCTCGACGTTCAGAATCTTGCCGCGCAAAGGCAGAACCGCCTGCGTCAGACGATCGCGACCGGTCTGCGCCGATCCGCCGGCCGAGTCCCCCTCGACCAGGAAAACTTCGCTTTTGGCCGGGTCCTTTTCAGAGCAATCCTTGAGCTTGCCGGCCAGATAGTTGACGTCCATCGCCGTCTTGCGTCGGGTCAGTTCGCGGGCTTTCCTCGCCGCTTCGCGCGCCAAGGCGGCCTCGATGATCTTGCCCACGATGGTCTTGGCCTCGTTGGGGTTCTCCTCGAACCACTCGGCCAGCTTCTCGTTCATCAACCCTTCGACAGCCGGTCGCACTTCCGAGCTGACCAGCTTGTCCTTGGTCTGGCTGGAAAACTTCGGGTCAGGGACCTTGACCGACAGCACGCAGGTCAGGCCTTCGCGCGCATCATCGCCGGTGAAGCTGACCTTTTCCCTTTTCGCGATCCCGCTGGACTGCGCGTAGTTGTTGATCGTGCGGGTCAGCGCTCCACGAAAGCCAGCGACATGCGTGCCGCCATCCCGCTGGGGGATGTTGTTGGTAAATGGCAGGACGGTTTCGTGATAGCTGTCGTTCCACCACATCGCGATCTCGACCCCGATATCGTCGCGCTCGCCCTTGATATAAATGGGCTCGGGCATGGCCGGAGTTTTCGACCGGTCGAGGTATTTCACGAATTCCTTGACGCCGCCCTCGTAGAACAGTTCTGTCTCAAGCCGCTCGGCCGGACGCTCGTCAATCAGGATGATCCGCACGCCCGAGTTCAGGAAGGCCAGTTCGCGCAACCGCTTCTCCAGCGTCTCAAACGCATACTCAAGGTTCGAGAACGTATTGGTCGAAGCCAGGAACCGCACCTCGGTTCCGGTCCGGTCGCCGCATTCGCCGACCACTTTCAGATGCTCCGAGGTTTCGCCGCCTTCAAACCGGGCGAAATGCTCTTTGCCGTTCCGCCAGATGCGCAGCTCCAGCCAATCGGACAGGGCGTTCACCACCGACACACCCACGCCGTGCAGGCCGCCCGACACCTTGTACGAGTTCGAGTCGAATTTCCCGCCGGCGTGCAGTTGGGTCATGATGACCTCGGCCGCCGAGACACCTTCTTCGGGGTGGATGTCCACCGGAATCCCGCGGCCATTGTCGCTGACCGAGACGCTGGAATCTGCGTGAATCTTGACAGTCACATGGTCGGCGTGACCGGCCAGAGCCTCGTCAATGCCGTTGTCCACGACCTCGTACACCATGTGGTGCAGACCGGACCCGTCGTCGGTGTCGCCGATATACATTCCGGGGCGTTTGCGGACAGCCTCCAACCCCTTGAGAACCTTGATGGAATCTGCGCCGTATTCCTGATTTGCCTGTGCGTCTTCGGACATGCCGTCAGTACCTATATTATTTTGGTAAGTTATACGTTCTCTGGTGGGGAATGTCACGTCATCCCCCCAGATTTTGTGCCGGTTCTTTCGGGCGCGGGCCGAGCGGCTCGGCCGACCTCAGACGGTCACAATCTATCCAGATCGGCGGCGATATCAGCGGCGATTTGGCGGGCATCGACATCGCCGCGCTCGGCCGACAGGCGCAGGCCCAACAAGTCGGACTGGTAGCGCGCCGCCAGCCGTTTGGGATCATGGTCGGCACCGATCTGCCCCCGCGCCTGCGCCTGCCGGAACAGATCGGCGAAACAGGTTTTCATCCGTGACAGATGGGCTGCAGCCAGTTGCGCCAGATCGTGGTCCTTTGCGCTCAACTCGGCATAGGTCTTGGCCAGCATGCAGGCCTTTGCGGGCGCGTTGGCAGCCTCGACAACCAAACGCGGCTGGGTCTTGAGCGCACCCAGCGGCCCCGACTCCCGGGCCAGAGCCTCAAGCCGCGCGATACCTTCATCCGCATAGCGTTCCAGCGTCAGGGCATACAAGGCGTCCTTGGACCCGAAGGCGGCGTAAAAGCTGCCTGGCTTCAACTTCAGCGCACGCTCGAGATCCTTCAGGGACGTGCCCGCCCAGCCCTGACGCCAGAACAGGTCTCGGGCCTGCGCGATCAGCGCGTCACGGTCATAGGCAGGTTTGCGGGGCATGTGATCACCAATTCTTGAACGATTACTCAAATATATACTTGAGTGATCGCTCAATAAAGCCTATTTCGGACTCAGCCGCCAGAAAAGGAGACCCAAAATGGCCGATTTTCCCTCGCATGACCTGAACACCGCCCCTGAAGGCTCGAAACCCCTGCTCGAGAAATCGCAGGCCGCGTTCGGCCGCCTGCCGGGCCTGCACAAGGTCATGGCCGAAAGCCCTCAGCACCTGGAGGCCTACCAGGTTCTGCACCACCTGTTCCTGCAGACCGATTTCGACAATGACGAGAAAACCGTCGTCTGGCAGACCATCAACGTCGAAAATGAATGCCACTATTGCGTTCCGGCGCATACCGGCATCGCCAAGATGATGAAGGTGTCCGACGAGATCACCGAAGCGCTGCGCAATGAAACCCCGCTGCCCACGCCCAAGCTCGAGGCGCTGAGGACGTTCACGCTGCAGGTGATGAACCAGCGTGGCAATGTCACCGACGCGCAGTTGCAGGCGTTCTTCGATGCGGGTTATTCGCACCGCGCCGTTCTGGACGTGATCCTGGGCCTGGCGCAGAAAACCATGTCGAACTACGTCAACCACATGGCCCAGACGCCGGTTGACGAGGTGATGCGCCCCTTCCTATGGGAACGCAAGGTCAGCGAGCCGGCCTGATCCGCTCAGGCGGGGGTGACGGTTGAGCCGTCACCCGCGTCATTGACCACGAATGACTGCGCCCGGTCGCCCAGTTCGGCGAACAGCTCGGGGCCTGTTCCGGTCATCCAGGCCTGCGCCCCCAGCGCGCAGATTTCATCATACAGCGCCGCCCGGCGGTCCGCGTCCAGATGGGCCGCCACCTCGTCCAGCAAAAGAATCGGCGGTGCCCCGACCTGCGCGGCCAACGCCCTCGCATTGGACAGAATCAGCGACACCAGCAGCGCCTTCTGCTCTCCGGTCGAACACTCACTGGCAGCAACGCCTTTGGCGGCAAAAACCCCGTACAGATCCGAACGGTGCGGCCCAACCAATGTGCGCCCCGCCGACAGGTCGCGGAACCGGCTTTCGGCCAGCGCCTCCAACAGATCCTGCGCGCTTTCGGGCATGTCCCCTTCAGACTGAACAAGTTCCAGTTCCGCCGAGGGAAAGGCGGTCTCGGCTTGCTCCTGCGCCGCGCGCAATTGCGCCAGAGCGCTTAGTCGCGCAGTATGAATGCGATGCCCGGTTTCCGCCATCTGGGCCTCGAGCGCGGCGTACCAATGCGCGTCGCGCACCTGCTCTTTCAGCAGGCGGTTCCGTTCGCGCATGGCTTTCTCATAGGTCAACGCGGCCTCTGCGTGGCTTGGGTCGAAACTCAGCGTCACCCGGTCCAGAAACCGCCGCCGGCCTTCGGCGCCTTCGATCCAAAGCCGGTCCATTGCGGGCATCAGCCAGACGACGCGCGCCAGCTTGCCCAGATCGATCTGGCTGGCTGTCTTTCCGTCGATCCGAACCTGCCGCGCCGCGCCCCCCTCGGACCAGGTTTCGATCTCGGACCGGCGGCCCTGAACGTCCAGCAACCCGCTCAGCTTCCAGCCCAGCGCCTCGGGCCGGCGCGTCATCTCGGCGGCGCTGGCCCGGCGCATGCCGCGGCCGGGCGAAAACAAGGATACCGCCTCGAGGATATTGGTCTTGCCGGCCCCGTTCGGCCCGTACAGAGCCACCGGCCGCCCGTCCAGCGCCATGCGCGCCAGCTTATGCGACCGAAAATGCGAGACCGTCAATTCGGTCAGGGCCAAAGCCATGCCCCCTCCCTTCATCCTTGCACAAACACGCGCGCCGGACGCATCCCGCGCTCGCGCGATCAGACGCGCATCGGCATCACGACATAGACCGCGCTCTGGTCATTGCCTTCGCGCATAAGGGTCGGATCGCCCGCCGAATTGAACAGGAACACCGCGTTCTCGCGGTCCACCTGGCTCGCGATTTCCAGCAGGTACTTGGCGTTGAACCCGATTTCCAGCCGTTCGTCGCCATAGGCCACGGCCAGTTCCTCCTCGGCCGCGCCGCTGTCGGGCGCATTCACCGACAGGACCAGCTTGTCGCCGTCCAGCTGCAGCTTCACCGCACGGGACCGCTCGGACGACACGGTGGCCACCCGGTCGACAGCCTGGGCGAACTCGGCCGCGTCCACTTCCATCTTGCGGGTGTTGTTCTGGGGAATCACGCGAGTGTAGTCGGGGAAGGTCCCGTCGATCACCTTCGAGGTCAGCGTGATGTCGGGTGTGGCAAAGCGCACCTTGGTTTCGCTGACCGACACCGCGATGTCCATGTCGTCATCTTCCAGCAGCTTGCGCAGCTCGCCCACCGTTTTGCGCGGCACGATCACGCCCGGCATGTCCTCGGCCCCCGCCGGAAGATCGGCGTCAATCCGGGCCAGGCGGTGGCCGTCGGTGGCCACGCAGCGCAGAACCTTGCCGCCTTCGGGGCCATCGGCCACATGCATGTAGACGCCGTTCAGGTAATACCGCGTCTCTTCGGTCGAGATGGCGAATTTCGACTTGTCGAACAGCCGCCGCAGCAGGGCCGCCGAAGCGGTGAAGTTCGACTGGTATTCCGAGGACGCCATCACAGGGAAATCCTCTTTCGGCAGGGTCGCCAGCGAGAAGTTCGACCGCCCCGCCTCGACCGTCAGCCGGCCAGCCGCGCTGTCGGCCGTCAGCGTGACCAGCGCGCCATCGGGCAGCTTGCGCACGATCTCGTGCAGGGTCGTTGCTGCGACCGTGGTTGCGCCGGCCTTCTCGACCTGCGCGGGGGCCTTGTCGACCACCTCGATATCCAGATCGGTCGCGCGGAACAGAACCTGATCGCCCTCGGCCTCGATCAGCACGTTGGCCAGGATTGGAATCGTGTTGCGGCGTTCCACAACGGATTGGGCCTGCGAAACGGCCTTGAGCAGCGTGCCGCGTTCGATGCTGATCTTCATACCCTCAATTCCTCTGATTTGAGTGCTTACATGGGCGGGACTGGCAAGTTAGCGGTTCAGCCCTGAGGCACAAGGATTTTTTACCGATTTCTGGGTCGGAACGCGCAAACCGTCAAGGTCCCGAGCAGCCCTGCGCCCCAGTTCCGTGGAAATCGTGGAAAAATGCGCACAGAAAAACCGCCCCCGCGCAGGGCCGGGGCGGTTTTCCGAGTTGCAGGGGCTCAGGCTTCGAGCGCGCGGCGCAGCATTTCCACATCTTCGGCGATCTGACCGTCGGTCAGCTTCAGCTCTTCAATGCGTTTGACGCCGTGCATGACGGTGGTGTGGTCGCGTCCGCCAAAGCGGCGGCCGATCTCGGGCAGCGACCGGCTGGTCAACTGCTTGCACAGATACATCGCCACCTGACGCGGGCGGGCATAGGACCGCAGGCGTTTCGGCCCGATGATGTCGGACAGGCGGATGTTGTAATAGTCGGAAACCTTGCGCTGGATCTCTTCGACGGTGATCTTGCGCTCGGAGGCGCGCAGCACATCGGCCAGACAGTCCTGCGTCAGTTCCATGTCGATCTCGCGACCGACCAGCGAGGCAAAGGCGAACAGCCGGGTCAGCGCCCCTTCCAGAACGCGCACGTTGGTCGAGATGCGGTGGGCTAGGAATTCCAGGACACCATCGGCGATCTTCAGGTCGGGATAGGTCTTGGCGTATTGCTGCACCTTGTTCTGCAGAATGCCCAGGCGCAGCTCGTAATCGGTCGGGTGCAGGTCAACCACCAGTCCGCATTGCAGACGCGACTTGACCCGTTCCTCCAGATCCTTGATTTCACCCGGCGCGCGGTCGGCCGAGATGATGATCTGCTTGTTCTGATCCACCAGCGCGTTGAACGTGTGGAAGAATTCCTCCTGCGTCGAATCCTTACCGGCGATGAACTGCACGTCATCGACCATCAGCACGTCGACCGAACGGAACAGGTGTTTGAAATCCATCATCCGGCGTTCACGCAGGGCCTGCACGAAGCGGTACATGAACTGTTCGGCAGACAGGTACAGCACGTTGAGCTCGGGACGTTTGGTCTTCAGCTCCCAGGCGATGGCGTGCATCAGGTGCGTTTTACCGAGGCCGACACCACCGTACAGAACCAGCGGGTTGAAAGTGACGGGGCCGCCTTCGGAAACACGGCGCGCGGCGGCATGGGCCAGTTCGTTGGGCTTGCCGACGACGAAGGTGTCGAAGGTAAAGCGTGCATCCAATGGCGCGGCCTGCAGCGACTCGAGCGCTTCATTGGTTCCGTTGCCTTCCGGTGCCAGCTCGATATTGACAGGCTCGGGCTGATGTTCGACCGGCTGAGTCGCGGCGGCGGGACGTGCTGGTGAGTTGGCGGCCACCCGGAAGGCCAGGCGCTGAACCGACTCTCCGGCCGTGTTCAGCTCGTACAGAATGAGGTCTGCAAAATTTTGACTGACGTAGTTCCCCATGAAGTTGGTCGGAACCGAAAATACGGCCACGCCTCCCTTCAATTCCTGAAATTCCAGTGGTTCAATCCAGGTCGTAAAATTGTTCCGGCCCACGGCCTTCAGCAATTTGTTACGCAGTTGTCCCCATTTTTCTTGTGTCATCCAGCGCCTCACGCATCCCAATATTTTTGACCCAATCGGCCTTATGATTGTGACCGGTATCCCGGTTCTTATGCGTTCACTCGCGCGCAGATATTCAGTCGCCGAAACCCCAAGAATCGGCGGGAATATCAGTGGTCACGACGCTTGCCTGTTTGACGGCGACCAAAAAGTACAGCCGCCCAAACCGCGGTTTGCGCCACGCAGTTCTAGTTTTCGACAGGGCTAAGATCATCGGAGTAGCCGAGATCCGCAGCAGATCGTCAAACCGGTTGGCACCGGTTGCCGACATTCGCCCCTGGATCATTCTGATGCCCGTCAGTCCGATCGCAGGAACAGCCTGTCCCCCCAAGCGAGTGAATCGCTGAAACTGTCGTAGCAAGAGGCAGTGGGGCCGGGCAACGAAACTCTGATATTGACTCGGGTCTTTGGGCGAAAGAATCTCTCGGTTTCGTGAAGGCGCGGCATTCTGGCAACAACGCAAAAGGCGCCGCACGGGGCGACGCCTTCGAAACTGGAATGAACCAGCAAGCGTTGACGCTAGGTCAACCCAGCGCCTTGACGCGCGCCGACAGGCGCGACATCTTCCGGGCTGCGGTGTTCTTGTGGAACACGCCTTTGGTGACGCCTCGCATCAGCTCGGGCTGGGCCGCGCGCAGCGCGGCGGTTGCCGCGTCCTTGTCGCCGGATGCGATTGCTTCTTCGACTTTGCGCAGGAAGGTGCGGATGCGCGAGCGACGGGCTTTGTTGATTGCATAACGCTTCTCGTTCTGACGAGCGCGCTTCTTTGCCTGGGGCGAGTTTGCCATGTGTCTCTGACCTTTGTTCGGTACGTTTGTCTAGGGTTGCACGTCACGGAATTACCCGCACCGGATCAGAAATCACGAGTGTGAATCGGGCCAAGCGGGCCGCACGCGCATGTATGGTGGCGGTCAATAGCCAAGTTTTCAGTGTTTGCCAAGCCGATTCTTGGCCTTGTTGCCCGCCATGAAAAAAGGCGGGCAGCGCCCGCCTGATCCAACCGTCTTGTCGGCGCCGCCTATTTGTCGCGGAACTGGGCCGCGCGCTTTTCAAGGAATGCGGCCATGCCTTCCTTCTGGTCTTCGGTCGCAAACATCGAGTGGAACACGCGACGTTCGAACAGCATGCCCTCGCTCAGCGGCACCTCGTAGCTGCGGTTGACCGCCTCTTTCGCGGCCATCGCGGTCAGCAGCGATTTCTCGGCAATCTTCTGGGCCGCGCCGGTTGCCTCTTCAATCAGCTTTTTGGCCGGCACCACGCGCGACACGAGGCCCGAGCGCTCGGCCTCTTCGGCATCCATGAAACGCCCGGTCAGGTTCATGTCCATCGCCTTGGACTTGCCCACGAACCGGGTCAGGCGCTGGCTGCCGCCCATCCCGGCGATGACGCCCAGATTGATTTCAGGCTGGCCGAACTTGGCTGTGTCGGCGGCGATGATGAAATCGCACATCATGGCCAACTCGCACCCACCGCCCAGCGCATAGCCCGCCACCGCCGCGATGATCGGTTTGCGGATCGCGGTGATCCGGTCGTTGGCGTCGGCAAACAGATTGGTGGTGTAGACATCGACAAAGCTCATCTCGGACATCTCCTTGATGTCCGCACCTGCCGCGAATGCCTTTTCCGATCCGGTGATGACGATGCAGCGCACCTTGTCATTGGTGTCCGCGTCCTCGAGCGCCTCGCACAGTTCACCCAGAAGCTGAGTGTTCAGCGCGTTCAACGCATCGGGTCTGTCGAGCTTGATTAGGGCGACGTGGTCTTCGATTTCGACGATGATCGTCTCAAAAGCCATGAGGTCTGAGCTTTCGGTTGTTCCGTTCAGGTCCAATTCCTTACCACGCGGAAAACTCGGATCAAGCTATCTTTGGCATTGCGCGCAATAGAAGGTTGAGCGTCCCGACTGGGTGATTCTGCGGATCTCGGCCCCGCAACCCTCGGTCCGGCAGGGCTGGCCCTCGCGCCCGTAGACGTCGAAACTGTGCTGAAAATATCCAAGCTCTCCATCAGCTTGCCGGAAATCACGCAGCGAGGATCCACCGGCCTCGATGGCCTCGGTCAGCACCGTCCGGATCACCGGAACCAGGGCTCCGACACGCCCGGCCGAGATCTGACCCGCCTTGCGACGTGGCGACACTCTGGCGCGGTAGAGCGCCTCGCAGACATAGATGTTGCCCAGCCCGGCGACGATTCTCTGATCCAGCAGCGCCGTCTTGACCGGTGTGGCCCGGCCGCGGAAGGTGTCGATCAGATAGGTCTCGTTGAAGTCGTTGCCCAGCGGCTCCGGCCCCAGCACAGCCAGCAGCTTGTGCTGCTCGGCGGTGGCCGTGGGCATCAGATCCATCGCCCCGAACCGGCGCGGGTCATTGAAGGTGATGCGCGCGCCATTGGCCATGTGAAACACCACGTGGTCATGCTTCTGCGGCATCGGATGATGATGCACGAACTGTCCCAGCGGATCGCCCGACACGGTCATGCGGCCCGACATGCCCAGATGAATCAACAGGGTCTCGCCGCCGCTCAGATCGGCAAGGATGTATTTCGACCGTCGCCGCAGACGTTCGACCCGCTGACCGGTCAACCGTTCGGCCATCCGCTCGGGAAAGGGCCAGCGCAGATCGGGGCGGTTCACGTCCGCCCTTTCGACCACCACGCCTTCCATCGCCGGGGCAAGGCCGCGTCTTACTGTCTCGACCTCGGGCAATTCGGGCATTAGACGGCTCCTATTCCAAAGGGCCGCATTGTGCCCCGGTTTCCAGGCCCTATAACAGAGACGAAATTCGACGAACGGCAAGGCTTATGTCCGACAACAGCGACAAGACCACTCATTTCGGTTTCGAAACCGTCCCCGAGGCCGAAAAGGCCGGGCGTGTGCAGGGCGTATTCAACTCGGTCGCGTCGAAATACGACGTGATGAACGACGTGATGTCGATGGGCATCCACCGGGTCTGGAAAGACGCGATGATGGACTGGCTGGCGCCACGCCCCGGCCAGCGGCTGCTGGACGTGGCGGGCGGTACGGGCGACATCTCGTTCCGCTTCCTCAAGCGGGCGGGCCACGGCCATGCCACCGTTCTGGATCTGACCGAGCCGATGCTGATCGAGGGGCGCAAGCGCGCCGAGGCCGCGCAGATGGCCGACAGCCTGGACTGGGTGGTGGGCGACGCGATGGCCCTGCCGTTCGAGGACAACACCTTCGACGTCTACACCATCTCCTTCGGCATCCGGAACGTGACCCGCCCGCAAGAGGCCCTGAACGAGGCCTACCGTGTGCTCAAACCCGGCGGGCGACTGATGGTGCTGGAGTTCAGCCAACTGCCCAATGACGGGCTGCAAAAGCTCTATGACCTCTACAGCTTCAACGTGATACCACGAATGGGCAAGCTGATCGCAAACGACTATGACAGCTATCAATACCTGGTCGAATCGATCCGCAATTTCCCCGATCAGGATACCTTTCTGGGCATGGTGCGCGCCGCCGGGTTCGAGAACGCGAAATACCGCAACCTCAGCATGGGCATCGCCGCCCTGCATTCCGGCTGGAAGATCTGACGCATGCGCGGCCCCCACAACATCATCCGCCTGATCCGCACGGGCGCCACGCTGGAGCGCACCGGCGCCATGAACGTGGTGCTGGACGCGTTCGAGGCCCCGCGCGCGTTGCGGATCCTTGCCCACACCTTAGGCAAACCGTTCCAATGGCTGGGCTACAAGGGCGACCCGTCCATGCCGCCGGCGACCCGGGCGCTGACCGCCCTGGGCCCGGCCTACATCAAGTTCGGTCAGGTCCTGTCCACGCGCCCCGATGTCGTGGGCGAAGAGCTGGCAGAACAGCTCCGGGTCTTGCAGGACAAGCTGCCCCCCTTCCCACGCGACGTGGCCATGGCCGAGGTGGAAAAGGAGCTGGGCCAACCTCTGGATGAGATGTTCTCGGAATTCAGCGAACCGATCGCGGCCGCCTCGATCGCGCAGGTCCACAAGGCGAAATTGGCCAGCACCGGCGAGGATGTGGCCGTCAAGGTCCTGCGCCCCGGCATCGAACGCGCGTTCCGCAAGGATGTGGATGCGTTCTATTTCGCCGCCCGGATCGTCCAGCTTTTCGCCCCCGGTGCGCGCCGACTGCGCCCGATGGAAGTGATCGAGCATTTCGACGGCGTCGTCCGCGGCGAACTGGATCTCAGGCTCGAAAGTTCGGCAGCCTCGGAATTTGCCGCCAACACGCAGAATGACGAAGGCTTCTGGCTGCCGCCCGTGGTCTGGTCCCTGTCCGCGCGCCGGGTCATGACGCTCAGCTGGGCCGACGGTATCCCTTTGGGCGACAACGCCGCGCTGGACGCGGCCAATCACGACCGCCGCGATCTGGCCGAGCGGGTGCTGCGCCTCTTCCTGCTGCACGCCCTGCGCGATGGCTTCTTCCACGCCGACATGCACCAGGGCAACCTCAAGGTCGCCGCGAACGGCGACATCATCGCCTATGACTTCGGCATCATGGGCCATATCGACGAATACACCCGCCGCGTCTATGCCGAGATTCTCTTCGGCTTCATCCGCCGCGACTACAAGCGCGTGGCCGAGGTGCATTTCGAGGCTGGCTACGTCCCGGCTGACCAGGACGTCGATGAATTCGCCCGCGCCCTGCGCGCGGTGGGCGAGCCGATCTTCGGCATGGATGCCACCCATATCTCGATGGGCCGCCTGCTGAACTACCTGTTCGAGGTGACCGAACGCTTCGGCATGGAAACCCGCACCGAACTGATCCTGCTGCAACGCACGATGGTGGTGGTCGAAGGCGTCGCCCGCTCGCTCGACCCGCATATGAACATCTGGGAGGTCGCCCGCCCCGTTGTCGAGGACTATATCAAGCAGTCCATCGGCCCCCGCGCCGCCCTGCGTGATTTTGGAAGAACAGCGCTGGTTCTTGCGCGGTTCGGGCCCCGCCTGCCTGATCTGGTCGAAAATGCCCTGATCGCCCAGACCCGCAAGGATGATCCATCCGGCTCAGATTTCTGGCCCAAGGCCATTCCCGCCGCAATCGGGGCCGCCGCCGGGGCAGTGGCCGTCCTGATCCTTTCGGGCCTTGGCTGAAAGGCGCCGTCGCTTCATCTGGCCAAAAATATCCTCGGGGTGAATCGCGCCCCGGCGCGATGGGGGGCAGACAGCCCCCCTGCCCGACCCGAGATCAGAGCAGTTCGATGGCGATGGCAATCCCCTGCCCGCCACCGATGCACATGGTGATCAGCCCTTTCGACCCGCCGATGCGCTCCAACTCGTACAGAGTCTTCAGCGTGATGATCGCCCCGGTGGCCCCCACCGGATGACCCAGGGCGATGGCCCCGCCATTCGGGTTCACCTTCGCCGGATCCAGCCCCAGTTCCTTGTTCACCGCCAGCGCTTGGGCGGCAAAAGCCTCGTTGCTTTCGATCACATCGAAATCGCCCGCCGACAGGCCGGTCCGCTTCAACAGGTTGCGCACGGCCGGAACCGGGCCGATTCCCATCACCTCGGGGCGAACGCCGGCATGGGCATAGCCCAAGATGCGCGCCTTGGGCGTCAGGCCGGCTTTCTCTGCGGCATCCGCCGTGGCCAGAACCATCGCCGCCGCGCCGTCATTGATGCCCGAGGCGTTGCCCGCGGTCACACGCCCGTCCTTCTTGAACACCGGACGCAGCCCGGCCAGGGCCTCGGCCGTGGTGGCTTTGGGATGCTCGTCGACCTTGAAATCGACCATGTCGCGCTTGACCTTGACCTGCACCGGCGCGATCTGGCTGTCGAAATAGCCCGCTTCGATCGCGGCCGCCGCCCGTTGCTGGCTGGTCAGCGCAAACGCGTCCATCTCCTCACGTGTGATCTGGTGCTCATCGGCCACGTTCTCGGCTGTGACGCCCATATGCCCGGTTCCGAAGGGGCAGTTCAGCGCGCCCAGCATCATGTCCAGCGACTTGATGTCGCCCATCTTGGCGCCCCAACGCGCTTGCGGAACGATGTAGGGACTGCGCGACATACTCTCGGCGCCGCCGGCCACGGCAAACTCGGCATCTCCCAGCATCAGCGATTGAACCGCCGACACGATGGCCTGAGCGCCCGAGCCGCACAGCCGGTTCACGTTCATCGCCGGAGTGCCGTTCGGAATGCCCGCCTGCATCGCCGCGACGCGCGACAGGTACATGTCGCGCGGCTCGGTGTTGATGACATGTCCGAACACCACATGCCCGATCTGGTCGCCTTCGACGCCGGACTTCTCAAGCGCGGCCTTGGTCACGACGGTGGCCAGATCGATCGGCGCGGTCGCGGCCAGCGACCCTCCGAACGTACCGATTGCGGTGCGGGCACCGTCCAGAATCACGATATCGGTCATGTCTCTCTCCTCTTGGATTTGCGCGCAGTATGCACCCGCAGCATGGGCCTGTCGCGCGGGACGTTCCGTCATCGGCGGAATTGACAATTCGCGCCCGGACGCGCAAGAAATTCCGCCATGACGGAAAATTCAGACGATATCCTGACACGCCTGCCCGCCCGCCTGAAAGAGGCCCGGCGCGCCAAGGGCCTGTCACTGGAAGCGGTGGCCAATCTCAGCGGCGTCTCCCGGTCGATGGTCAGCCAGATCGAACGCGGCGAAAGCAGCCCCACGATCTCGACCCTGTGGAACCTGACCCGTGCGCTGCAGGTCGATTTCGCCGGTCTTCTGGAAGAGTCCGAGACCACCGACCAGATCGAAGTGCTGCGCAGCGCCGAGGTGCCCAGCATCGATAATATGGGCCAGTCCTGCCGGATCCGCATCCTCTCGCCACCCGAGGAGGCCGGCGGGCACGAGGTCTATGATATCCGGTTCGATGCAAACGGAGCGCTGAACAGCCAGCCCCATGCCCGCGGCGCGCGCGAACAGCTGACCGTGCTGGAAGGGGCCGTCCGCGTCACCTCGGGCGCCGCGACGATGGAACTGCACCAGGGCGACACGGCCCGGTATGCGGCCGACGTGGCCCACGCCATCGCGGCGCCGGACGGACCCGCCCGCGTGTTCCTGATCGTCAAGAACGCCTGATCCCCACAAATCGGCCGATTTCCGCCTTCACGGATTTTTTTCCGCCATACTGAAAATCTCCTATTTGGGACGCGCTTCCGTTATGTTAGATACGCGACTCAGAAAAAGGAGATCGCCATGGCTGATGCATTCCTGTCCCACGTTTCGGACACCCTCTCGCAGATCAAGGCGGAAGGCCTGTACAAGACGGAACGAATGATCACCTCGCCTCAGGGCGGCGAGATCACGGTGGGCGGACGTCAGGTCATCAACCTGTGTGCCAACAATTACCTGGGTCTGGCCGACCATCCGGCGCTGATCGAGGCCGCGAAGAACGCGATGGAGCCCAAGGGGTTCGGCATGGCCTCGGTCCGGTTCATCTGCGGCACGCAGGACATCCACCGCGAGCTGGAGCAGCGGCTGGCCAGGTTTCTGGGCAAGGACGATTCGATCCTGTTCGCGGCCTGTTTCGACGCCAATGGCGGGTTGTTCGAACCCCTGCTGGGCCCCGAGGATGCCATCATCTCGGACAGTCTGAACCATGCCTCGATCATTGACGGGATCCGGCTGTGCAAGGCCAAACGCTATCGCTACATGAACAATGACATGAACGACCTCGAAGCCTGGCTGAAACAGGCGCGCGCGGACGGGGCCCGGCATATCATGATCGCGACCGACGGCGTGTTCTCGATGGATGGCTACCTGGCCAACCTGCCCAGGATCCGCGAACTGGCCGACAAATACGACGCGGTCGTGATGGTCGATGACTGTCACGCCACCGGATTCATGGGGCCGCGCGGCGCGGGCACGCCGGATCATTTCGGCGTGGAGGTGGACATTCTGACCGGGACATTGGGCAAGGCACTTGGGGGGGCAATCGGCGGTTACATCGCCGGGCCGCAGCCAGTGATCGACCTGCTGCGGCAGCGGGCGCGGCCCTATCTGTTCTCGAACTCGCTGCCGCCCTCCATCGTCGCCGCCGGGCTTGAGGCGATCCGCCTGGTCGAAGGCGGCGACATGCTGCGCAAGCAACTGTTCGGCAATGCAAAATACTGGCGCGCCGGGCTGGAGAAGCTGGGGTTCGACCTGCTGCCGGGTGAACACCCGATCATTCCCGTGATGTTGGGCGAGGCGCAGTTGGCGCAGGACATGGCCGCCCGCCTGTTCGACGAAGGCGTCTATGTCTCGGGCTTCTTCTTCCCGGTGGTCCCGCGCGGCCAGGCCCGCATCCGCACCCAGATGAACGCGGCGCTGACCCGCGACGAGCTGGACCGCGCCCTGGCCGCCTTCGGCAAGGTCGGCAAGGCGTTGGGGGTCATCTGATGGTTCTGAACTCGGTCATCGACGCGATCGGCGATACGCCCCTGGTCGAGCTGTCCCGGGTTTGCCAAACACTGGATCTGGACGGCCGTATTCTGGCAAAGCTGGACTATTTGCTGCCGGGCTTCTCGAAAAAGGATCGGGCCGCCCGTTCCATCATCGAACAGGCCCGCGCCGACGGCAGCCTGATCCCGGGGCAGACCGTGGTCGAGCTGACCTCAGGCAACATGGGCACCGGCCTGGCGATTGTCTGCGGCATTCTGGGGCACCCGTTTGTGGCGGTCATGAGCGCAGGGAACTCGGTCGAACGCGCCCGCATGATGCGCGCCTTAGGCGCCGAGGTGGTGATCGTCCCCCAGGCCGAAGGGGGCAAACCGGGCGAAGTCTCGGGCGCCGACCTGGCGTTGGTGGATGACGCCGCCCGCCGCATCACCGCCGAGCGCAACGCATTCCGCGCCGATCAGTTCGGCCACGCGGGCAACCCCAAGGCTCATGCCGCTGGGACGGGCCCGGAAATCTGGGCCCAATCAGCAGGTGCCGTGACGGCCTTTTGTGATTTTGCCGGCTCTGGCGGCACACTTTCCGGGGTCTCTGACTACCTGTCACCCCTTGGGGTGCGGTGCTATGCGGTCGAACCCGACGGCGCTCGTGCCTTGGCCGGTGAACCCGTCCGTGCGACCGATCATCCCATCCAGGGCGGCGGTTATGCTATGTCGGATCTGACGCATCTGAACGGAGTGCAATTGGCCGGTCATCTGTCCGTCACCGGCGCATCAGCGCGCGACGCCGCCCGCCTATTGGCCCGCACCGAAGGCATCTTTGCGGGCTTTTCCGCCGGGGCGAACCTGGCTGCCGCCATCGACCTGCTGCGTGGCCCCGAACGGGGTGGCTGCATCGCGATCGTGATGTGTGACAGCGGCTTGAAATACCTGTCGACCGATTTGTGGGAGTGATCCGGATGCGACCCAACACCATGAAAGCGCTGGAAAAGTCCAGGCCCGAGGAAGGGCTTTGGATGGTACAGGCCCCGGTCCCCGAGATCGGCCCCGACGAGGTTCTGATCCGCGTGAAGAAGACCGGGATCTGCGGCACCGACATCCATATCTGGAACTGGGATGAATGGGCGTCGCACACGGTGCCCGTCCCCATGATCACCGGTCACGAATTCGCCGGCGAAATCGTCGAACTGGGCCGCAATGTGGCCGGGTTGAAGATCGGCCAGCGCTGCTCGGGCGAGGGCCACCTGATCGGCACCGACAGCCGCCAGAGCCGCGCGGGCAAGTTCCACCTGGACCCGGGCACGCGCGGGATCGGGGTGAACGAACAGGGCGCCTTTGCCCAATATCTCAAGCTGCCGGCCTTCAACGTGGTACCCCTGCCCGACGACATCCCCGACGAGATCGGCGCGATACTCGACCCGCTGGGCAATGCGGTGCACACCGCCCTGAGCTTCGATCTGCTGGGCGAGGACGTGTTGATCACCGGCGCCGGCCCGATCGGGATCATGGCCGCCGCGGTGGCCCGCCACGCAGGCGCCCGGCATGTGGTGATCACCGACATCAACCCAGACCGGCTGGCGCTGGCGCAGCATGTCGTGCCGTCGGTCCGGGCCGTGAATGTGGCCGAGGAAGAGCTGCAATCGGTGATTTCCGACCTGGGCATGAGCCAGGGTTTTGACGTGGGGCTGGAAATGTCGGGCTCGCAGGCGGCGCTGGACCAGATGGTTGAAGCGCTGGTGATGGGCGGCAAGATCGCCCTGCTGGGCATTCCGCCCGGCAAATCGCCCGTCGACTGGAGCCGCATCGTGTTCAAGGCGATCACCATCAAAGGCGTCTACGGCCGCGAGATGTTCGAGACATGGTACAAGATGATCGCGATGCTGCAGAACGGGCTGGATGTCAGCCGAGTCATCACCCATCGCTTTGCCGTCGATGATTTTGCGCAGGGCTTTGCCGCCATGAAGTCGGGAAAATCGGGCAAGGTGGTGCTGGACTGGGCCTGACCCTCTGGATAGTTGCAAACGCACCTTCTAGACAGGTGCGCACACATGCCGGGGAGGACATGAAATGGCCGACAATGCCAAGGGCGACCGCCCGCTGGAACGCGGAGTCGAAGACACGCTGGTGACCGATTTCGCGGGCACGCACCGCAAAAGCTATGGCGACTTCCTGCAGCTCAAGACCCTGCTGAACCTGCAGAAAACCTTTCAGGACCCGGCCCAACCCGATGAGATGCTGTTCATCATCATCCACCAGGTCAGCGAGCTGTGGCTGAAACTGATGCACCATCAGCTGGTCGAGGTGCGCCGGTTCCTGCAGCAGGATGAGTTCGGCCCCGCGATGAAGAACCTGGACCGGATCAAGGCGATCCAGAGGCAGCTGATCGCCGCGTGGGAAACCCTGCTGACCATGACGCCCGCCGACTACATGACCTTCCGCAAGGCGCTGGGCAATTCATCCGGCTTCCAGAGCTACGGCTATCGCCAGATCGAATTCATCCTGGGCAACAAGGACACCGCCACGCTGAAGGTGCATGAACACGACCCCGAAGTGATGGAGATGCTGACCGCCGCCCTGGTCAAGCCGTCGCTGTATGACGAGGTATTGCACATGCTGGCGCGGCAGGGTTTTAACGTGCCGCAAGACCTGCTGGACCGGGACTATTCGAGGACCTATTCCGGCGATCCGCGCATCGTCGAGATCTGGGCCGAGATCTACCGGAACACGGGCCGGTATTGGGACCTGTATGCGCTGGCCGAAAAACTGATGGATGTGGAATCGCTGTTCCAGCGTTGGCGCTTCGACCATGCGACCGCCGTCGAACGTGTGATCGGTATGCAGCCCGGCACCGGCGGCTCCAGCGGCGTGGCCTTCCTGCGCAAGGCGCTGGACTTGCGGTTTTTCCACGATCTCTATAACGTTCGCAGCGACCTGATGTATGGCGGACAGAGCTGAGCCATGCTGTATCGCGGATTTTCCCAAGAACAGCTGGAACGCGAATACGCTCCCAGTTCGATGATTGGCGGTGACCTTGCGCCCTATCTGGCAGCCTTTTCGGCGCTCAGCGCGCAGGCGCGGGCGCAACTGACGGTGCAAGAGAACCTCGGCTATGGCCACACGCCCGCGCAGGTGCTGGATTTCTTTCCCGCCCGCACGCCCAATGCGCCGCTGCATGTGTTCATCCATGGCGGCTATTGGCAGGCGCTCAGCCAGCGCGATTCGGCGATGATGGCGCCCGCGCTGGTCGAAGGCGGGCAGGCCTTTGCAACGGTGAACTACACGCTCGCCCCCGACGCGCGGCTGGGCCAGATGGTCGATGAATGCCGGACCGCGCTGCTATGGCTGGCCACCCGGGCCAAGTCGCTGGGGTTCGATGCCTCGCATGTCACCCTGTCCGGGCACAGCGCCGGTGCGCATCTGGCAGCGATGGTCATGGCGACCTCGGCCGACCAATTCGCCCGGATCGGCCTGCGGGTGCGCGAAGTCATCTTGATCAGCGGCGTCTACGACCTGGAACCGATCAGCCTGACCCCGGTCAACGATCCGCTGCAGCTGACCCCGGTCGAGCTGCACGACCTGTCCCCTATCCTGAACCTGCCCGCGCCCGGGCCACGCTATCGGGTCACGGTGGGCGAGCGGGACACGGGCGAGTTCATCCGCCAGAGCCGCGACTATGCCGAAGCGTTGCGCAAAGCCGGGCATGCCGTCAGCTTTGATCTGCAGCCGGGCACGCATCATTTCGACATCATCCTCAAGGACGGGACGTTTCTGAACAACCACCCCTGAATGTGAAAACGGCGGCCCCAAAGGACCGCCGTTTCTTTCAATTTCGACCGGATCAATCCAGCGTGCGCGTGACTTCCTCGCGCTCGAAGATCTCGATCACGTCGCCGGGGCGGATATCGTCGTAGTTCTCGAACGCCATACCGCATTCCTGACCCGACTGAACCTCGGCCACTTCGTCCTTGAAGCGTTTCAGCGTCTTCAGCGTGCCTTCGTGGATCACCACGTTGTCGCGCAGCAGGCGCACGCCGGCCGAACGGCGGGCAACGCCCTCGGTGACCAGACAGCCGGCAACTTTGCCGACGCCGGTGACCTTGAACACTTCCTTGATCTCGGCATAGCCGATGAACTTTTCGCGGATCTCGGCGCTCAGCAGGCCCGAGGCAGCGGCTTTGACGTCATCCACCAGGTCGTAGATCACCGAGTAGTAGCGGATCTCGACGCCCTTCTGGTTGGCGGTGTTGCGTGCCGAAGCATTTGCCCGCACGTTGAAGCCAAAGACCGGAGCACCCGACGCTTCGGCCAAGCCGATATCGGTTTCGGTGATGGCGCCGACGCCCGAGTGCAGCACGCGCACGCGCACCTCGTCGTTGCCGATCTTCTCCATCGCCTGCACGATCGCCTCGGCCGAGCCCTGCACGTCGGCCTTGACCAGAATGGGCAGCTCGGCCACGTTCTCGTCTTCCTTGGCCTTCTGCATCAGCTGTTCCAGCGTGGTCGCGGCACCGGCGGCGGCGCGCTTGTCCTTGGCGACCTGCGCGCGGTACTCGGCGATCTCGCGGGCCTGCGCCTCGGTCTCGGTCACGTTCAGAACGTCACCGGCCTCGGGCGTACCGTTGAGACCCAAGACCTCGACCGGAACCGAAGGACCGGCCTCCTGAACGCGCTCGCCCTTGTCGTTGATCAGCGCGCGGACCTTGCCGTACTGCTCGCCCACGACGAAGATGTCGCCCTGGCGCAGCGTGCCCTTCTCGACCAGCACGGTCGCGACAGGGCCGCGGCCCACATCCAGCTGCGCCTCGATCACAGCACCTTGCGCGGCGCGGTTCGGGTTGGCCTTCAGCTCCAGAATCTCGGCCTGCAGCGCGATGGCTTCCAGTAGATCGTCCAGACCCTGTCCCGTGATGGCCGAAACTTCGACATCCTGAACCTCGCCCGACATCTTTTCGACGACGATCTCGTGCTGCAGCAGGTCGGTGCGCACCTTGTCCGGGTTCGCATCGGGCTTGTCGATCTTGTTGATCGCCACGATCATCGGAACACCGGCGGCCTTGGCGTGGTTGATTGCCTCGACCGTCTGCGGCATCACCGCGTCATCCGCCGCAACCACCAGCACCACGATATCCGTTACCTGAGCACCGCGCGAGCGCATCGAGGTAAAGGCCGCGTGGCCCGGCGTGTCCAAGAAGGTCAGCGTGGTGCCGTCGTTGGTCTGCACCTGATAGGCGCCGATATGCTGGGTAATGCCACCGGCCTCGCCCGCAACGACTTTCGCGTCGCGGATCGCGTCCAACAGCGAGGTCTTCCCGTGGTCGACATGACCCATGATGGTAATGACCGGCGGACGGGGCTGCAGGTCTTCATCCTTGTCTTCGACATCCGAGATTACATCCTCGACATCCGCGTCCGAAACCCGCACGACCTTGTGGCCGAATTCTTCGATGATCAGTTCGGCAGTATCGGCGTCGATGGTCTGGTTCTGCGTGACCATCATACCCATGTTCATCAGCGACTTGACGACGTCAGCGACGCGTTCGGCCATACGATTGGCCAGTTCCGAAACGACGATCGCCTCGGGCAGCTGAACCTCGCGGATCACCTTTTCACGCTCGACCGAGCCGCCCATGGCTTTCTGCCGCGCACGCTCCTGCTTGCGTTTCATCGCGGCCATGGACCGCTGGCGGCCACCTTCCCCGCCACGCAGAGCCTGGTTCAACGTCAGCTTGCCCGAGCGACGGCCGTCGTCGCGGCCCTTGCCGCGGGTTTGGCGCTGTTCGCGCTCGCGGTCGGTCTTGCGCGGCGTTTCCGCTGGTGCAGGCTTGCTGGCCGCGGGGGCCTTGGCCTTGGGTGCCTCTTTCGCGGCCGCGGCTTCTGCTGCGGCGCGCTGAGCGGCTTCATCGGCCTCTTTCTGCTTGCGCTCTTCTTCCTCGGCTTTCTGCCGGGCTTTCTCCTCGGCCTCGCGCTGTTCGCGCTCCTTGGCTTCCTGTTCGGCGCGGCGGCGTTCACGCTCTTCGGCGCGCGCTTTTTCCTCGGCCTCGCGGCGTTCGGCTTCCTCGGCCTCACGGGCCTTGGCCGCCTGCAATGCCTTCAGGCGCCGATTCATCTCGGCATCGGAAATCCCGGCTGGCCGGCGCGAAGGATCACCCGACGGCGCAGCGCCACCGCTGGGCTTGGACGCTCCCGGCTTGGGAACCACCACGCGCTTGCGTTTGGTTTCCACCACGACATTCTTGGTACGTCCGTGGCTGAAACTCTGTTTCACATTCCCGGGGCGTGCCCCGCCACGAAGACCCAATGTCTTTTTGCCGTCACTATCGCTCATAAAGCTTCTTACCCTTCCGCGCGGCCCTTGCCGCCGTCATCCATATCGCGCAAGCCACGCAGGCGCTGCGCTTCCTCTACAACACGTTTGGCGAGTCCGCCAGAGGCGAGCGCCGCATGAATCACCGTTTGGCGCCCAAATGCCGCCCCAAGCTCGTCTGCGGTCAGCCAGCCGATGTATTTCCCGAAATGCGGCGTGCTCAGCTTGGACTTGCCGCGCCCGGAACCATCGACCGCCTGAATCAGAACCCAAGCCTCTTCGCGATCAAGCCAGGACTTGACCTTTTCATACCCGGCGACCGCATCGCCGGATTTTCGCGCCAGACTGATCAACTCGATCACGCGGCGCGACAATTGACGCTCCACCTCGTCCACAAGGTCCTGCGGTACAGTCACCTGCGCCTTGAACCCGCGTGCAAACAGCTTCTTGCCGACGGCTGTGTCCAGCGCCTTGCGATCCGCCGAGACATAAACGCCCCGACCCGGCAACTTGGACGCGACATCCGGGAAAACCTGCCCATCCGGGCCGGTTACAAAGCGGATCAGCCCGTACCGAGGCTGCACCTCGCCCGTGGCGATGCATTTCCGCTCTGGCCCTTCGGACCGTTCCTTTTGGACGCCACCGCGACCCATGTGTGCCACCCGAGGCCTGGAATCAGGCCTCGGCCTCCTCGTCTGCTGCTTCGTCCTCGACGTCTGCCTCGGGCTGCTCCAGATCGGCGGGGTCGACCCAGCCCAACATGACCCGAGCGGTCATCACCAGATCCTGCGCCTCTTCCAGCGTCACGCCAAAGGGTTCGAGAATACCGTCATCCTTGACCCGCTGGCCATCAACCGTGGTCCAGCCTCCGGCCAGTTCCCAGTCAGCGCAGGTTGCAAAGTCTTCCAGCGTCTTGACGCCGTCCTTGGCAAGCGCCTCAACCATTTGGGGTGTCAGACCCTCAAATTCAATAAGGCTGTCCTCGGCACCCAGGCTGCGGGCGCTGTCCAGCGCCGCCTTGGCCTGCGCCTCGAGGAATTCGCGCGCACGCGCTTGCAGCTCGTTTGCGGTGCCTTCGTCGACGCCATCGATCACCAGCAGTTCGTCCAGCTCGACATAGGCCACTTCTTCCAGGTTGGTGAAGCCTTCCGAGACCAGCAGCTGGGCAAAGAACTCGTCCAGGTCCAGGCTGTCCATGAACAGCTGCGTGCGGGCTTCGAACTCCTTCTGACGGCGCGCCGATTCTTCGGCCTCGGTCATGATGTCGATGTCCAGACCGGTCAGCTGGCTGGCCAGACGCACGTTCTGACCACGGCGACCGATCGCCAGCGAAAGCTGTTCTTCGGGCACGACGACTTCGATCTTGCCGGCTTCTTCGTCCAGAACCACCTTGGAAACCTCGGCGGGCTGCAGCGCGTTCACAAGGAATGTCGGCTGGTCTTCGTTCCACGGGATGATGTCGATCTTTTCGCCCTGCAGCTCGTTCACGACGGCCTGCACGCGGCTGCCGCGCATACCAACGCAGGCGCCGACGGGGTCGATCGAGTTGTCATACGAGATGACCGCGATCTTGGCACGCGAACCGGGATCACGGGCCACGGCCTTGACCTCGATGATGCCGTCATAGATTTCCGGCACTTCCATCTTGAACAGCTCGGCCATGAACTCGGGCGCCGTGCGCGACAGGAAGATCTGGTGACCACGCGTTTCGCGGCGCACTTCCTTGATGTAGGCGCGCACCCGGTCATTGGGGCGATAGCTTTCGCGACCGATCTTGTCGTTGCGGCGCAGAACAGCCTCGGCCCCACCCAGATCGACGATCACGTTGCCGAATTCCTCACGCTTGACGGCGCCGTTGATGATGGTGCCGACACGATCCTTGAAGTCTTCGTACTGGCGGTCACGCTCGGCCTCACGAACCTTCTGCAGGATCACCTGCTTGGCCGACTGAGCCGCGATCCGGCCCATTTCCACCGGCGGGACTTCTTCCACGAATACATCACCAATCTCGGGCGATTCCATGTATTGCTTGGCCTGCTCGACGGTCATCTCGGCCTGATAGTTCTCAAGCTCGTCATCCGCGACCACGGTGCGGACCCGAGTAAAGGTTGCCTTACCGGTCTTGCGATCGATGGACACGCGAATGTCCATCTCGGCGCCGTAACGGCTCTTGGCGGCACGGGCGAGCGATTCCTCCATCGCTTCGACGACCAGACCGGGGTCGATCATCTTTTCGCGGGCCACGGCCTCGGCGGTCTGCAGCAGCTCCAGCTGGTTGGCTGAGGTGATTGCCATCAGTTCGTCTCCTCTTCGGACCCTTCGGTCTCAATCTCGTCGAAAGCGTTTTCGTTCAGGGCGCCGGCGTCTTTGCGCTGGCGCAGCATTTCCTTGATCAGGTCATCGGTCAGGACCAGCTTGGCGTCGCTTAGCCAGTCGAATTGCAGACCGATGGTCACGGTCTCTTCGCCGTTGGGGATGTTGACCAGAACCTCATCCCCCTCGACACCGGCCAGTTCCCCCTTGAAGCGGCGGCGGCCGTCGATCAGTTCGGTCGTTTCCAGCTTGGCCTCGTAGCCCTCGAACATCTCGAAATCCTTCAGCCGCGTCAGCGGGCGGTCGATGCCGGGGCTGGACACCTCGAGCGTATAGGCGTCAAGGATCGGGTCCTCGACGTCCAGCGTGGCGCTGACCGCGTTCGAGATCTCGGCGCAATCATCCACCTCGATGCCGCCATCGGGCTTGTCGGCCATGATCTGCAGCGTGGTCTGCTTGCCGCTCATCAGACGGATACGGACCAGCTCATACCCCAGATCCTCGATCACCGGAGTGATGATCTCGGCCAGTCGTCGGTCGATCGCCGCCTTGGCTATCAGGTCATTTGTCATATGGTGCTCTACCCTTCGATCGGGCACAAAAAAACGGGCGCGCGGCCCGTCGAATTTTCCGGTGGAGCCTCGAACCAGAAGTCCGACGCGCCGCTGTTGCAACTGCATATACGCAGGACGCCCCGAGTCTGCAACCCCTGCCGTAAACCGACGGACAATCGGCGCCGATTTTCAGGCCGGTTTCAGGCCATCCACCAGCGTTCCGCGATGCGCCCATCGTCCAACGGCGCGCCCCGCCCGATCCGGCGCGGCAGGCCCACGGTGCCGGAGATTGCCAGCGACATCTCTGATTCGCTGGGGAAGAACCGCACGCCACCCAGACCGCGCAGCCCTTGCGCCGCCGGCAGCACCGACACGTCCACGTATCGGTCACGCAGCGCCTCGGCGCGCACGGCCGGGTCGGGGATCACGATGATGTCGACCGCCTCCAGCCAGCCGGCATGGCCATCCTTGTAGTGGCCCGCGACCCGGCGGCCGCGGAAATGGCGCCCGTCTTCGGCCCGTTCGACCCGGTAACACCCGGTGCCGTTTGCCTGCTGCAGCGGCGAAACGCTCTGCCCGTCGCGGGTGATGACGAACCGGGTATCGGCCAGCGTGAAAGGCAGGCCGGGGTTGGCCTCGGCCAGTTCGATCCGGATGCGGTCCGGCGCCAGGGCTTCGGCGCGCCCGACCTCGGACAGGACCGCCAGAACATCCGCGGCCGTCAGCGCCGCGCCGTCGTGAAACACCGCATCCGCACGCAGGTCGAAGGTCCATACCCGGGCCTCGGAATCGGTCTGCCATGCGGTCGCAAGCTCGCCGCGCAGAGTGCCGTCCGGCGCGATCTCGGTCAGGGTGTCGAACACCGCACCCCGGGCCAGCCGGTCCAGGCTGTCGTCACGCGGTACGGCGATGCGCAGCACGCCGCCCGATTTCGGCGTATCCGCCAGCGAGGCCCCCGTCGCGGCCAGCAGGGCTGCAGCGGCACCCGAGGTGAACAGGGCACGGCGGTCGATGCGGGTCATGCCACCTCCTGCGCGGTTCGGTCCATGATGCGCACAAGTTCGGCGCTGATCCCGGGTTCCGACAGGGCGTGACCAGCCTGCCGCACCATCTTCAGCTCGGCCTCGGGCCATTTCTCGGCCAGGCTCCAGGCCGCCTGCGGGGGGCAGATCATATCGTAACGGCCCTGCACGATGTGGCCGGGAATATGCGCGATCCGGTCCATCCGGTCCAGAATCTGGCCGTCATATTCCAGAAACGCCTTGTTGATGAAATAGTGATTCTCGAGCCGCGCGAAGGTGCGCGCATATTCGCCGGGGCTTTCACCGACGGCCCCGTTGGTGTGGATCGAGGCCAGCGCGTTTTCCCAGTGCGACCAGGCGCGGGCGTACAGGATCTCGGTCGCGCGATCGCCCGAAAACAGCCGCTTGTTGTAGGCGCCGATGGCGTCGGACAGTTCCGAGTCGCGCAGCAGCGAGGTGAAGCGCGCCCATTGCTCGGGCCAGAACTTGCCGGCTCCACCACCATAGAACCAGTCGAGTTCCGCCTGCGTGGCCAGAAACACGCCACGCAGAACCAGGCGGGTCACCCGGTCGGGATGGGTTTGGGCATAGATCAGCGCCAGCGTGGCGCCCCAGCTGCCGCCGAACACGATCCAGTCGTCGATCTCGAACAGTTTCCGCAGACGCTCGATATCTGCCACCAGGTGCCAGGTCGTGTTGTTCTCGACCGAGGCCGTGGGCCGCGACCGACCGCAGCCGCGCTGATCGAACAGAATCACCCGGTAGACCTCGGGGTCGAAATAGCGCCGCATGGCCGGGCTGCAGCCGCCGCCGGGGCCGCCATGCAGAACCACCACGGGAATCCCGTCGGGATTGCCGCATTGCTCCACATAGATGCGGTGCCCGTCGCCCATATCCACCACGCGCTGGTCGAACGGATCGACCGGCGGGTAAAGATATTGCACTGCGCGCTTTTGGTCCGGGTACTTGTCCATTATGGCCCTATATAGTCTTACAGCGTAAAAGAGCACACGGAGACAGGAATGCAAGCGCATCCGAACACGGTGGACCCGTCCGAGATCGCAAAATTCGAGGCCATGGCCGCCGAATGGTGGGACCCGCACGGGAAATTCAAACCTCTGCACATGCTCAATCCGTGCCGTCTGGACTATATCACACAGCAGATCGCGGGCGAATTTGACCGGGACCTGACGGCTGCGAAACCGTTCGAGGGCCTGCGCCTGCTGGATATCGGCTGCGGCGGCGGGCTGCTGAGCGAGCCGATGGCGCGGCTGGGCGCCGAGGTCGTGGGCGCCGACGCGGCCGAGCGCAACCTGCCCGTGGCCCGCATCCACGCCGAGCAATCCGGCCTGCAGATCGACTATCGCCACACCACCGCCGAGGCATTGGCCGACGCGGGTGAACAGTTCGACGTGATCCTGAACATGGAGGTGGTCGAGCATGTGGCCGACCCGCTGGCCTATCTGACCGCCACGCAGCAGCTGCTGAAGCCGGGCGGGTTGGAAATCTGCTCGACCATCAACCGCAACCCGAAATCCTATGCGATGGCGATTTTCGGGGCCGAGGTCGTCATGCGCTGGCTGCCGCGCGGCACGCATGAATGGTCCAAGTTCATCACCCCGGACGAGCTGTTCGATCTGCTGCGCCAGGCTGGTCTGGACCCGGTGGACCGCAAGGGGTTCGTGTTCAACCCGATCACCTGGAGCTGGTCGATCTCGGACCGGGATCTGAGCGTGAACTACGTCACCGCCAGCGTGAAGCCGGGCTGAAGACTATTCCTCTTCCAGTTTCATGCGCAGGTCGCGCAGAACCGGCAGGGTCGCGCGCACACGCTCAAGGCCTAGTTCGCCCACGACCCGGTTGATCAGAGGTGCGATGGCCGAGATCGCCTGATCGCGCGCCCGTCGGCCTGCGGGGCTGATCGCCACCATCTTGCGGCGGGCATCGTCCCAATCGGGGCGGATGTGGATGTATCCGGCCCATTCCAGTTTGGCCAAGGTGTTGGTCATCGCCCCACGGGTCACATGGAATGTGCGGGCCAGTTGGGCAGGCGTCCGCTCGCCCCCCACGAACACCAGGTGGTTCAGCACCGAGAAATGCGAGATTTCCATTCCCTTGGGCAGAACCCGGCTCAGCCGGTTCCGCAGCAATTGGTCCGCAGTCAGGATCTCGCTGAACAGCGCGACCGCCAGGGCGTTGGTTTCGTCAGTCATTACCCGGCTCTGGATCAGGGCCCGTCGAACGGGCGAACATGTGTCAGGGACGGCACGCGCCGCCGTGCCTCTGTAACAGACCTATCATCCAGATCAAAAAAGTGAATGCCGGTCTGAGTGCCTGCGTCGATCAGCACCTCGCCCCAGGGCGATACGACCATGCTGTGCCCGTGGGTATGGCGCGTTTTGCCCCGGGTTTTGGGGTGTTCTCCGGTCTGCGCGGGGGCAATGACCCAACAGCCGGTCTCGATGGCGCGGGCGCGCAGCAGCGGTTCCCAATGGGCCGCGCCGGTCACCGGAGAGAACGCCGCCGGAACCGTCAGGATCGTGGCCCCGCCCTGTGCCAGCGCGGCGTGCAGATGCGGGAACCGGATGTCATAGCAGATGGTCATGCCGACCTTGCCGAAGGCGGTCTCGGCGATCTCCGCCCGCGACCCGGGGCGATAGCTGGCCGATTCGCGAAAGGTCTCAGTCTCGGTGACCTGCACGTCAAACATGTGGATCTTGTCATAGCGCGCCACGATCCCGCCCTGCGGGTCGATCATGAAGGACCGGTTGGCGAACCGCCCGTCGGCGTCATGTGTCTTCAGCCCCAGCGATCCGATCAGCAGCCATACGCCCAATTCCGCCGCCTGTTCGCGCAGGCCCGCCAGGGTGATGTCGTCTTCTTCGTGCTGCAGCACCTCGCGCTGGCGCGTTGCGCTGGTCGAGACGCAGTTGGTGACCTCGGGCGTCAGGATGAACCGCGCGCCCCGGTCCGCGGCCTCGGCCATCATGGCACGCACCATGTCCAGGTTCGCGGCCGGGTCGTCCGACGAGGTGATCTGCAGCAGGGCGGTTTTCATCAGGCGGCCAACAGCGGGTCCAGCTTGCCGGCCTGTTCGAGTTCGTACAGGTCGTCGCAGCCACCGACATGGGTGTCACCAATGAAGATCTGTGGCACCGTGCGCCGTCCGCCCGCCCGCTGGATCATCTCGGGCTTGCGTTTGGGGTTCATCAGAACGTCGATCTCCTCATAGGCGACGCCTTTCTGGTTCAGCAGCCGTTTGGCCGCGTGGCAAAAGCCGCACAGCGGCGATGTATAGATGACAACCGGTTTCATGGTCCGTTCCCTTGGATTTCGCGCAATTTAGGGGGAATTAGGCATCCTTGGCAACGCGCGCCAGTACCAACACGGAAATATGAGCCGCACCGGCCTCTTGGCAGGCCCGGCTACAGGCCGCCAGCGTCGCGCCCGACGTCATGACATCATCCACCAGCAGAACAGACCGCCCGCGCAGAACTTGACCGCGGCGCGGATGCAATGTGATTGCTTCGCGCAGCGTTTCGGCACGCTCGGCCGCCGTTTTGCCTTCCAGCGGTGGGGTGCGCCGCTTGCGTCTCAACAGATCCGGACAGACCGGCAGGCCCGCCTCCTTTCCCAAGTGGAGCGACAAGAGCGCGGACTGGTTGTATCGGCGCTTCAGCAGCCGCGACCAATGCAGCGGCACCGGAGCGATCACCGTATCCGGTCGAAACAGCGTGCGACCTGCCTGCGCCATCCAACGCGCCGCAGGTTTTGCCAGTTCGGAACGATCCCCGTGCTTCAGGGCCAGAACCAGTGACCGCGCCCGCCCCTGATACAGCAATGCCGCGCGTCCCTCGGCCCACGGTTGCGGGCGGCGCAAGCAATCATCGCAGTCGATTCGGTGACCATCATCGCTGCCAGGAACGGGCGCACCGCAACTGTGGCAGACTGTTCCGCCGATGAACGGGGTTTCGCGCCAGCACGGCCCGCACAAGCCGAAATCCGAGGCCGCCATCTCGCCGCAGCCGATGCAGCGTGGGGGATATACGACCTCGATCGCGGTTTGAATCCGCTGCCATATGCGATAATTGCGGCCTATGGATTTGCCAGCACCCAATGCACCCTCGCTGTTCGATCGCAAAGCGCTTGCGGCACACCGCGCGCGGATCAGCGACGAGGCCCTGTTTCTTCACCACGCCGCCATGGACGAGGTGCAGGATCGCCTTTCCATGGTTAACAAATCGTTTACCGCGCCAGCGATCGTAACCCCCTGCCCCGACATCTGGGCGCCGGTCCTGCCGGGCGCCTGGGTCGTGGCCGATGACGACGTGTTGGATCTCAAACCCGCTGCGCATGACCTGGTGGTTCATGCGATGGCCCTGCATTGGGCCAACGATCCGGTGGGCCAGCTGATTCAATGTGTCCGCGCGCTGCAGCCCGACGGTTTGTTGTTGGTGGTGTGTCTGGGCGGTGAAACCCTGCACGAATTGCGGGCAGCGCTGGGTCAGGCCGAGGTCGAGGTGACCGGCGGTCTCAGCCCCCGTGTCGCGCCGATGGCCGAGTTGCGAGATCTTGGCGCGCTGCTGCAGCGTGCGGGTTTTGCATTACCTGTTGCGGACAAAGTGCCCCTGACGGCGACTTACCGCGACCTGTGGCACTTGATGCGGGACCTGCGCGCGATGGGCGAAACCAACGCCATGACCCAGCGGTTGAAACACCCGTCGCGCCGCGCGCTCTTTTCCCGGGCCCAAGAGATTTACGCCGCGCATTTTTCATCTCCCGAAGGCCGGCTGACTGCCACGTTCGAGTTGATCTGCCTGACGGGCTGGGCGCCGGACGCCAGCCAGCCCAAGCCACTGCGCCCCGGCTCGGCCCAGATGAGACTGGCCGACGCCCTTGGCACGAAAGAAGGCAAACTGTCCGATTGACCCGCTGACGGAACCGATTATGTCAGCCTCTAAACCAAAATTCAGGAAGCTTACAATGTTCGATGCCACCCGCCCGGAACACGCTCCGGCAGACCACCCAAAAGTGAAGATGGGCCGCGTCGGCGTTCTTCTGGCCAATCTCGGCACGCCGGATGACTACAGCTATTGGCCGATGCGCCGCTATCTGAACGAGTTCCTGTCCGACCGGCGGGTGATCGACTATCCGGCCTGGAAATGGCAGCCGATCCTGCAGGCCATCATCCTGACCAAACGTCCCTTCAGCTCGGGCGCGGCGTACAAGTCGATCTGGAACCACGACAAGGGCGAAAGCCCGTTGATGACCATCACCAAGGACCAGACTGCCAAGATGCGTGCGGCGATGCAGGAACGCTATGGTGACAAGGTCATGGTGGAGTTCTGCATGCGTTACGGAAACCCCTCGACCAAGTCGAAGGTTCGCCAAATGGTGGCCGAGGGCTGCGACCGCATCCTGTTCTTCCCGCTGTATCCGCAATATGCCGGCGCCACGACCGCAACCGCGAACGACCAGTTCTTTCGCGCACTGATGGACGAGGCGTGGCAGCCCGCCAGCCGCACGGTACCGGCCTATTTCGACGAGCCGGCCTATATCGACGCCCTGGCGCAGTCGGTCGAGCGCGCCTATGCGGCCATGGAGACCAAGCCGGACGTTCTGGTCTGTTCCTATCACGGCATGCCGGAACGCTATCTGATGCAGGGTGATCCGTACCACTGCCAGTGCGCCAAGACGTCACGGCTGCTGAAAGAGCGGCTGGGCTGGGCGGATGATCAACTGGTGACCACCTTCCAGTCGCGATTCGGACCCGAGGAATGGCTGAAGCCCTACACTGTCGACCACGTCGCGGAACTGGCCCGGCAGGGCAAAAAGAACATAGCCGTCATTGCCCCGGCATTTTCTTCGGACTGCATTGAAACGCTGGAAGAGATCAACGAAGAGATACACGAAAGCTTTGAGCACGCCGGCGGTGAAAGCTTTACCTACATTCCCTGCCTTAACGACGAGGACGCGCATATCGCCGCCTTGGGCAAGGTTGTCGAGGACAACCTCAAGGGCTGGCTGGACTGAATCGGCCCGGGATTAAGCACGAAAAAAGGCGGTGGAGATCCACCGCCTTTCTTTTTTGTCGTAGTCCGTTGGACTTAGCCTGCGGCAACAGCTGCGGCAACAACGACCAGCAGGATCAGCGGCAGGATGATGCCCTGCGACGAGCCCTGGGTTTCTTCGACGACAACAGGTGCCTCAACAACCGGCTCTTCCAGGTTGCCAGCATATGCGGTCGAAGCAGCAGCGGTCAGTGCAGCAGCGAGTACAAGTTTCTTCATATTAACCTCCAGAGTTTGCGCGATCCCAATTGCGGAACCACACACCTAAGACTTACCTCGTGGTTTTTTCTAATCAGCAAAGCAGAACGAATGCAATTGCAACTTGCAGTGCAAGCGGGTTGGCGCGCGAAAATGTCGTCAAATTAGCAACACTTGCGTCCCGACCTTCGCCATGGCGTACAGCTCTGCGATGTTCTCGTTGAACAACCCGATGCACCCGTTCGACGACCGGCGGCCAATTTTCCGCGTATCGTGGGTTCCGTGGATCCGGTAATACTTCCAGCTGAGATACAAAGCGTGCGTCCCCAGCGGGTTATCGGGCCCCGGAGGGATGTAATCCGGCCATTCCGGGTTTCTTTTCTTCATCGACGGCGTCGGCGACCAGCTGGGCCCCTCGACCTTGCGGATGACACTCGTGCGACCGCGGCGGGTCAGTTCTTCGGTCAGCGGAACCGACGACGGGTACAGCTTGTAGACGGTCTGGTCTTCCGACCAGTAGTGCAAAGCGCGGGAAACGGTGTCGACCAGAATCGCCCCGTTCCGGGTGTTCGAGAAGTAGGGCTGCCATTGCTGCGCCTTGAAGCCCGACACATTGCGGCGAACGGCCGGTTCAGCCTCGGGTGCAGGGCGCAATGGGTCGCCCGGGATGTATTGGGCGATCGCCGGGCTGGCGAGCAAAGACGATGCGCCTGCGAGGAATCCGCGGCGGGACGAAGAGAAAACGCGTTTCTTGACCATGGTGACAGGTCCTCTGCGAAAGATGTGCAAGAATCCGCTCTATGTTATTGCCAGAATGCTTCAGTCGCAAATCAAACCGGCAGAATCATGCGGGTTCGTGCATTTGAGCCTTTGCTCATGGGCCGCTGGCAGGGTATTGCCAATTGGAAACAAGCAAACCGGACTCATCATGACGCGCATTTTTTCCCTGCTCTTGATTTGCCTTGTCGCACTGGCGGCATGTACCGACGTGAGCGGCACTTCAACCCTTGGTGCGGATGGGCGCCCGCTGCCCAAAGCCTACAAGATCCGGGGCAATCCCGAAAAACTGCAGTTCCGCATGCTTGATTCCGTAAACGCCCTGCGGCAGGCGTCTGGACTGCAGTCGGTGCAGTTGAACGCGCAGCTGAACGCAGCGGCGGCGACACACGCCAAGGACATGTCGCGGCAGAACCGTCCCTGGCATTTCGGCTCGGACGGATCTTCGCCGCTCGACCGGGTGGCCCGTGCCGGTTATGCGGGCCGTTTCCTGGGTGAAGCGATTTCCGAGACCTACGAAACCGAAACCGAAACCCTGGCTGCGTGGATGCAGGAACCGGGTCCGCGATCGGTGATCATGGACCCGCAAGCAACCCAGATGGGGTTTGCATGGCATCAGGAAAACGGCGGGAAGATCTGGTGGACGCTCGAGATGGGAACCGGCGGTTAAGCATGGCCCAGACAAAAAAAGCCCCCGAAAACCGGGGGCTTTTTTCTTTCTAACAGGTCTCAGGCAGCTTGCATGGACTGAGCTGTGGTCAGGATCGCATACAGCTTGACCGGATCCGGGTTGGCCCGAAGCTTCGAGCAGACCGCGCTGTCGCGCAGCGTGCGCGATACGAGCGCCAATGCCTTGAGATGCTCGACACCGGCGTCTTCCGGAGCGAACAACGCAAAGGCCAGATCCACGGGCTGACGGTCGACCGATCCGAAGTCGATGGGCTTTTCCAGCATGACGAACACGCCGGCAACCGAGTCGATCTCGGACAGACGGGCGTGGGGCAGGGCAACACCATGGCCAACGCCGGTCGGCCCGAGGCTTTCCCGCTCCAGCAGGCAGTCTACGATGGTCTGCGGATCAAGTCCGAGTGCGCCCGCGGCGACGTCACCGATTTCCTGAAACAACCGCTTTTTGCTGGACGCTGCAGATAGCACGCGCACCGCTTCGGGCTTCAGTATGCTCGACAAATCCATGTTTTGCTCCACGGCGACGCCCCCAGAATCCGGGATCCGGGGGCCCCGCCCAATTCTTGCCTGTTACGGATCGATCCAGCCGATATTGCCGTCATCCCGGCGATACACGACGTTCAATCCGTCCTTGTTTTCATTCCTGAACACCAGCACCGGGGCGCCGGCCAATTCCATTTGCATGACAGCTTCGCCGACACTCAACGATGGGATCTTGGTTTCCATCTCAGCCACGATGATGGGCTGCAATGAGTCGGGTTCGTCGGCCACGTCCGATTCGTTCGAGGCGAGGATATAAGATGACGCTCCGAAGAGTTCAACCGGCTGAGCCCGTTCACGATGGTGGTCCTTGAGGCGGCGCTTGTAGCGACGCAGTTGTTTCTCCATCTTTTCGCAGCACGCCTCGAATGCCGCATAGATTTCGGTTGCATGTGCCTTGGCCTGGGCTGTCAGGCCCGTGGACATATGTATGGTGGTTTCGCACACATACTCATGCGCTGAACGGGAAAAGACGACGTTGGCATCCGTCGGTCGCTGAGCATATTTGCTCACGACCTCGCCCAATGCGTCCTGCACGTGTGTCTGCAAGGCTGCACCAATGTCGATCTGTTTGCCGCTGATTTGGTAACGCATGTGATCTCCTTCACAATTCACACCCATTATGACGTCACGTCGGGTGACATGCTTGTTTTTATCGGGTGGGGGGTAGAGACATGTTTCGCGGTTGTCCTCGGTAGGGCCCTTCGGAGAAGGGAGATCGAGATCCAGTCTGGAACCGCGAAAATGCCATGTACCAATTGAGCCAAGAGGCGGCAGAAGAGTCAATCAAAACAGGAGTGTATATACGCGAATTCTGTCATGCGCCTGGCGCAATGAAAGCTAAGCCTATGAAATCTTGAAGTTTTCACCCAGGTACACGCGCCGGACATTTTCGTTTTCCACCACCTCGTCGGGCGATCCGGACATCAGCACCTGCCCGTCGTGCAGGATGTAGGCGCGGTCCACAATTTCCAGCGTTTCCCGCACGTTGTGGTCGGTGATCAGCACGCCGATTCCACGCTTCTTCAGATCCGCCACCAGATGCCGGATATCGCCCACGCTGATCGGGTCGACGCCGGCAAATGGCTCGTCCAGCAGCAGGTACTTGGGGTCGGCGGCCAGACAGCGGGCTATCTCGACGCGACGGCGCTCACCGCCCGACAATGCAAGGGCAGGCGCCCGCCGCAAATGCTCGATCGAAAAGTCCGAGAGCAGCTCTTCCAGACGTTCCTTGCGGCGGTGCACATGCTTCACCGCAATGTCGAGCACGGCCGAGATATTGTCCTCGACGCTCAAGCCACGAAAGATCGACATTTCCTGCGGCAGATACCCGATGCCCATGCGCGCCCGGCGATACATCGGCAGCGTGGTCACATTCTGACCGTCCAAAGTGACCGTTCCGGCCTCGGGGAACACCAGCCCGGCAACGGAATAGAACGTGGTCGTCTTGCCCGAGCCGTTCGGCCCTAGCAACGCCACGACCTCGGACCGGTCCAGCGTCATCGATACGTCCCGGATCACGGTCTTTTTGCGATAGGATTTGCGCAGTTTCTGAATCTTCAGACCCTGAGACCCTTCGGCAACGGACAGTTGCGGGCCCGCCATCAATTGCCGCCCTGCTGAAGGATCGTCTTGACCCGTCCCGACATGGTCGCGGTTCCGCTGGTCAGGTTCGCAATCATCTGGTCGCCGCTGATCGTGCTGGGCCCCTGCGTCAGCAGAACGTTGCCCTTCATCACGATCACACCCGAGTCGATGGTGTATTCCGCCCAATCCCCTTCGGCGGCATCCGGCGGGCTGACAAGCACGACGTTTTCCGACGCCTCCATGCGTTCGATCCCCGACCGATCCTGGTTGTAGATCACCAGCACGCGACCGGCGGACAGGCGCATTTCGCCCTGCACGACAATGACGTTGCCAAGAAACTCGGCCGAACCGTCCTCTTGATTGACGTTCAGTGTCTCGGATGTCACTTCGACCGGCAGACTGGGATCGGCCTTCACCGACCCAAAGGCCACCTGCGCTTCCTGCGCGGACGCTGGCACCGAACCCACGGCCAGGGCGAAACAAACGAGGACGAAACGAAAATCAAACACAGTCTATCTTTCGGCTTTTTTCGGCTCATATAACAGCTTAACGCCATCTGTAAAAAGAATATGGACCGGTCCACCGTCTTTTTCAGCGCCGAATGTCATCCGCCCGGCCGAGAAATTGCCGATTGGTCCCGTTCCCTGCACCTGACCTGGCGTATCGCCCCGGATCTCGTCCAATGAAGTATTCAACAGGTCTGTCGTCACCCGGATACCGTCTGTGGTGGTGATCACCACGTCCCCCGTGAAGGTGGCCGTCGCCTTGTCCGGTCGGATCGACCCCGAGTTGGAGTCCAGTGTGATCACCCCACCGTTCAGCAGGCCGAACCGGCCACGGAATTCGGTTGCTCTTGGATCGCTGTCGGCAGTTCCCTGGCTGGCCCGAACTGCCTCGACCTGGACATCTTCGCCCTTGCGGGTGGTCCCCCGATAGTTCGGGCGGGTCACAAGCTGCCCCTCAAGCCGTTCGTCGATATCCTGCTGGGTGAACGGACCCGAGACGTTGGTTTCGATGCTGCGCGACAGCAGGAATACCGTGGACAGCAGCAGAATCGCCGCCAGCGGCAACAGAACCTTCAGGAACTGCACCATTCGGGAATAGCGGTCCACCTGCGCCTCCTGTCAGCCCAGCCCGACGCGCAGGCAATCGTGAATATGCAGAAGGCCCTGCGCCAATCCCGGCTGTTCGGGGTCGACCACGAACAACGAGGTGATCTTGCGCGCGTTCATGATCGCCACGGCTTCTTCGGCCAGCGACTCCGGTGCGATCGTGGTCGGATTGCGGGTCATGACCTGTGCGGCTGTATTGTCCAGCAGCCCCTCCATGTGGCGCCGCAGGTCGCCGTCGGTGATGATACCGGCAAGTTTGCCATCCGCGTCCGTCACCCCGACCACGCCAAAGCCTTTCTGGCTGATCTCGATCAACGCGTCGCTCATCGGTGTATCGGCAGAAACCAGCGGCACCGCATCGCCACTGTGCATCAGATCGCGTACGGCGCTCAGCTGCGCGCCCAGTTTGCCGCCCGGATGGAAGGCGCGGAAATCCTCTGGTTTGAAGTCGCGATATTTCATCAGCGCAATCGCCAGCGCATCACCCATGGCCAGCGTCAGCGTGGTCGAGATCGACGGCACCATCCCATAGCCGCAGGCCTCGCCCAGAGAGGGGATCAGCAAATGCACGTCCGCCTGTTTCATCAACGAGCTTTCGGGCTTGCTGGACAGGCCGATCAAAGGGATGCCGAACCGCCGGGTAAAGGCCAGTAGATTGGCCAGTTCCGGTGCTTCGCCCGAATTTGAGATCGCCAGAACCACGTCTCCTTTCGACACCATCCCCAGATCGCCGTGGCTGGCCTCGGCCGGATGAACGAAATAGGCCGGCGTGCCGGTGCTGGCCAGGGTTGCCGCGATCTTGTGACCGATGTGTCCCGACTTGCCGATCCCGCTGATGATGATCCGCCCTGTGGCCTGCAGGATCAGCTGAACGGCTTCGGCAAACCGGTCGTCAAGGCTGTCGGCCAAAACATCCAACGCCCGGGCTTCGTCGGTGATTACCTGACGGGCAACCTTCAGAAAGGATTCATTGTCTGTCATGAGTGCGCAAAAATATCCGTTTCAGGCCATCCGGCCAGATCCAGTCTGGCACGCATCGGCAGGAAGTCAAAACAGGCCTGCGCCATTTCGGTGCGCCCTTCACGCTCCAGCCGCGCGTTCAAGGCATCACGCAGACGGTGCAGATACAGGACGTCGGAGGCCGCATAATCCAGTTGGGCCTCGGTCAGGGTCTCGGCACCCCAGTCGCTCATTTGTTGCTGTTTCGAGATATCGACGCCCAGCAACTCCTGACACAGGTTCTTGAGACCATGACGATCGGTATAGGTGCGCACAAGGCGGCTGGCGATCTTGGTGCAATACACCGGAGCGGCCAGCGCCCCGAAGGCATGATACATCGCGGCAATGTCGAACCGCCCGAAATGAAACAGCTTCAGCACATCCGGGTTTCCCAGCATGGCACTCAGGTTCGGCGCCGAGGTTTGGCCCTTTTCGACCTGCACGATATGGCAATCGCCGTCACCCCCGGACATCTGAATCACGCACAGGCGATCCCGGTGCGGGTTGAGACCCATGGTCTCACAATCAATGGCCACGATCGGGCCCAGATCCAGCCCATCGGGCAGGTCGTTCTTGTACAGATGGTTCGCCACACGTGCTTCCTTCGTTCGGTATCGTCCCCGAAATAGGGTGTTTGGCCTGCAAACTCAACGCCATCCGGACCGATGCCGCGATTGATCTCCGGTAGGCTTGATGCATCCCCGTGGGGGGGATAGGGTTAATACATGAACCTTCACAAGCATTCAACACACCCGCAGATCATCGCGCGCCTGAAACGCGCACATGGGCATCTGGCCAAGGTCATCGCCATGCTGGACGACCAAGAGCCCTGTCCGGATATCGCTCAGCAGCTTTTCGCCGTGGAAAAGGCGATCACGAATGCCAAGCGGACACTGATCCATGATCATGTCGACCATTGCCTGGCTTCGGGCGACGCCGACTCGGTCGACGCCTTCAAGACCATCACCAAGTACCTGTGATGCTGAGCGTTCTGCAAAACCGGGTCTATCGTCACCTGCTTGCGGCGCAAATCGTGGCCTTGACGGGCACAGGTCTTGCCACGGTGGCCCTGGGGCTTCTGGCCTACGATCTGGCCGGAAGCTCTGCGGCCCTGGTTCTGGGTACGGCACTGACGATAAAGATGGTTGCCTATGTTACGGTCGCGCCGGTGGCGGCGGCCTTTGCGGAACGGCTAAACCGGCGAAAACTCCTTGTGACGCTGGACCTCGTCCGCGCCGCAGTGGCGCTGTGCCTGCCGTTCGTGACCGACATCTGGCAGGTCTACGTTCTGATCTTCGTTCTGCAATCTGCCTCGGCCGGGTTCACCCCGGCGTTTCAGGCCACGATACCGGATGTCCTGACCGACCAGCAGGACTATACCAAGGCGCTGTCGCTGTCGCGCCTGGCCTATGATCTGGAAAGTCTGGTGAGCCCGATGCTGGCCGCGTTCCTGCTGATCTTCGTCAGCTTCGACAACCTGTTTCTGGGGACAAGCCTCGGCTTTGTCGCCTCGGCCTTGTTGGTCATGTCGGTTGCCCTTCCCTCACCCACGCCCGTCCGGCCGCGCGGGATCTTCGACCGCACGACCCGCGGTCTGCGGATCTATCTGGCCACACCACGCCTGCGGGGATTGCTGGCTTTGAGCTGGAGCGCCGCAGCACTCAGCGCGATGGTCTTGGTCAATACCGTCGTCATCGTGCGTGCAAGCCTGGGGCTGTCCGATAGTGCCGTAGCCATCGCGCTGGCCGGATTCGGCAGCGGGTCAATGCTGGCGGCATTTGCCTTGCCGGCGGTATTGCGGCGGTTCGAGGACCGCAAAGTGATGCTGACGGGTGCGACGATTGCCACAGCGGCCTTGGCGTTTGCTGCAATCCTGTCTGCAGCTGTACCCATGAGCCTTGCCGGGCTGTCCGCAATCTGGGCACTGGTCGGCTTCGGATACTCGGCAACCCTGACCCCGTCGGGGCGCCTGCTGACCCGATCGGCCCACGCCGAAGACCGTCCGGCCGTCTTCGCCGCCCAGTTCACCCTGTCGCATGCCTGCTGGTTGGTTCTCTACCCGCTGGCCGGATGGGTCATGACAGCGTTCGGTGCGACCGTAGCAATGGCTTTGTTGACCGTTCTGTCGCTGTGCGGTCTGGTCGGAGCCCTGTTGGCATGGCCTCGCGCCGAGCCGGGAGCGGTCATCCACCAGCATCCGGACCTGCCGATCGACCATCCGCACCTGTCCGGATCAGCAGAGCACGCCCACCCGATCATCATCGACGATCTTCACCCCCGTTACCCGCATCAGCCTTGAGCGCAGGCGCCAAACTGGCATACACCCGAACCATCCCTTCGGAAGACGGAGCATCGATGGACCAGCTTGATCGCCGCATCATTGCCGCGCTGCAACACAACGCGCGCGCCTCGACCACCCATATCGCGGCAACGCTCGGGGTGGCGCGGACTACGGTGCATGAACGTATCAGCCGGATGGAGAGAAACGGTGTGATCGCCGGATATTCAGTGATCCTGCGTCAGGCCGAGGACACGCCCAAGGTCCAGGTCGTTGTCCTGCTGGAGGTACAG
This sequence comes from Ruegeria sp. SAZA006, assembly GCF_059613465.1. Lineage (NCBI taxonomy): Bacteria > Pseudomonadati > Pseudomonadota > Alphaproteobacteria > Rhodobacterales > Roseobacteraceae > Ruegeria > Ruegeria sp. SAZA006. Next base: position 262,479 of record NZ_JBXWSO010000003.1, read on the forward strand.
CAGAAAGAAACCGCCCGCATCATCAAGCGGCTCGAAGCCTATCCAGAGGTCAAGCTGTGCCTGTCGATCAATGGAGAATTCGATCTATTGCTGTCCGCCGAAGCGCCGCGGATCGAGGATCTGGACATTCTGGTTGATGAGCTTGCGGCGATCCCGGGGGTGCTGCGGACCAACACCAGCGTTGTGTTCGGTCGCCGCATCGATCGGGGCTGAGGTCCCGATAACCCTCTGTAAACCCAAAACTGGCTAGCTTGGCCCGGACACAAGAATCCCCGGACCGGCAGAATGCCAGAGCTTAAGTTTTTCATCTCGATCGCCGTTTGGCTAACCGCCGCCGCGCCTGCCGCCCTGGCATGGTCGGATGGCCACGCGACTGATGTCTGCGACCGGGCCGCGCGCCGGGCGGCAATGGCCGAAGGTGTACCGCAGGATATCCTGTTGGCCGTCACCCGAACCGAGACCGGGCGCACGATGAAGGGCCGCCTGACACCCTGGCCCTGGACCGTCAATGTCGAGGGCAAAGGGTACTGGTTCGCCACCGAAACCGAGGCCAAGGCCTTTGTCTTCGACGTGTTCAAAGCGGGTGCCCGCAGTTTTGATATTGGCTGTTTCCAGATCAACTACCGCTGGCATGGCAAAGCCTTCCGGTCCATAGACGCTATGTTTGATCCGGACCAGAACGCCGCCTACGCGGCGCAGTTCCTGAAGACGCTCCATGCCGAACAGGGTTCGTGGGGGCATGCGGTTGGCGCCTATCACTCGCGTACGCCGGGCCTTGCACAGGCTTATACGGACCGGTTTGAAACCATCCTGGCCAATCTCGACGGCGTACCGTCGGCGCAACCGGGACACACGGGGCGCGATCCGTTTTCACGAGCGGCCGCGCCTTTGATCCCGCCCGGTCGTGGCCGAACCGGGCCGGGCCGCTTGGGCTCATTGGTTCCCGCCTCGGCCGCTGCCGCTGCCTTCATCGCGTTCGATCAGGAGTGACGCGTGCCAAAGCTTGACGCCCGATCCCTGTTTTCACCCACCGTTCTACTGGCGTTGGCCTTGATGACGGTGATCGTCATGATGATCCTGCCAATGCCATCCTGGGTACTGGACATTGGCCTTGCGGCCTCGTTCGCACTGGCCATCCTGATTTTCACCCTGACCCTGTTCATCGAGCGACCGTTGGATTTCTCGTCCTTTCCAACGATCCTGCTGGCTTCGCTGATGCTGCGCCTGTCGCTCAACGTGTCGTCGACCAAGCTGATCATCGGGCAGGGTCATACCGGGCCGAACGCGGCCGGTGACGTCATCGAGGGCTTTGCCCAATTCGTCATGAGCGGCAGCATCTTCCTGGGCCTCGTGGTATTCGGTGTGCTGCTGATCGTGAACTTCATGGTGATCACCAAAGGTGCGGCGCGCATGGCCGAAGTCGGGGCCCGCTTTGCCCTTGACGGAATGCCGGGCAAACAGCTTGCCATCGACAGCGACATGTCTGCCGGCGCCATCGACCATCAGCAAGCAAAGGAACGGCGCGAGCTTGAGCAACAGGAAACCACCTTTTTCGGGTCGCTGGACGGGGCATCCAAATTCGTCAAGGGCGATGCAATTGCAGGGCTGCTGATTACCCTGCTCAACCTGGTGATGGGGTTGATCATGGGGGTGATCGTGCACAGTATGCCGGTCGCCTCGGCGTTTGAAACCTATGCGATCCTGACTGTTGGTGACGGGTTGGTCACGCAGATACCGGCTGTCATCATCTCCATCGCATCCGCCCTGTTGCTGGCCCGCGGTGGCACGCAGGGTGCAACCGACACCGCCTTGTTCTCGCAACTGGGGCGGCATCCGGCTGCGCTGGCAACCGTTGCGATCCTGATGGTGCTGTTTGCGCTGGTGCCCGGGTTGCCTTTTCTGCCGTTCATTCTCGGTGGCGTGATCCTGGGCTATGCGGCCTTCGTTGTTCACAGAAAGCAATCAGCTGCCACAGAGGCGGCACAGATGCCGGCTTCGGACGCCGAGCCCAAGGCATCACAAGGCATCGGAGACGTCCTTGACCTCGACGACGTTCACCTCGAATTTGCCCCGGATCTGGTCAGCATGGTGTTGAACCCCGGCACCGGATTGGACGCCCGGATCGCCAACATGCGGACCTACGTGGCGTCGAGCTTTGGATTGATCCTGCCGGAGATCCGACTGACAGACCGGGCCGACTTGCCGACGGGCACTTACGTCATTCGTGTTCAGGGCGTCGAACAGGCCCGGGGGGTGCTTCACCCCGACCTGATCCTGGCGCTGGTGCAGGACGGGCTGGACCTGTTGCCGGAAGGCAATGACGTCACCGAACCCGTCTACGGCGCGCCCGCCCGGTGGATCCTGCCCAAGGATCAAGAGGCCGCCGCGCTGAGCGGCGCAACCATCGTCACCCCGCCCGAGATTCTGGCCACCCATCTGCTGGAAATCATCAAGCAGAACTTCCCGCGCCTGCTGACCCTTAAATCCCTGCGTCGGCTCCTGTCCGAGATGACCCGCCTCAGCGACCCGGTCCGGGCCGAGGCGAACCGAAAGCTGCTGGACGAGCTGATCCCCGACAAAGTTCCGATTGACACCCTGCATGCGGTTTTGAGGCTGCTGCTCGAAGAACGGGTTTCGATCCGCAACATGGCGCTGATCCTTGAAAGCGTGGCCGAGGCGCGGATGACCACGACACAGCCTGAGGCGATCTGCGAGATCGTGCGCCAGCGACTGGGCTTCCAGTTGGTGGCGGACCTGAAGCGCGGCGACGGCTCGATCCCCCTGATCCAGCTGGCGCCGGAATGGGAGGAGACCTTCTCCACCTACCAGATCGACACTCCGAATGCTGGATTGGATGTGGCGCTGCCTCCCAATCTGTTCAACAAATTGGCCGATGGAATCGTCACGACGATAACACGCAGCGCGGATCAGGGCGTGTTCCCGGCGTTGGTAACCTCGACGCGGCGGCGCAGGTTGCTGCGTACTATCATACACGCGCGGGGAATTTCGAATCCTGTCCTGTCGTTCGAGGAAATCGGGCTCGAAGCGCGGCCGGCCTTGGTTGGAACGGTGCCGGCGTGATTGGGCTGCCGCCGGACTTGCTGGCTCAGCTGGGGGGCGGTCTGTGGTCCTCGTTTGCGGTTTTTCTCAGGGTTTCAGCGCTGGTTTCCCTGCTGCCAGCTTTCGGAGAGCGCAGCATTCCAACCCGCGTAAAGCTGGGGGTCGCAATGGCATTCACGCTGGTCGTCGCGCCGTCGGTTTCCATTGCCGTGCCCAACGGGGGCCTGATGCCGCTGGTTCAATTGGTACTGACCGAAATCCTGATCGGCCTGACCCTCGGGATCGGACTTCGGCTACTTGTGCTCGCCCTGCAAACCGCCGGATCGATGGCCGCGCAAGCCACGTCGTTGTCGCAGATCCTGGGTGGCGCGGCTGCCGATCCGGCCCCGGCGATGGGACATTTTTTGACCCTGTCCGGGTTGGCCCTTGCCACACTGATGGGCGTTCACATCCGGGCGGCCCAATTCCTGATCGACAGCTATTCACTATTCCCGGTGGGTGCCGCCCCGACGGCGACCGATCTGTCCCGTTGGGGGGTGTCGCAGGTATCGCGCAGCTTTGCATTGGCCTTTGGACTGGCCATGCCGTTTGTCATTGCATCATTGATCTACAACCTGGCCCTTGGTGTCATCAACCGGGCCATGCCTCAACTGATGGTCGCCTTTGTAGGCGCGCCGGCGATCACCTTTGCCGGATTGTTCCTTTTGTTCGCGGGAACGCCGATCATCCTTGCGGTCTGGTCTGACGTCCTGTTCCAGTACTTGCTTGATCCGATCGGAGCCCCGGAATGAGCGGTTCGGACGACGACACCGACAAGTCCTTCGAGGCGACACCGCAGAAACTGCAGAAGGCTCGGGAGAAGGGTGAGGTCGTCAAATCAAATGACCTGTCCGCCGTTGCCGCCTATTCCGGCCTGACAATCGCTCTTTTGGCGGTCGGGCAGTTTTCGACCGAACATTTGGGATCATCCCTGATGGTCCTGATTGATCAGGCCCCGGAACTTTCACTGTTGTTGGCGTCTGGCAGCGCGGCTGCGCCCGTCGGCGGGCTGATGAAAAAGGTTGCCGTTTCCGCAGGCATTCTGTTGGCGGTTCCAGCGGCGCTTGTCTTGTTGAATTTGCTGGCGCAGCGCGCCCTGGTGTTTGCCCCAAGCAAGCTGACGCCGAAGATGTCACGCATTTCGATCCCATCCAATGCCAAGAACAAGTTCGGCCGTGCCGGGCTTTTTGAGTTCTTCAAAAGCTTCATCAAGCTGGTGATCTACGGCATATGCCTTGCCGTGTTTTTGAAATCCAACCTGGCGGACATCCTGACCGCTGCAGCCAGCCCCGTACGAGCCTCCATCCCGCTGATGATGAACCTTCTGTTTCGGTTCCTGTTCATCGTCGTCGCCGTCACGCTGGCCATCGGGGTCATCGACTACCTGTGGCAGTATTCCGAGCACATGCGCAAAAATCGAATGTCGCGCAAAGAACTGCAGGACGAGACGAAAGACTCGGAAGGCGATCCGCATGTCAAACAGCAAAGACGCCAGCGCGCGCAAGAAATTGCGACCAACCAGATGATGGCCGAGGTGCCAAAGGCCGATGTGGTCATCGTCAATCCCACCCATTTTGCGGTGGCATTGAAATGGACCCGAGCTCGTGGAACCGCACCCGTCTGCGTCGCAAAGGGCGTTGACGAAGTTGCCGCGACAATCCGCCGAACGGCGATGGAGTCAGGAGTTCCGATTCACTCGGATCCGCCGACGGCGCGGGCCCTGCATGCGACCGTCGAGATCGGAAAGGAGATAACGGAAGACCTGTATCGCCCGGTCGCTGCGGCCATCCGATTTGCCGAAGCCATGCGAAAACGCGCGAAGGGAGCGGTCGGATGACGCGCGCGAAGCTAAGGGATCTAGCGGCGGTCACGGCGGCTTCTTTCGAACGAGAGTTTCAGAAACTGAAACCGATACTTGAGGCCGAAAGCCGCATTCAGGCACAGATCAGCGCGCTGAACGCTCAGGTCGCCCAAACGGCGTCGGACGCCGCGCAAACCCCTGGGTACCAGATCGCCGGCGCGGACGTCTTGTGGCACGGGTGGGAGTCCAGAACCCGGCGTGACCTCAACACTGAATTGGCTCGGGTCAGATCCCGGAAACTGGCAATGATGGAGGACCTTCGCCGAGCATTCGGCCGCAAGCAAGCGGTTGAGTCGTTGCAGCGCGATCAAGAAACCGCGCTGCGAATTGCACGCGCCAGGAAACTGATAAACCAGTAAAACGAAAGCCGAAGCCCGCCCTCTGGCGTTAGGTGTCCTGGCGGCTTACGCTCATGATCAAAACACGGGACACGTCATCGCCAAGGTCCTTTCGGGCAACCTCCAACAGAGACTTTCGCAGCACCTCGAGATTGTCCGATTGCGTGAATTCGCCGTCGAACCCACCAATATTCGCGTGATCAAACAGAACTTGAAGAAACCCGTCCCGCAGTTTCGGTTCGATTTCGTAGAACTCCTCCGAGATGCCCGGCCGGGTTTCCAGGCTCAGCGACATGGTCACAAGAGCAGAGATTTCGTTTTTTTCGACGACCGGAACGACGAACTGTTTGGTCAACTTGAGATACTCATAGGGACCGGCCTTGCCGGATGTCTCACTGTGGCCGGAGGTTTTATTCGCCTTGTCTGTTGTCTCCTCGGCGTGGCGCTCCGGCGCTTTGGCATCGGCCTCGGTATCCGCTGATCCCGGTGTCAAAAAAAGCCCAGCCGCAGCACCGGCCCCGAGGCCTGCAACCGAAAAGAGAACGGGGAGCAGTTTCTTCATCATTTGAACACCTTAGAACGGCAACAGCGCGTCCAGCACCTGTTGCCCGTATCGTGGCTGCTGAACATCCGTGATCTGGCCGCGGCCGCCATAGGACACCCGTGCAGACGCGATCTTGTCATAGGTAATCTCGTTCTGGCGCGAGATGTCCTGCGGACGCACATAACCAGACACCAGCAACTCGCGAAGTTCGAAATTCACCCTCAGTTCCTGTGTTCCTGAAATCGACAGGACGCCGTTCGGCAGGACATCGATCACTGTTGCGGCGACGCGCAGCGTCAGCTTTTCCTTGCGTTTCACCGACCCCTTGCCCTTGCTGACCGACGCGGAATCGATCGAAACCGCCTCGTCCAGTGACGCACCATCTGGCAGGTGCTTCGCTGCGCGCTGGGGTAATCCCAAGAGGCCGGGAACCTTGAGATCTTCCGAGCTGCCGCGCGACCGGTTTGTATCGTTCGAGATTTCGGCCTTTTCATCCAGCTCGATCACGACAGTCAGAATATCGCCCTTCTTGATGGCGCGCTGATCGCCCAGCAGAGACTGCTGACCCCCACTCCACAGAGACGCGCGGTCCACCGCGCGCTGGGATTGAGTGTGCAACGGCAAACCCGGCCACAACATCGCCACGTGTTCCGGAGTTTCCGTAGTTGGCGACAGGCTGGGCGGTTTGCCCAAATGGTCCAAACGCCCGCAGGCGGAAAGGGACAGGATGGCCAGCAACAGGGATCTGGACAGTTTCATGATCAAAATACCTCGATTTGGCCGTCGGGACGGATTTTTCCGGTTACCGTCGTTCGTGACGACAGGTTCATGACGCGGATGCGATCTCCGGCGGCTCCGCGGCCCAGCGCACGCCCTTCGACCGCGATGGACAGTCCACCTTTCACGAAGACAAGCGTCACCAGATCGTTTCGATCGACCAGAGCGGGAGGGCCGACACTTGCCTTCAGAATTGGCCGACCGGGATACAAAGCGGTTTTGGCTTCCTTCCCGATCAGGTCTGCAGGATCATTTACCGCGCCGGGCGCCTCACCGGATTTCACCTGAAGATCAGCGGATTCAATTATCTCCTTGGCCCGGATCGTTCTGGTCGGCACGACTATGTCAGCGAAGGCGGCAACCGGAAGAAGCCACAGGGATATGAAGCCCACGACCCGCATCAGCGTACCTGTGTCGTCGCGCCCATCATCTGGTCGACGGCCGAAATCACCTTGGCATTCATTTCATAGCCGCGCTGCGCCTCGATCAGATCCGTCACCTCACGTACCGCATCAACCGAGCTGTCTTCCAAATAGCCTTGACGCAGCATTCCGAGCCCGTCCTCGCCTGGGGTGCCCACGATCGGAGCGCCTGAAGCCTCGGTTTCCTTGAACAGATTGCTGCCGATGGCCTCGAGGCCCTTGGCATTGGAAAAGCTGGCCAGCGTTAATTCCCCCAGCAGTTGCCCTTCCGCGGTGTCGTCAAAGTAGGCGTAGACCTCGCCGGACGCGTTGATGGAAATCGACCGCGCGTCGTCCGGGATAGTGATTTCGGGGGCGACCGCAAACCCGTCCGACGTGACGATGAGGCCTTCGGCCGATCGCTTCAGACTGCCGTCACGGGTATAGGCCGACTGACCGTTTGGCAGCACCACCTCGAGATACCCGCGCCCTTCGATCGCAATGTCCAGGTCACTGCCCGTCGCGGACAACGCGCCTTGGGCCAACTCGACGGTCACGGCTGCAGGACGAACACCCAGACCAAGCTGTATTCCCGTCGGCAGGACAGTCCCGTCCGCGGCGTTCACCGTGCCGGCGCGAGCCATCTGCCGATAGTGCAGATCCGCAAATTCAGCCCGCCGGGCGTTGTAGCCCGTGGTCGACATGTTCGCCAGGTTGTTCGAGATCGTCTCGACCCGCATTTGTTGCGCCGCCATTCCGGTCGCGGCAATTTTCAGGGCTCGCATTTCGGTTTCTCCTGCAGTTTCAGATCAGCGCATCAGGGTCTTCACGGCGCCGCGGACCCTTTCATCTTCGGCGTCCAGAAAACTCTGCCCAAGCTCGTAGGCACGCTGGATTTCGATCAGCCGGGCCACCTGGCCGATGGCATTGACGTTCGAACCCTCCAGAAACCAGTTGAGAACCACCGGCCGCTCGACCGGCTCGACCTCGCCTTCCGGATTGAACAGGGTGCTGCCTTCCCGCACCAACTCGGTGCCTTCCGCGGGCTGAACCACCCCGATCTGCCCCAAAGCCTGTCCATTCACGCTGAGCGTCCCGTCGCCGCCCACATCAATGGTTGCTGCGTCCGGTGGAATGAAGACTGGGGCCCCGTTGCTGTCCAGTACGCGGTGCCCATCCATCGTAACCAGATCGCCATTGGCGTCCGGTGAAAAGCTTCCCGCCCGGGTCAGACGGTTGCCGGACGGAGTTTCAACCAAGAAAAATCCACTGCCTTCGATTGCAAAATCGAATTGCCCACCGGTTTCCGTCAGCACGCCTTGCGTAAAAGACGTGTTGCGCGCCTGAGCGCGGCTCATGGACAGAGAGGGGCTGCCGGGAAGGTCCCGCACAAACTCGGAAAACACCAAACCCTGCTGCCGGTAACCCGTCGTGTGCGCATTGGCGATATTGTTCGCGACCAGACGCATTTCGTTCATCAGCCCGGTTTGACGGGACAAGGTGACGTAGGCTGTATCCATCAGCGGCCTCCTGCAATCAGCGGAACCAGTGTCGAGGTGAAGAATGTGACCAGCGTCTGGGTCATGAACCCCATCGAGACCCAGAACACGATAACAATGGCCACCAACTTGGGAACGAAGGTCAGGGTCATCTCTTGGATGGACGTCAGGGCCTGGAACAAGCCCACGGCCAAACCCGTGACCAGCGCAACCGTCAGAATCGGAACTGATGTGATTACGGCAATCCACAGGGCCTGACGCACGACGTCATAGAACAGACCTTCGCTGAGCATCGTTCAGACCGGCATCCGCAGAATTTCCTGGTAGGCCTCAACGACCTTGTTGCGCACGACAACCGCTGTTTCGACAGCAAGTTCGGTCTGGGCCAGTGCCTGCACGAGGGCATGTGGGTCGGCCTGGCCAATCATGGCGGCATTGGCGACCTCTTCGCTGTGTTTCAGGGTTGCCGCAAAGTCCTGAAAGGTTGTGCGCAGCCCTTGTGCCGCGTCACTTGATTCCGGATCCGGTTGGGTGGCCGGGCGGGCATGCGCATAGCTCTGAGCCGCGGTGATCGATCGGATATCCATTCTGGCTTTCCTTTATTTTCTCAACAATTCCATGAGGCTGGCCGACATTTGTCGGGTCTGGTCGAACATCTTGAGGTTTGCTTCGTAACTGCGTTGCGCTTCACGCGCGTCGGCGATCTCGACCATCAGATCGACATTGGACCCTGCGTAATACCCGCTGGCATCCGCCATCGGGTGACTGGGATCATAGATCCGGGGCAACGCCCGCCGGTCCAGCCTGACCCGACCGGCCTGAACCAATTCAGTGCCGTCTTTTTGCACCGTCTCGAAAGGAACCGATTTGCGCCGGTAACCCGGAGTATCCGCGTTCGAGATGTTTTCCGAAACATGGCGCAGGCGCGCGGCTTCCGCCCGCAGCGCGCTGGCGGTGACGGCCAGGGATTTGGAGAAATCGCTCATGACGGCCTCCTCACGCCTTGCCCAGACCGGTGCGCAGGATCCCGATCGAAGATTTGTAGATGGCCAGCGCGCGGTCATGCTGTCGCTTGACCTCGACCGCATTCAGCATTTCTTCTTCAAGCGAAACACCATTGCCATTGGGATCGACGGCGCCGCCGCGCATATGTTCGGCCCAAGTCATGCCGCCCGGCCCGACACCGTTCAGATGACCTTCGCGGGTCGCGCTCATTGCGCTGGTGGCACTGGATTTTTCAAAGGCTTCCGCGAAAGGCTCAATATCGCGAGCCCGGTAGCCGGGCGTATCCGCATTGGCCATGTTGCGCGAGATGACGGCCTGCCGTTGTCCGGCATGGGTTGCCAGGGCGTACGCAACTTTAAAGACGTTCAGGTCCGAGAACATCGGGGCTTCTCCCTCGATCAATTTCAATCAAGGCTTAACCCCGATTCCTTTAGAAACCGTTTTCAGAAACCAATTGGAGCCGACGCCATGTCCGACCTCGATCCCTCGATTCTGAAGTGCCAGTTCGAACGGCTTTCTCCGGTGCGGCATATAGGTCTGGTCGCGGGTGTTTCCGGTGGGGTGATCGAAGTCGAAGGGCTGGCGGAACAAGCGCGCATCGGCGACCATCTGATTTTGCAGCGACGCCACGACCAACCGTTGGCTGGCGAAGTGCTGCAGGTCGAGGCCGGCGCTGTTCACATGCTGCCTGGCACAGCCCCTGACGGCGTGCGCTTGGGAGACCGGGTCTATCTTGAGCCGACTCCGGTTTTTGCACCCGGTTTGCATTGGCTTGGTCGCGTGGTCGATCCGTTCGGCAAACCGCTAGACGGCAAACCGCTTCTGCCCGGGGCGCAGGCCCGCAACGTCATGTCCGCGCCACCCCGGGCCGTCGACCGCAAACCGCTGGGAGACCGTATGCCCACCGGGTTGGCGATTTTGAACACCCTGCTTCCGATCGTCCAGGGGCAGCGTGTCGGTCTCTTTGCGGGGTCGGGTGTGGGAAAATCAAGTTTGCTGGCAACGCTGGCCAGATCCATGCAAGCCGATGCCGTGGTCGTCGCGCTGGTAGGCGAACGCGGGCGCGAGGTGAATGAATTCGTCGAGACCGCGTTGGGCGCCGAAGGTCTGAGGCGCTCGATCGTGGTCGCGGCCACGTCCGACCAATCAGCACTGGCCCGCCGGCGCTGCGCCTGGTCTGCGATGGCAGCGGCCGAGTTTCTGCGGGATCAGGGTCTGAGCGTTCTGTTCCTATGCGACTCGGTCACCCGGTTCGCCGAGGCGCATCGCGAGATCGCCGTAGCCATGGGTGAGGCCCCGTCCCTGCGGGGCTTTCCACCTTCGGTTACACCGATGATCGCCGGCCTTTGTGAACGCGCCGGTCCGGGAACCGCCGATCAGGGCGACATAACCGCCGTGTTCAGTGTTCTGGTCGCGGGTTCGGACATGGATGAACCGGTGGCCGACATCCTGCGCGGCGTTCTTGACGGGCATATCGTGTTAAGCCGCGAGATCGCCGAGCGAGGGCGCTTTCCAGCCATCGCGCTCAGCCGGTCGGTCTCGCGCTCTTTACCGGCTGCGGCGACACCCGAGGAAAACAAGCTGATCGCTGAAGCCCGCCGGTTGGTCGGGAGCTACGAGCAGTCCGAAGTGATGATCAAGGCGGGTCTGTACACGCCGGGCACTGACCCCCTCCTGGATCAGGCGGTTCGCATCCATGACGAGCTTGACGGCTTTTTCGGCAAACTCGATCCGGACGGAATCCAAAACAGTTTCAACCGCCTTTCGGTCATCCTGCGTCGGGCCAGCGCCGGGATGACCCAATGAGCGGGTCGGGAAAGGTCTGAACAGTTTTAGATATTAAGCCTCCCTTAATCCCCGCACTGCTAATCCAATGGGTGGGTGAAAAAGGGTGGTTTAGATGGGTGCGCAATCAAATGCGGCGCCGATCATCATCAAGAAGAAGCGCGTTTCGGGTGGCGATGGCCATCACGGCGGCGCCTGGAAGGTCGCTTATGCGGACTTCGTGACGGCCATGATGGCGTTCTTCATGTTGATGTGGCTGCTGAACGCAACGACCGAAAAGCAACGCAAGGGTTTGGCGGACTACTTCTCTCCGACAATTCCGATCAATCCCGTTTCCGGCGGGGGCGACGGGGCCTTTGGGGGCGACAATATGTTCTCGGAGAAAACCATGGTGATGGACGGCTCGGGAGCGACGAACAAGAACCCGACCGAGGCCAAACGCGCACGGGGATCGACCGGTGTGGATGCCGATGGCGGCGGGCGCGGCGCGTTCGAAGACTTTTCGTCGCTCGAGGCGCGACTGCTGGGGCGGTCCGGCGAAAGCATGGTGTCCAAAAAGGCCCTGAAGCATATTGTCACTCGGGTGACGGACGAGGGACTGATCGTCGAACTGTTCGATACCGAAGATGAGCCGCTGTTCGAGGGAGGTTCCGATTCTCCAACCCAGATGATGCGTGCACTGGTTCTGCTGGTTGCACGTTCATCGGACATGGTGACGAATTCCATCTCGGTCGAGGGTCACGTTCATTCCTCTCCGGTGGTTCTGGCCCGAAATCCGTCGTGGGATCTGTCGACTTCGCGCGCACAGGTGGTACGGCAGATGCTTCAGGACAAGGGGGTCGGCGCCAAACGGCTTGAACGGATCACGGGTCATGCCGATCGCAAGCTGGCGGTGGAAAACCCGATGGCGGCCCGCAACAACCGGATCGAGATCGTGTTTCTGCGCAATCCCTGAGATCGGAAGATATCTGGCATTTTACTTGTTAGCGCGCTGTTAAGGCCCAGCGCGTTAGCTGTTGCGGGAACGATTGACGCAACAGAAGGGCGTGCCGATGACAATTTCCTCTTCGCTGAATGCCGGTGTGGCCAGCTTGAAGGCCAACGCGAACAGGTTGGCGACCATATCGGACAATATCGCCAACTCTTCGACCTACGGTTACAAGCGGGTTGAGACGGATTTTCATTCGATGGTGACGTCGGGCCAGGGCGGAAGCTATTCGGCGGGCGGAGTCCGGACCACCAGCCAGCGTCTGATCGATCAGCGCGGCTCGCTGGTTACCACCAACAACTCAACCGACCTGGCCGTGCGCGGCCGGGGCATGCTGCCTGTTCGCCCAAGTTCCCAGATCGGAACCGACTCAAACGAAATGCTTCTGACCACCACCGGATCCTTCCGAACCAATGCGGAAGGATATCTGGTTACCGAGTCCGGACTTGTGCTGCTGGGCTGGCCCGCCAACGCCGATGGGTCCATTCCCAACGTTTCGCGCGACACACCCGCAGCGTTGCAGCCGGTTCAACTCAGCGTCAATCAACTGTCCGGCTCGCCGACCACCGCGATGAATCTGCGCATGAACCTGCCCGCCACGGCCACCGATGCCGGCGCACCTGGTGACACGCAGCCCTTGTCCGTAGAATATTTCGACAATTTGGGCAAACCCGAGAATGTCGACATCGAACTGATCCCGACGGTGCCGGCCACCGGGTCCAGCAACGAATGGACGATGATCTTGCGCGATTCGGCTTCGGGCGGTGCCGTGATCGGTGAATATACGCTGACATTTACGGACAGCAGAACGGCAGGCGGTACCCTTGCCAGCGTGACCACCGTGTCCGGTGGCACCTATGATCCGACCACAGGCAGCTTTGTCGTCAACGTCGCCGGCGGCCCGATGGAGGTTAATATCGGCCTGATCGGTGACAGCGATGGAATCACTCAACTTTCTGATACGTTTGCGCCGGTTTCGATCACCCGGGACGGATCCGCAGTCGGAACCATGTCCAGCGTTCAGGTCGATGAAAACGGATACGTCTACGCGCTGTATGACACGGGTGTCACCCGTCGGATGTATCAGATACCGCTGGCGGACGTTCCCAACCCGAATGGACTGACCGCACTCGACAGCCAGACATATGCGCCGTCACGCGACAGTGGAACTTATTTCCTGTGGGATGCCGGCGAAGGTCCGACGGGAGAATTGATTTCCTTCGCGCGCGAAGAATCGACGACCGACGTTGCGACTGAACTGACGTCGATGATCCAAACCCAGCGCGCCTATTCGTCAAGCGCAAAGGTGATCCAGACAGTCGACGAGATGTTGCAGGAAACAACCAACATCAAGCGCTGATCTGAACCTGCAAAGCGGAAAGGAACGGCCTCATGAACATGTCAACGGCCCTGAATAACGCGCTGGGTGGGTTGGGCGCGGCAAGCCGCGGCGCGGCCGTCGTCTCGGGCAACATAGCCAATGCGCTGACGCCCGGCTACGCCAAGCGGACGTTGGAGTTGACCACAAACTCTATTTCCGGCAACGGCGTCAGGGTCGTGGGAATCACCCGCCATCAAGACCCTGTTCTGATGGCGAATCTGCGCGCGGCAACAGCGGATAACGCGGCGGCCTCGGCAACCTCGGAATTTTACTCGCAATTCGAAGCATTGGTCGGTACCCCCGATGACGGCAGATCGATCGCGGTATCTTTGGGCGCATTCGAGAACAGCTTGATCACGGCCGCAAGCAATCCCGGCTCGGTCGAGCGTCTAGATCTGGCGGCGCGCGCAGCTGGGGAACTGGTTGCCGATCTGAATACAGCGTCCGACGGCCTCAGCAAGATGCGTTCTGACGCGGACCGAACAATCGGGACGTATGTCGAAACACTGAATACAACCCTGCAAGATATCGAAGCGTTGAATGCCAAGATCCCGGCTGTTGAGAACGCGGGCGGCGATATCAATGGGTTGCTGGATCAACGCCAGGTTCTCATTGACCAAGTCAACCAGCTGGTTCCGGTCAATGTCGTGGCGCGCGACAACAACCGCGTCTCACTGTATTCCGACGGTGGGCTGATACTTTTGGAAGGATCAGCCGCAGAGTTCGCGTTCTCGGTCACCGGTGAGACCAAACCGCACATGACCGTAGGAAACGGACTGCTGTCCGGGCTCGAACTCAACGGACGGCCAGTCCGCACATCCGGTGATTCCGCACAAATCCGCGGCGGCGCTCTAGCAGCCCAGTTTGACATTCGCGACGTGTTGGCCATCGACGCACATGAGGACCTGGATGCAGTCGCCCGCGATCTCATCGAACGGTTCGAAACTGCCGGCATGGACCCGACCGCGATGCCGACTGATCCGGGCTTGTTCACCGATGCCGGTGCCCGTTTCGATGCCACGGCGCCGGCGGGGCTCGCGTCCCGTCTTGAGCTCAACCCTATTGTCGATCCTGATGCCGGCGGCGAAAGTTGGAAATTGCGCGCGGGGTTGGGGGCCGTTGCACCCAACGACCCCGGCGAGGCAACCCAGCTGCAGGCTTTTGGCGCCGTATTGACCACGCCACGCCCTGCCCCGGCTTTCGGCACAGGGGCCTTGCGGGCCAGTGTGGTGTCGGCGGCGCTTTTGTCCAAAGCTGGCACAGCTGCCCATACCGCTCAATCGCGCCAAAGCTACGCAGCCAACGCGCAACTCCAAATGGAGCAGTTAGTGGCCGAGCAAGGCGTGGACAGTGACACCGAATTACAGCGTATGATGCAGATTGAACAGGCCTATGCCGCCAACGTGCGGATCATCACTGTTGTCGACGAATTGATGGATTTGCTGCTGAGGATGTAACCATGACCTTGAACTCGATTGGTGATCTGGCCCGCGGTCTGACCTTGCGCGCGCGCAGCACCGAGATCAAAACGCAGATCGAAACCCTGTCCTATGAAATGTCCACGGGAAAAACCGCTGACATTTCTGGACGTCTCAGTGGCGATTACTCGCATTTGCTGGACCTGGATCGAAAAATTGCACAGCTGGACGCCTTCTCTACGGCGACCGCCGAGGCAGATCTGTTTGCTGATGCCACTCAGATCAGCCTCGAGACGTTTGAAACCTCGATTGGCGAGGTTTCGGCTTCTCTGCTCGCGTTTGGGACATCCAACCAAGCAACATCGCATGCTCAGGCCTCGGCTCAGGCGCGCAACGAACTGGACACGATGATTTCTTCACTGAACACGCGGGTCGGTGGCCGCAGCTTGTTCGCGGGAACCGCCACGGACGCCTCTCCGCTGCAGTCGACGGACACGCTACTGGCTGCTCTGCGAACCGAATTGGCAGGGCTGACAACCCTGACCGATATTCGCCAGGTGGCTGAAGATTGGTTCAATGATCCTGCCGGATTCGAGGCGGTCATGTACAACGGTTCCAACACGACCCTCGCACCTATGCAGATTTCGGAAACCGAACGGGTGAACATGCAGTTCACGTCCAATGATCCGAAACTTCGGGATGGATTGCGCGATGTCGCGCTTGCGGCGCTGGCAACGGAGGGCGCGCTGGGATGGCCACCAGACCTGCAAACTGCCTTGTTCACCGATCTGGGCGTGGCTCTGGCCAACACCAAGGATGACGTCGTGACGATGCGCGCTCAGATCGGAGCGGCGCAAGCCCGCATCGAACAGGCCGAAACACGAAATGCGGCGGCCAGGACCAGTTTTGAATACGCGCGCAACGAACTTGTCGCCGCCGATCCCTACGAAACCGCAGCACACCTGCAGACCGTGCAGTTCCAGCTTGAAAGCCTCTATTCGGTCACCGTCCGCAATTCGACCCTATCATTGGTGAATTTCCTGAGATGAGACTTCTGGCCTTCCTTCTGATCATGCTGCCTTCGGTGGCGGTTTCCGGGGCTGTTCGGCTCAAGGATCTGGTGAATTTTGACGGTGTACGCGGCAATGATCTGGTGGGATATGGCCTTGTCGTTGGACTGAACGGAACCGGTGACGGGTTGCGCAATTCCCCGTTCACCGAAGAAATCATGTCGAACATACTTGAACGGTTGGGCGTAAACGTCACTGGCGAGGACTTTCGCCCCAAGAATGTCGCCGCCGTTCTTGTCACCGCCACCCTTCCGCCCTTTGCGCGGGTTGGTGGGCAGATCGATGTGACCGTTTCGGCGATCGGAGATTCCAAAAGCCTGCTGGGCGGCACCCTCGTCATGACACCATTGAACGCCGCAGATGGGCAGATCTATGCAGTTGCGCAGGGCACAGTTCTGGCAGGTGGTGCAGTCGCCGAGGGCGACGCTGCATCGGTTGTTCAAGGGGTGCCGACATCCGGTGTCATCCCCGCCGGGGCCCGGGTCGAGCAGGAGATCGATTTTGAACTGTCAGGTCTTTCCCAATTGCGGTTGGCCCTGCGCGAGCCGGACTTTACAACCGCCGGTCGGATCGAAGCGGCCATCAACCGCGAGTTCAATCGCGCCGTTGCGGTCATGCGCGACTCGGGCACGGTGGAATTGAGCATCCCGGAAACGCGGGCTCCTTCCACCGCGCATGCGATCGGCCGGATCGAAAACATCCTGATTGAACCCGAAACCAAGGCTCGCGTGGTTGTTGATCAGCGCTCCGGCACAATCGTCATGGGGCAGGAGGTCCGAATCTCACGTGTCGCGGTTTCCCAAGGCAACCTGACACTTCGTGTAGAGGAATCTCCGATCGCCGTTCAACCCAACCCCTTCGCCAGAGGGGAGACCGTTGTTGTGCCGCGAACCATCGCAGGGATCGAGGAGGACGCCGGCACCGGGTTGGCAGAAATACCCGAAGCGACGACGCTGTCGCAGGTGGTTGCCGGCCTGAACGCGTTGGGCGTGTCCCCGCGGGATATGATCGACATCCTCAAAACAATCAAAGCGGCCGGGGCTCTTCATGCCGAGTTTGTCGTCAGATAGCGGTGCGCATAGGCGGGTAGCCGATGGTCAGACAGGTTTCCGGTTCCGGTTTATTTCGACTTCCAACCGTCCAGCCAGCGCCGGAAGCTGGATCTTCGCTCATCGATTGCATCCCCAGCGGCGTAGAGACCATCCTCGACGCTTTCAAGCATGGGGTCGATGCGGGCTTCGCGGAACCTGCGCCAACGCACCCAAAGCGCCCAGACGATGGCAAAGAACACGGTCAGGAAAATGATGTTGAACCAGGGAATGATGCGAACGTTCGGTCCTTCGACATGTTTGATGAAAATGGCGTTCGGGAAGATCGACAGAAACTCGTTGCGCCAGCCGTAGTGGGTCACGACAACCCAATCCGGATCATCCTTGTCCGAGATCGCGTCGTTGGCTTCGGTATAAAGGTTGGCGGTATCGAACTTGAAATAGGGTGGCCAACCCCAGCTGGTATCCTCGTTCCGATAGACGATCGGCTTGCCGTTCGCCCGCACGGCTTGGATGAACTGCACATCGCGGTTCGAAAGGCTGGTCGACTGATCATCGGGCTCGGACCAGAAAATGCGGGTCCAATCCGTCAGATCCTGCCGCTCTTCGTAGGTGTTCACGATGCGGACAATGTCGTGCTGCGGCAGCGAGTATTGCAGGATCGCACCCAGCGTGATCCAGAAAATCAGGATGAACGCCCATTTGATGTAGACCATTCCCAAAACCTCACATGTAGTTCACGACATAGATCAGCGCGGCGATCGCCACCCAAGGCACGATATAAACACCCAAGACCAGTTTGCGACGGAACGAATTGTCATAGACGTGCAATCCGCGTTCGACGAAGGCTTCCTTGTTGCCGGTCTTGCCCTTCTTTTCCCACCATGTCTCAAGCTTTTGTCGCCGGACACGGCGCGAGTAAAGAGACAAGGCAAAGTAGGCAATCGTCTGAACGACGAGCAGACCGAGAAACAGGCGCATTGCTCCGAACATATCACTCTTTCCTTACCGCGCCCCAGGGGCCGACCCGTGCGATCACCGCCTCGCTGACCCGGTCCTCGCCGCTCATGTCGGGTTCATGCCCGAACAGTGCGGCGCGGGCCCCGGCCTTGTCCACTTGATATTCACGGGCAAGAAACTCGGCCACATAGGCCTTTTTCGGCTCCGACCAGCCACCATAGGTACGGTAGAACAGTTCCTTGTGGCAAATGAACATCTGGCGCGGGTCCAGCGGGGCAAGTTCGGCCAGCAGCATATTCACAAGATCGCGGTTCGGGGTATTGGCGGCGCGCAGCGAATAGAAATAGGCCGGATGATCCGAGGTGATACGCGGCCAAGGCCCGCCATCGGTCGCCCAGCGCAACAATTGCGCGAGGCCATGATAGGCTTCGGGCAAGCGATCCGCGTGATTGCGCGCCAAACGCCGCATGTCGCTGCGGTCCAGCCCGGTCAGATCAATGCCCGCATCCGCGGCGGCGTCAACGGTCAGAAAATCCATCTTCTGTTGCAGGATCGCGGCGGCATCCACGCCGCGGGCCTTGACGATAGGCTCGACCAGATCGTTGTAATTCAGAAATTTGGCAATCTGGTTTCGCTGCGACGGATCAAAGACATATTTGATCGGCAAATCCTCTGGCCTTTCACCCATGCAGATCGCCGCCGGGTGATCCAGGTCCGGGAACAGATACATGCCGCCGAAATGCGCCGTCCAGAAGTTGCGCTGTTCAAACACCGTGTGGCGCAGCCGGACAGGGTTGCGGGTGACGTCGCCGGTTTCTTTTGCCGTTTCGATCATTTTCGCAATCAGCACATCGTCGAACCACGCGTCTTCTCCGGTTTTGAACCGTTCGACCATGCCCGCCAGTTGCTCTGCCTTGCGCAGAGTGCCGCCCACGGTGTCGGCCTCGATCTCAATCTTGCGCAGGTTCAGCAGATCGCGCGGGGTGGTGAGTTTGAAAACCGAGTTCACCAGCTCTCCGACCACCGCATCAGTGGCGGTCAGGGCGAATAGCTGCGCCTCGTTCATCTCGATGAATTCACGCAGGATATCGCGCGAGGTCGAGAATTTGACGTTCAGCAGCGGCGCGCGTTTCTGCTCGGTCGTCAACAGAATGAACTGCCGGTTGACCCCGTTGGGGTTGAGGTAGAGCGCATCGTCCAGCTCAATCCCCACCTCCGGCGAGTAGCCCGAGATATCGACATGGAAATCCGTCAGCGCCGTGGTCTTGCCCGCCAGATGTTGCAGCGCGCGGTTATACCGCTCGACCAGAGCCGGGCTGGAGATGTGGACGAGATTGCCAAACATCAGGCCTTTTTCGATGAGGCGGATCATGATCGCGGGCTCCAAATTTCCATTTGGAGAAGAAATTGCAGTCGTTCAGTTGCTTCTCGGATTCTCAGTTTTTCAAACCGAATCTTATCGGCAGTAGACAAGGATTTCTCTTCCTCGCCCGCCAAAACGAACAACCTGTGTAACTCGACATAGTTGGAAATGTCTGGCTTTTTTTCCAACTCACTTTCGCCTTGTTGTAGCTTGTTTTTCGTTCGACTCAGACCGTCTCCGATCTTTCTAACGAATACTTCGTCATCCACAGTTTCAATTTCATCGAAGGGGTCAAAAGATCGATCGCTCAAGTATACAAATGGCGAATCCGGATCCGGAACCTCAGCAAACCGCCAGTTTTCTTCATTCGCTTGGATGTCTCGGGCCAGTGTGGCTATTGAGGATACAATTGAGTTTAGAGAATCTTTTGAGTGCTTCTCCAATCTTTCCAACTGTTCAAATTCAAAAATTTTGGCCTGTGACGCCAGCGACCTAGCCATGTCCTGTGTCGCCTTTCGTTGCTCACTCATTTCCAAACGAGTTAAGCGCAATTCTTCGCGCTGTTCAGACAATTCTAGGCTCTGCAACCACACTGTCACTATGATCCAGATAAAAGCCAAAGCTCCAGCAAACCCCGCCAACGTGTCTCCAATTTCATTTGGTCGCGCATTTAGGAACGCAAAAAACTTAGAGCTACAGTTGTTCGGAACCGCGCAGGACTCTTGAGCCCCGATCCAAACTCCGAACGCTACGACAACGCTTGTCGCGAAAACTCCCCAAAAAATTGGATGGCGTAGTACGCGGATCATTCGTCCTACCCCTTCCCCTCCAAATACCGCCGCTTAGCCTCTTCCATCTGGCCCATCTCGCGGACGGCATTTTCGATGGCAACCTCGTCGCTTTTGTCGGCATAGCGGAACTCGCTGTCGGCGTAGCGGTTGATCTCTTGCATCACCATCTCGACCGTGATCGGCTGGCGCAGCTCCTCGATCATCGCCTTCTTGGTGTCGTAGTCGCGGAACAGGAACAGGTTGGGGTTTTCCATCCATTCGTCGGGCAGTTCGAAATCCATCGCACGGACCTTGACTGCGTCGGTGATGTTCTTGATCGCGCGGCCGGTGAACCGCTCATCCGCCTGCTGGATCGCCTTGAGGTAGGTGCCCAGCTTGGCGATGGTGTCCATCTGGCCGATCTCACCGGACACCCGGTCATAGACCTGCAGCAACGCGTCCTCATGCGGGCGCGAGTGGCTTTCGAAACTGGCGGCGACGGCCTTTTTGATTTCCTGAGCGGCATAGGCTTCGTGTTCACCCAGCGGGATGTCGTGGTTGCGGCCCATCAGCAGGTGCAGGATGTCGATGTAATCCTCGCGCGTTTGCGGCCCGTCCACCAGGAACCGCGCACCCGCCCGCTGGCGCAGGGCGTCGTCCACATTCTCGGGGTAGTTCGAGAACATGCCAAAGGTGCAGTTGCCGCGCACCACGGTGTTGGCCCCGGCAAAGCTCTCCATCAGCACGGCAGTGATTTCCAGCTGGCCCGCGCTGGACTGCCGGTCGCCGCGTTTGCCCGCCAGCTGATCGATATCGTCGATCGTGCCAAAACCGATGACCGAGGGGTCGATGATCGTGTTGATGAACGCCTTGGCGTTCTGGCCGGATTTGCCCTGATAGCTGTCGATATTGTCGGTGCTCAGGTTCTGATAGCGGAACGGATAGCCCGCGTTCTGGCAGTAGTCATTGATCAGCCCGGCCATCATCTGGATCAGGGTCGTCTTGCCGGTGCCCGGCTTGCCGTCGCCCATGAAGGTGAAGATGAACCCGCCAAGCTCCGCGAACGGGTTCAGGCGACGGTCAAAATCATAAGCCATCAGCATCTTGGCCAGCTTCATGGCCTGATACTTGGCGATATGGTTGCCCACCACCTCGTTCGGTTTCTTGAACGTCATAGTCAGGGTGGTGGATTTGGCCTTCGACGCGGGCTCAAACCCCCGGATCGTCAGATCGTCGGCCTCGATATGCCAGGCGGCGTTCTGGAACGGGGCCAGATGGCCAGCCGTTTGCGCGCGCAGAGCAGCTTTTTCCATCAGTTGCTCTGCATAGGCACTGGTGGCCGCGATCAGATGGGCATCATCGGGCGCGCGCTTGGCCAGAACCTGATCCAGCTCCCACAGGGCACCGTGCAGGGCGAGTTGGCCGTTGTCTGTCAGGACCTCTTCGATTTCACCGATTTCGACCGTGGTCTCCCCCAGATGCGAGGACATCAGATAGGCCAACGCATTGCCGAAGGTGTGCAAGGTGATCAACGCTTCGGCGGTCAGCAGATCCGAGAATTCGGTCTTGCGCGCGGCGGCAAGATCTCCGGCCAGATTGGCGCGTTTCAGATCGGCCAGCGGGGTCTGGTCCGCATAGGTTTCGGCCACGGCAAAAGCGATGGCAATCGCCCGGCGGATCGCCTGCTGTGTGGTCGCCTGCTGTGGGGACACCAGCGCATCGCCGTCATCCGCGGCCTCGATCCGTTCGACCAGATGCACCCCATCGGCCCGCGCAGTGCGGCGCGTTACCAACCCCGGCGTGGTCGACCGAAACCGCCGCCCTGTCGACACACCGGGGGACCGTTCGACGGCGGCCTCGGCGGGTTTGGCTATACGCGGCGCATGCTCAAACCCGTTCAGCAATGCGGTGGCGGCAGGATAGTGCTGGCGAATATCGTCTTCGCGCAATTCCATCTGGTCTGATGTCAAACTCATTTCAAAATCGCCTTTGTATTATCAATATCGCAGAACCTGCCCAGACTTGCTGACCACGAATTTGCGCACATCTGCAAAGCCCGGCGGATTGCGTTCGGCTAAAACCTGGAACGGACGCTGCGGAAGGATTATCGAGCGCTGGGTGCGTGTGGCCCCGGTCTCGGCCCCCTGTCCGCCGAAGGGGTCCAACGCAAAGACCTCGCGCTCGACGGTCGAGAACCATCCGGCGCGTTCTTCGATGACCTCTTCGCTTTGCAGCTCTTCGGTGGTCCAGGCCAGTGCCCAGTCCTGCCCCTCGGGGGCTTGCGCGTCTTCCAGCACCTGCCGCAGGGGGCCGGACTGCTCGGTATAGGCCGAGGAATACATCGGACCCACATGAATGCGGCGCAGATGTTTGGGGTGCAGGTCGTCGAAATCCTGGTCGAAGCCTTTGGCGATGGTCACCAGTTTCAAGCCACCAAGTGACTGCGCCATCAGATGCGCCTGCACTTCGGGCCAGCGACGCTGGTCCTTGGGCAGGGCCGTTTTGCCGCTGTCCTCCAACTGCATCAGGTAGATGACCGGCAGGTTGATCTGGCTGTCATAGACCGCCCAATGGATCAGGAACTTGCGCCGCTCGCCGTTGGTCTCGATCCAATGGCACTCCGGGTCATTGCGAGCCCAGAACAACTGACCTTTCAGCAATTCCTCGTAATAGAGCCTTTGGGACAGCGCAAATTGCAGCTTGGTGGGAATTTCCCGATCGCCAATGATCGTCCGGACCATGTCGGTTTTCAGGTCATCGGCTGAGGGCATATTCGCCAGATGCACCTGTGCCTGCTGGGCGTCATTGGCCATGGTCAGCAGCTCGGCCGCCACCGGAAACCCGCTGTCGCGCTTGTCCATCGCGAGGCTGCCAAAGAACCGCCCCGTATCGCGCCCGACCAGCAGGTATTTCATGCTGAGCGCGCGGAAGGTGTAAAGCAGCCCCGAAAGGTAGCGCGACACGATCCGCACCTCTTGTTTGCTGATCGCACCTTCGGCCTCCATCGTCGCGGCCACGCGTAGGAGGTGGACGGTGATAACCTCGAATTTGCGGAAATAGCGGCGCGAGGCGAAGGTGTCGGTCAGACCGACATGGTCTTGGGTGGGGTCAGTCATTGGGCATACGTGAGCGACAAATTTTTGTCCTGCAATCTTCAAGTTGGGCTACAAAAATGAAGAGGTAGAGCCCAATGACGCCGCTCACCGGTAGTCCCCACTGCAAAAACAGTGGAATTCCAAGAAACATACCTGCGAAGGGCAGTGCCCACTCTTTTCTGTACTGACGCCAGAGAGCTTTTGAGAGAATTGCTTTTTCAAACGTAAACTCGTCCCCCCAATCCTCAGCAGCGTCTGGTGGGGACTTCACAAAGTAAGAGATCAGAAGCTGACCGGGTAGCATGGTCCAAATCGCGACCACACTTAGAGTTGGGATACTTGCAATCAGCCCGACGCCAAATGCAATCGTTAGGGCCACCGTTAGAATTGCCAGTACGGCTAGAGAGATATCTCGCGCAGAATAACGCACGCTCTCAACCACCATACAAATTCTTGTCATGCTTCTCGACAATCGAGGCAAACCGGCGCGCGAACCGCTCATCCGCCTTGGCCTTTTTCTCCAACACGTCGCGGGCAAAGACCATGTGGTCCTCATGCGCCTCAAGCATGTCGGCCATTTTCTGGTTGGTCGCGGTGCCGATGGCGGCCATGGCGGTTTGCGCCTCCTGGTCGGTCTGCACGCCGATCTCGTTGATGCGGTGGGCCACGTCCTGCTGCTGCGCGGTTTTCAGCGATTTGGTCAGGGCGTCATACAGCACCACACGCTGTTGCGTGTCTGTCTGCAGCTTGTTGATCAGCACCATCTGCGTCGCCGCCTGGTTCTGCAGTGAATCGACCCAGGTCTTGCCCTTTTCGATATAGCGCTCCAGCGTCTGGGACTTGGCCAGCTTGACCTGCTCTTCCTGAATCTTGGCGTTGTATTGCTTGTTCAGTTCGGCCAGTTCGGTTTCGAGCTTGGTGCGCGCGGCGGCGTCCTGCTCGACACTGATCTTGTTTTCCAGCGTGATGATCGCCGGGTCCATGCCCTGAATCTCGGCACGCAACGCTTCAAGTTCAGCCACGGTCGCCTCGCGGTCGTCCAGCGTGACGGTCAGGTTGTTCTCTACCTTCACGCGCTGCTCTTCCAGCACGGCCAGTTGTCCTTCCAGCAGCTTCACGATCACGTCTGATTTCGCGATCAGGTCCTGCAGCTTGTCGTCGATATTGGCTGAGCGCATCCGTTCTTGGCGCATGGACTCGGATTTACCCTTCGAGAAGATGCCCACGAACGATTCCCACCCGGTCTTCGAGCGCATCTCATCGAAATCCTTGGAAAACGCGCTGGTGACGTCGTCCAGCCCCATGATCAATTCGGCGATGTTCGCGTTCATCACCTCGGTATGGGCGTGCACGTCTTCAAGCGTGGCATTTTCGATGTCGATATCCGCTTCGGCCGTTCCGATCTTGGCGCGTGCGGCCTCGATCCGCGAGGTCAGCCCTTCGATCTGCGACTGGCTTTCGCGCACCTTGGCCTGGGTTTCCTCGATCAATGCTTCGAATTGCTGGTTCGACATCTGTCCAATCCTTGTTTTTCTTATCTACCCAACAAGATAGGGAATGTTATAACGATTTACATCCCCTTGGGTCTCTCAAATCACCGGAACTTTGGCAAAACCCTATCGAAAAAGATAGGCGTCAAAACCAACAGCTGGCTGGCTTTTGATGCTTTCTGGTCCTTGCAACGCACGCCGATCGATTTTTTGATCAAATCTGGATTGATTGACGCCCCCGGGTGGCCCTAGACATGTTCTGCGCCACCTGATTGGGTACGCGCAAATTCTTTCCCTGCCCGGAGGCCGACCCATGCTGGATACCACGACCGACCTGAAATCGCTTTTGAAGAACCCCGACCTTCTGGTCACCAAGGCCTATATCGGCGGGCAGTGGGTCGATGGTGACAACGGCACCTTTGCCGTCACCAACCCGGCCCGCGGCGACGTGATCGCCGAGGTCGCGGATGTCAGCCGCGCCCAGGTGGCCGGTGCCATCGCGCAGGCCGAGGCGGCACAGAAGGAATGGGCCAAGCTGACCGGCAAGGAGCGCGCCGCGATCCTGCGCCGGTGGTTCGACCTGATGATGGAAAACGCCGAGGATCTGGGCAAGATCCTGACCGCCGAACAGGGCAAACCCCTGGCCGAGGCGGTGGGCGAGATCGCCTATGGCGCGTCCTTCATCGAATTCTTCGGCGAAGAGGCCAAGCGGGTCTATGGCGAGACCATCCCCGGCCATCAGCGCGACAAGCGGATCATGGTGCTGAAACAGCCGATCGGGGTGGCGGCCTCGATCACGCCGTGGAACTTCCCCAACGCGATGATCACGCGCAAGGCAGGCCCGGCACTGGCCGCCGGCTGCGCCTTTGTCGCGCGCCCGGCCACTGAAACGCCCCTGTCGGCGCTGGTGCTGGCGCTGCTGGCCGAACAGGCCGGCGTTCCGGCGGGTGTGTTCAACGTGGTGCCCTCGTCACAGGCCAGCGAGATCGGCAAGGAGTTCTGCGAGAACCCCGGCGTGCGCAAGCTGACCTTTACCGGCTCGACCGAGGTGGGCCGGATCCTGCTGCGCCAAGCCGCGGACCAGGTCATGAAATGCTCGATGGAGTTGGGCGGCAACGCGCCGTTCATCGTGTTCGACGACGCCGATCTGGATGCCGCCGTCGAAGGCGCGATGCTGTGCAAGTTCCGCAACAACGGCCAGACCTGCGTCTGCGCCAACCGCATCTATGTTCAGGCCGGTGTCTATGACGCCTTTGCCGCCAAGCTCAAGGCCGCGGTCGAGGCGTTGAAAATCGGCGACGGCTTGTCCGATGGCACAACGACCGGCCCGCTGATTAGCGACGAGGCGGTGGCCAAGGTGCAGGAACATATCGCCGATGCCACGGCCAATGGCGGCGCGATCCTGACCGGTGGCCTGCCGCACGATCTGGGCGGCACCTTCTTCCAGCCGACGATTATCACCAACGTGACCCAGGACATGAAGGTCGCGCAGGAAGAAACCTTTGGCCCGCTGGCGCCCCTGTTCAAGTTCGAGGACGAGGACGAGGTCATCGCCATGGCCAATGACACGATCTTCGGCCTCGCCTCGTATTTCTACGCCAAGGATCTGAGCCGCGTGTACAAGGTGGCCGAGGCGCTGGAATACGGCATCGTCGGCATCAACACCGGCATCATCAGCTCGGAACTGGGTCCGTTTGGTGGCGTCAAGCAATCCGGCCTTGGCCGTGAAGGCAGCCACCACGGCATGGAAGACTATCTTGAGATGAAATACATCTGCATGGCGGTCTGATCGGACGGACCATGAGACAAGGGCGCCTTTGGGCGCCCTTTTTCTTTTCAAGCGTCATGAAAAAACCCCGCGTCCGGAGGAACGCGGGGTTGTGCGACAACCGAGGGAGGAGACGATTATCGCCGCTTGGGCGGTCTCAGCCTCAGTTCACGGGCTTGGCGTCAACCACGTCCTTTTCGATCGCCTTGGTCGAGGTGATCTCGATCCGGCGCGGTTTCAGCGCCTCGGGCACCTCGCGCTTCAGGTCGATGTGCAGCATACCGTTTTCCAGGCTGGCGCCGGTCACGCGGACATGGTCAGCCAGGGCAAAACGACGCTCGAAAGCGCGGGTGGCGATGCCGCGATGCAGATAGGTGCGCTTGGTGTCTTCGGTGGCTTTCTTGCCGGCCACGACCAGCGCGTTTTCCTTGACTTCGATCGTCAGGTCATCTTCGGCAAAGCCGGCGACTGCGATCGAAATGCGATACGCATCGGCATCGGTTTTTTCGATGTTGTACGGGGGATAGCTGGGTTGTGACACTTCGCTGGCCATGACCCGATCCATGATGTCGGCAATCTGGTCAAAGCCGACGGTTGCACGGTGCAGTGGTGCAAAATCAAAGCTACGCATGTTCGTTATCCTCATGTTCAGAGCGATTTACGAGTTTTGCCCTCCGATTGGACGGGCGTTGGCGATCGTCGGACCCCGGTTTGGCTGCCCGACACACACGAGATGGGAAAGGATCTGGCTGAGTTCAAGACCCGCCGGAGCTGATGAATTTCGCGCCCGAGCTGGACTTGCCCGAGCCTACTTGCAGCCGCCGGATCTTGGCCTTTGGCTGCGGCGCATCCCGCCGCATGATCGCCTTGAGGTCCGAGACGATCCCCTCAAGTTCCATGCCGAACCCGACCTTGCGACGGCCGTCGGTACCAACCGCCGATACCACCGACAGGATCTGCCAACGCGGCCCGTTGCGGGCCAGAATGGCCGAACCGGAGGATCCGAACGTGACATCGCAATTGAAGGTAATCAGACCTTGGCGCCGCTCCAGAATCCGGCAGGACCGCTGGCGCGTGATTGCCTCGGATCGGCCGCGCCCGTACGAAGCGATGCTGATCTCATCCCCGGCGACCCGGCCACTGTGCAACGCAAATGGGTTGGCGACGGTATACGGGATCGATTGATCCAGTCGCATCAGTGCGACATCGACCCGGACCATCTCGGGTGACAGGCCAACCCGGGGATCATAGTCGGGAAGGACGGCGATCTGCACGACCGTGCCTTCGGCAAGCGCATGTCCATCGCTCAGACCTGCGCGAAAGGTCACTTCGCCGGGTGCATAGGTCCGGCCGGTGGCCTTGTCCGTCGCACAATGGGCTGCGGTCAGAACAAGATCCTGCGCGATCAGCGTACCCGTGCAGAACGAGCGGTCTCCGATGTCCAGCCGCCCGATCGCCTCCCAACCATACAGGTCGTCCCGATCGGTCAGCCGGCGCTTGCCACTGTCCTGGGCCATCGCCGACGCAGCAATCCCGGCCAAAATCAGGGCCGCTGTCACGATACGGCGGATCATGGCCGGACAAACCTTGCGCCGACGTTCTTTCCCGGCTCGAGCGTCTTGCCGGACGCGCCAAATCCATTCCCTGCGGACAGCTCGGTGCGCAGCACCTCCAGCGACTCTTCCAGCGCTGTTCCCAACGATACCCGCCGGCCTTCCAATTCGGCCTTCGCGGACACGACCGATACGATCCGGGGGTGATCCCCTGAGAACGAGAAGATCGGCGCGCCGGACGCACCCAAATCCACGTCACAGGACATGACCAGCACCCCCGATTGCTGCGCCATGACCGAGCAGACCTGTTGCAGCGAAGGGGCTTCTGCGCGGTTGTGGGCGTACGAAACCACACCGACATCCTCGCCACGCGTTGGCCGGTAGCCGGTTTCAAACGGGATCACGGTCGTATTTCGGATCGGCTGCCACAACTCGATCAGCGCGACGTCGTGGCGCACGCGGCTGACGGATGCGGCGCGGTCATACTCGTACTCCGGATGAATGACCGCCTGGCGCGCCGTGCGATAGGCCGATGCGCGGCCGTGTCGCCACCCCGCCAGAAACTCGATTTGGCCCGGATCAATTCGTTGGCGGGTCGCTTGGTCGAACAGACAATGCGCTGCGGTCAGAACAAGCGTGGGAGAGATCAGCGCACCAGTGCAGAAGCCGGTGCCGTCGATGTTCAGCCGTCCGACCGCCATCCATTCGCGCCCGGAATCCGAGGTTTCAAGGCTTTGTAGCCCAGTATCCTGCGCCGTGGCTGCCAATGGCAGAACACATAACGCTATCGCTCTGATCCATGTGCGCACGCGGTTCTCCGGCATGAGGTATCGGCCAATCTACATACGCGTGGCGTTTGGCGAAAATAGGGCAGAGCCGGACCGCGCCTAATCCGCACCAGACTGATGCGTCGGCGCATCAGGCCCGATCACCGCAGGATCGGCACCATATCCGCAGGCTGTCCGGCCCGATCCAGCGCAGGGGGCCGAGGCCCGCCCGTGACCCAATCCAACAGCTCGACCGTATGCACGATGGGCAGTTGGGTACCCGACCCGATCTGCATCATGCAGCCGATATTCCCGGCCGCGATCAGATCGGGGTTCTTGGCCTCAAGCGTGCGCACCTTGCGCTGTTTCAGCTTGGCCGAGATCTCGGGCTGCATCAGGTTGTAGGTGCCCGCGCTACCGCAGCACAGGTGGCTGTCGGCGGGTTCGACCACCGTGAACCCCGCCTTTTTCAGCAGGTCCTTGGGATAGGTCTTGATCTGCTGCCCGTGTTGCAGCGAGCAGGCCGCGTGATAGGCCACCGTCAGCGCCTTGTCGTCGCCCTGCGGCAAGTCCAGCTGCATCAGGAATTCGCTGACATCCATGGCAATGCCCGACACCCGCGCCGCGTCCTCGGCCAGCGGGTCGTTGCGGAACATGTGCCCATAATCCTTGACGGTGGTGCCGCAGCCCGAGGTGTTGATGACGATCGCATCCAATCCCTTGCCGTCCATCTCGCGCGTCCAGGCACGGATATTGGCGGCGGCGGTGGCATGGCTTTCGTGGGTCTTGCCCATGTGATGGGTCAACGCTCCGCAGCAGCCGGCGCCCTCGGCCACGACGACCTCGCAGCCCAGCCGGGTCAGCAGGCGGATCGTGGCATCGTTGATGTCGGTGTTCAGCGCCTTTTGCGCACAGCCCGTCATCAGAGCCACGCGTTTGATCGCCTGCCCCTTGGGCGCAAAGCTTTGGGGGTCGTCATTGCGGCTGACCGGCGGGATGTGTTTCGGCGCCATGTCCAGCATCGCCTTCAGGCGCGCGTCGGGCATCAGAAAGCGGAACGGCCGCCCCAGCTTGGCCCCGATCAGCGCCCAGCGGAACCGCATCGGATAGGGCAGAATCCGCGCCAGAACCCACCGCAGCGCCCGGTCCGAGAAGGGACGCTTGTAGCGGTTTTCGATATATTCACGCGCGTGATCGACCAGATGCATGTAATGCACGCCCGACGGGCAGGTCGTCATGCAGGCCAGGCAGGACAGGCAGCGGTCGATATGCTTGACGGTCTTTTCATCCGGAACACGCTCGTTTTCCAGCATGTCCTTGATCAGGTAGATGCGCCCGCGGGGGCTGTCCAATTCGTCGCCCAACACCTGATAGGTCGGGCAGGTGGCGGTGCAGAACCCACAATGCACGCAGTTGCGCAAAATCTCGTTTGCGCGACGGGTGCCGGGGTCTTTCAACTGGTCTTCGGTGAATGTGGTCTGCATCGCCCTATCCCATCAGCCCGGGGTTGAACACGCCGCGCGGGTCGAATTTCTGTCGAATCCCCTGTGTCAGAGCCGCAATGCCCTGCGGTTCCGGCTGGAACCGGCCCAGCCGGGCAAGGGTATCGGCCCCGGCCCGCACCAGCGTGGCGTGGCCGGAAAACGCGCCAATGCGCGCGCGCAGGTCGGTGCCTGCGGGCACCAGCGCCCAGATCAGCCCCCCGCCCCAGTCAAACAGGGTCCGATCAGCCTCGGCCCGCGCGGCGATTTCGGGCGCGTCGCCGGGTTTCACCGAAATCCGCCAGACATCGCCGGGCGTGTCGGCGAAATCGGCCGCATCGCGGATCGTCTGCCACAGGGCGTCCGACGGCTCGACCGGATCAACCGCGCCGAACTGGCCCAGCAACTCCTGCAGGCGCCCGGTGCGATACGAGACCGACTCCGCAAACCCCTCGATCCGGATCAAGGCGCGCTGCTGCTGCGGATCATAGGCTGCGCCGGTGACCTCAAAGGGTGATTTCAGCGCCTCGGACAGGATGCGAACCGCAGTCGCGACGTCCTTGGCGGGTACGGCCAGCGTCGCGCTGGCCTCGGGTTTGGGCAGCACCTTCAGCGACACCTCGGTCAGCACGCCCAGCGTGCCCCAGGATCCGGCCATCAGCTTGACCAGATCATAGCCGGTGACGTTCTTCATCACCCGGCCGCCATTCTTGATGACCTGCCCCTGCCCGTCAACAATGCGCACGCCCAGCAGGAAATCGCGGCAGGCCCCGGCCTGGATCCGGCGCGGCCCCGAGACGTTGGCGGCCACGACACCGCCGATCGTGGGCGCGCCCGAAGAACCCAGCAAGGCGCGATGGTCCATCGGCTCGAAAGCCAGCTGCTGACCTTCGGCCTCCAACGCGGCCTCGATCTCGGCCAGCGGCGTTCCGGCCTGCGCCACAAGCGTCAGCGCCCCCGGCTCGTACAGGGTGATCCCGCGCAGCCCCTCGGTGCTCAGCACCTGGTCGGGGCCGTCCACGCCACGGGTTCCCCCGCCCTTGATCCGCACCGGGCCGTTCAGCCCGGCCACGATTTCGGCCAGTTCAGACTCTGATTCAGGTCTCATTGCGGGGTCCGTTCTGTCTTGGGAATTCATTCCGCCGCCATCTTCGGGGTGCGGCGGGGTGCACTGGCATCCAGCGGGAACACCTTGGCGGGGTTCAGCAGCCATTTCGGGTCGAACACGTCCTTGACGGCCATCTGCGCCTCAAGGTCCTGCGGCGCGTATTGATGATGCATCAGGTCACGCTTTTCGATGCCCACCCCATGCTCACCGGTCAGGCAGCCGCCGGCATCGACGCACAGTTTCAGGATCTCGGCCCCGAAGGCCTCGCATTTTTCCAGATCGCCGGGCTTGTTCGCATCGAACAGGATCAGCGGGTGCATGTTGCCGTCGCCGGCATGGAACACGTTGCCCACGGGCAGGCCAAACTCTTTGCTCAGTTCGCCGATGCGGCGCAGCACGTCCGGCAGCGCCGACACCGGGATCGTTCCGTCCAGGCACATATAGTCGTTGATCTGCCCCATCGCGCCAAAAGCCGACTTCCGGCCCAGCCAGATGCGGGCGCTTTCCTCGGCCGACTGGCTTTCGCGCAGCTCGACCGGGTTGTGGCGTTTGGCGATTTCGACGATTTTGGCCAGCTGGCTTTCGATCTCGGCGTCCGAGCCCTCGACCTCGACGATCAGCAGCGCCTCGCAATTCGGATAGCCGGCATGGGCAAAATTCTCGCAGGCCTCGATGCACAGCCGGTCCATGAACTCGATCGCCACGGGCAGGATGCCCGACTTGATGATGTCCGAAACGCATTCGCCCGCCACCGCATTGTCATCAAAGCCCATCAGGACCGGGCGCGCGCCCTCGGGCTTGCGGAGGATGCGCAGCGTCGCCTCGGTGACGACCCCCAGCTGACCTTCCGAGCCGCAGATCACTCCCAGCAGGTCCAGCCCGCCGGAATCCAGATGCGCGCCGCCGATCTCGACCACGCGGCCATCCATCAGCACCATGGTCACGCCCAGCAGGTTGTTGGTAGTCACGCCGTATTTCAGGCAATGCGCCCCGCCCGAGTTCATCGCGATATTGCCCGCGATGGCGCAGGCCAGCTGCGACGACGGATCGGGCGCATAGAAGAAATCCTGCTCCTCGACCGCGCCGGTGACGCTCAGATTGGTGCGGCCGGTCTGCACGCGGATGAAGCGGTTGTCATAGTCGACCTCAAGCACCTCGTTCATGCGGGCCACGCCCAGGATCACGCAATCGGCCGTAGGCAGCGCCCCACCGGCCAGCGAGGTCCCGGCCCCGCGCGGCACGACCGGCACGCCTTCGTCATGGCAGATGCGCAGAATGTCCGAGACCTCCTGCGTCGAGGACGGCAGAACCGCGATCATCGGCGCGCATTTGTAGGCGGTCAGGGCGTCGCATTCATAGGCGCGGGTTTCGGCCGGGTCGGCAATGATGGCATCTTCGGGCAGGACCTGCCGCAGACGGGCAAGCACGTTGGCCTTGCGGGCCAGAACGTCGGGGTTGGGCTGTGGCATGTCCATGGCGGGTCCTCCGATTTGGTAAAATAATATTACCAATTTCTGCATCTGGCAAGTTGCCTTCCTCGGACGTACTGTCGCGCCATGACACTGACCGAACGCGCCCTGCTGTTTTCACCCCTGGACTACGCCGCCGTCCTGCTATTGCTGATCGCCTGGCAATGGATCGGATGGCGGATCGAGAACCCCGCGCCGGGCAAGCGCTCGGTCGCGGTAATGATGGACGAATTCCGCCGCTGCTGGATGCGCGAAATGGTGACCCGCCAGCCCCGCATGTTCGACGCCCAGGTCGTGGGCACGATGCGTCAGGGCAGCACGTTCTTTGCCTCGACCACGATGATCGCCATCGGGGGCGGTTTGGCCCTTCTGGGCAATACCGAGCGGCTGTCGGGCGTCGCCAAGGATCTGGCCATCGGCAGCGCGCCGGCCATGGTGTGGGAGGTCAAGATCCTGATCGTGCTGCTGTTTCTGTCGAATGCCTTTCTGAAATACGTCTGGGCGCACCGGTTGTTCGGCTACTGCGCGGTGCTGATGGCGGCGGTGCCCAACGAGCCCGAGGATCCGCAGGCCTATCCCCGCGCGGCGCAGGCGGCCGAGATCTGCGTGACCGCCGCGCGCAGCTTCAACCGTGCCCTGCGCTCCACCTATTTCGCGCTGGCGTCGCTGGCCTGGATCCTGGGCCCGATCGCGCTGATCATCGGCACGCTTCTGACGCTGGGAGTGCTGTACCGACGCGAGTTTGCCTCGCATTCCCGCGCGATCCTGCTGAGCCTGCCGCCGGACACGCAGACGTGATCCCGCCCCGCCCGATCAGATCATAGACTGGCGAAATGCGACACCTGATCCCCTGCCTGCTTCTGGCCGCCCCGGCCCTCGCCGACCCGCCGACGGTCGAAAATGTCACCGCGACGCGCACGGGCGAGACCTGGCGATTCGACGTGACCATCCGCCATCCCGATACCGGGTGGGACCACTATGCCGATGGCTGGCGTGTTCTGGCGATGGACGGAACCGAACTGGGGATGCGGGTGCTGCATCACCCGCACGAGACCGAGCAGCCCTTTACCCGATCGCTGGGCGGGGTCGCGATCCCCGAAGGCGCGAGTCAGGTTCAGGTGCAGGCCCGGTGCAGTGTCGATGGTTGGAACGCGGACACCACGCTTGTGGCTCTGGACTGATCGTCAGAAC
This sequence comes from Ruegeria sp. SAZA006, assembly GCF_059613465.1. Classification (NCBI taxonomy): domain Bacteria; kingdom Pseudomonadati; phylum Pseudomonadota; class Alphaproteobacteria; order Rhodobacterales; family Roseobacteraceae; genus Ruegeria; species Ruegeria sp. SAZA006. The sequence goes on from NZ_JBXWSO010000003.1 coordinate 296,709, forward strand.
ACGCCCAGCGACAACCCGGCGCCCAGCGCGGCGCCGACCTCGCGGCATTTGACCAGTTCATCCTCGGGGATAGTCTTTTCCGCCAATATCGCCACGGGCGTCTGGGCATGGGTGCAGACGATGAGGGGCGGCTGCACCTCTTTCAAACGCCAACCGGTGGCGATGCGTGCCAGTTGCCGCGCAGCGTTCTGACCGTCGGACCCAGCGCAAATCATCTGCGCATAGGGCCGCCCCTCGATCCGGCCCAGAACCGGATAGTAGCATCGGTCGAAGAAATCCTTCATGACGCCTGACAGCGCCGCCAGGTTCTCGGGCGCGCAAAAGATGTATCCGTCGGCCGCGAGCAGATCGTCGGGTCCCGCCTGGTCGGCGGGTTTCAGGCTGACCTCGGCCTCGGCGCCGGCCGCCCGTGCGGCCGCCTCGGCCATCTGCCGGCTGCCGCCGGTGCGGGAATGGTAGACGATCAGCAGACGGGCCACGGCGGTCAGGCCCGATGGTACGGGCCGCCCGACAGGATCGTCGCGGCACGATAGAGTTGTTCGGACAGCATCACCCGGACCAGCATATGCGGCCAGACCATCGCGCCGAAAGAAATCGAAAAATCAGCCTCAGCCCGCAGCGCCGGGTCGATCCCGTCGGCGCCGCCGATGACAAAGGCCAGATCCTGCCGGCCCATGTCACGCCACCCGGCCAGTTTCTGCGCGAAATCGGGTGACGACGTCACCTTTCCCCGCTCGTCCAATGTGCAGATCACCGCCCCGCCGGGCAGCGCCTTGCGCAGCAAGCTGGCCTCGGCGCCAATACCGGCGTTCTTCTTATCTTCGACCTCGATCACGCGCGCAGGCCCCAAGCCCAGGCCGCGGCCGGTCCGGTCGAAACGGGTCAGATAGTCGTCAAGCAGGGTCTTCTCCGGTCCGGCACGCAATCGCCCGACCGCACAAATGCTGATACGCATGTCGCTCTCGCCGCCGGCCCTTCAATACGGGCCGGGATGGCGCCTCAGTTGGCCGAGGCGCTGCCGCCCTGAGGCAGCCACATCTTTTCCAGCTGGTAGAATTCGCGCACTTCGGGGCGGAAGATATGGACGATCACGTCGCCCGTATCGATAAGCACCCAGTCGCCGGCATCCTTGCCTTCAACCTTCGAGGTGAAACCGAATTCCTGCTTGATGCGATCCGTCAGCTTTTCCGCCATCGCCGACACCTGACGCGTCGACCGGCCCGAAGCGATGACCATGTAGTCGGCCACCGAAGACTTGCCCTGCAGGTTGATCTGCACAACATCTTCGGCCTTGTCATCGGAAAGTGAGGAAAGGATGCGTTCAAGCAGCTTGTCGCTGATTGACTGAGAGCGGGCCATCACAGCGGCACCTTCATCGGCGGGCAAACCCGCCTGTGTGTGTAGAGACAGGACATGGTCCTCCTTGCTAAAGCGCCGCGTAACCCCGGCGCCGGGGTACTATTAAGGTAGCAAGGCAATTGCAACATTTCAATGAACGGCAACCGTTGATGGCACGGGGTTGATCAATCCGTGTCCAGATGTGGCACAGAGGTGTCGGTGGCGCCCTGCCCCAGCAGGCGCACTTCGCGCTGCGGGAAGGGAATCGAAATGCCCTCGGCCTGGAATGCATCCCACAGCGCCAGATAGACATTGCCGCGGATGTTGGTCAGGCCGGCCGTCGGGTCCCGGATCCAGAACCGCAGCACGTAATCGACGCTGCTGTCGCCAAACCCGGTGATGTGGCAAACCGGTTCGTGCTTGCCGCCGCTCAGCACGCGTTTGACCGTTTTCACCGTGCGGACGGCGGTTTCGCGCACCTTGTGCGGGTCGTCGCCGTAGCTGGTGCCGAAGGTCAGATCGAGGCGGACGAATTCGTCGGAATGCGACCAGTTCACCACCTGCCCGGTAATCAGATCCTCGTTCGGGATCAGGTATTCGCGCCCGTCGCGGGTAACGACCGAGACGTAGCGGGCGCCCAGCGCGTTGATCCAACCGAACGTATCGCCCAGCGAGATCACGTCGCCCGGCTTGATCGACCGGTCCATCAGGATGATGATTCCCGAGATCAGGTTCGACACAACCTTCTGCAGGCCGAAGCCGATGCCCACGCCGACAGCACCGGACAACAGCGCGATCCCGGTCAGGTCGAATCCCAGCGTCCGGATCCCGATCAGAAAGACCAGCCCGTAAAACGCGACCTGGATACCCTTGGCCAGCAGCACCTGCATCGAGGGCGAGATGTCGTCATTGCTTTTCAGCCCGCGTTCAGCCGCCCGGGTGCCAAGCCGCGCCAGCACCAACAACGTGCCGATCAGCAGAATGGCCTTGAGGATCCCCAATGCCGAGATGTGAAGGCTGCCGATCGAAATCGCCACGCCGTCGAGGAACTCGGCGACGTCATCGGTCAGACTCAGCGCGACCAGCGTGGCGTAGATCCACATCGACCAGCGGAAGATGCGCCGAATCGTCCGGTTGCGGACCAGTCGCGAAATCAGCGCGATCGCCAGCCACGCGGTTGCCAGCGTTGCCAGAACACCGATGATGTAACTCCGCGATGGCCAGGTGACCTGCTGCATCACCAGATAAACGCCCCAAGCCAGCACGACGAAGTAGACCAGCGTCATCCGCTGCATCAGCTGAACCAGAACCCGCAACCGCCATTTTGGCCATCCACTGCGTGCCCGCGCCCAGGCTTCCCACCGGCTTTTTGTCAGCAGAGTCAAAAGGAAGGACAGCGCCACCAGCCCCAGGATGATGGCGATCTGATACTGCCTCCACCCCGGAGTCACGATCAGCTCGACCAGGTTCCCAAGCTGCAACAGAAAGGCCTCGGCCATGTTGTCGAACAGCTCTGAAATCGAACTTGGGATCAAATCATTGTCCATGCGGGTCTCCTGCCGCCAGATTGAACAGCAATGTGGCGGCTTGCAAGGCCCACCGACCTGTCCAGGGACGCGGATTGAGCCTTGATTGACGAGGGGGCGCGATATATCTGGATCGCATGAGATTCCATCAGGCCCCTGCTCCGAACCTGCAAGACCGCGCGCGCCTGCGTGAACGGTTCTTCGGGGCCGCCCGCACGGTTCTGGCCCGCCTATAATCGGCGCCCAGCCACTCGCCAGCATTTCTCAATACAGACGGGAGAGGACCGATGTCCCCCAAAACACTCTATGACAAGATCTGGGATGCCCATGTCGTGCACGAAGCCGACGATGGCACCTGCCTGCTTTATATCGACCGCCACCTGGTGCACGAAGTCACCAGCCCGCAGGCGTTCGAAGGCCTGCGCATGGCGGGCCGCAAGGTGCGCGCGCCGGAAAAGACCATCGCCGTGCCGGACCACAACGTGCCCACCACGCCCGACCGCGTGAACGGGATCGAAAACCCCGAATCGCGCATCCAGGTCGAAGCGCTGGACAAGAACGCCCGCGAATTCGGCATTCACTACTACCCGGTGAATGATATTCGTCAGGGCATCGTCCACATCGTCGGCCCCGAACAGGGCTGGACCCTGCCGGGCATGACCGTGGTCTGCGGCGACAGCCACACCGCCACCCACGGCGCTTTCGGCGCGCTGGCCCACGGCATCGGCACCTCCGAGGTCGAGCATGTTCTGGCCACCCAGACGCTGATCCAGAAGAAGTCCAAGAACATGAAGGTCGAGATCACCGGCAAGCTGCAGCCGGGCGTGACCGCCAAGGACATCACCCTGGCCGTGATCGGCAAAACCGGCACCGCCGGCGGTACCGGCTATGTCATCGAATATTGCGGCGAAGCGATCCGCGACCTGTCGATGGAAGGCCGCATGACCGTCTGCAACATGGCCATCGAGGGCGGCGCCCGCGCCGGCCTGATCGCGCCGGACGAAAAGACCTTTGAATACGTCAAGGGCCGCCCGCACGCCCCCAAGGGCGCGCAGTGGGAGACCGCCCTGGCCTGGTGGAAGACGCTCTATTCCGATGACGACGCCCATTGGGACAAGGTCGTCACCATCCGTGGCGAGGACATCGCCCCCGTGGTCACTTGGGGCACCAGCCCCGAAGACGTTCTGCCGATCACCGCGACCGTGCCCAACCCCGAGGATTTCGAGGGCGGCAAGGTCGAGGCCGCGCGCCGCTCGATCGAATACATGGGTCTGCAGCCGGGTCAGAAACTGAGCGACATCGAGATCGACACCGTCTTCATCGGCTCCTGCACCAACGGCCGGATCGAGGATCTGCGCGCCGCCGCCGAGATCCTGAAGGGCAAAAAGATCAAGGACGGCATCCGCGCCATGGTCGTGCCCGGCTCGGGCCTCGTCCGCGCCCAGGCCGAAGAGGAAGGCATTGCCGAGATATTCAAGCAGGCCGGGTTCGAATGGCGTCTTGCGGGCTGCTCGATGTGCCTGGCCATGAACCCCGACCAGCTGACCCCGGGCGAACGCTGCGCCGCCACCTCGAACCGCAATTTCGAGGGCCGTCAGGGCCGCGGCGGACGCACCCATCTGCTGAGCCCCGCAATGGCTGCCGCAGCGGCAATCACGGGAAAGCTGACAGATGTGCGCGAATTGATGTAAGGTCCCCTCATATCTAGATATTTGAGGGAGAGACTGAAATGAGTGAATGGGTCAAATGGCTCCTGATGGGGCTTCTATCGATAGTGTTCGGCATATTCGTGCTGGGCGCACCGGTCGTGGCATCCGTGGCAGTTACCGTGGTCACCGGCGTCCTTTTGCTGGTATCCGGCGTTCTGCAAGTCGTCGGCGGTTTCACCGTCGAAGGAACCGGCAACAAGATCCTGGCCTTCATCATGGGTGCGGTCATGCTGTTCCTGGGCTGGTCGTTTCTGGACCATCCGCTGGCGGGCACTCTGACGCTGGCAACAGTCGTGCTTATCCTGTTCATGGCAGGCGGGATCGCACGGATCATTCTCTCGTTTCAGATGCGAGGCACGTCATTTTTCTGGCCAACCCTGATCTCGGGCATCTTGTCGATCATCCTGGCAGGCATCATCTGGTCTTATGCAAGCAGCGAACCTGCCGCTTTGCTGAGCCTTCTGGGTATCCTGCTGGGCATCGAGATGCTGTTCAACGGGTTCGGGTTGGTCTTCATGGCGTTCTTCGTCAAGAACGCGCCCAAAGACGAAACTACAGAAGCTCAACAAGCTTGAAACGCGGGGCATGGGGCCTGACCTCTCCCGCAGGAGTGTGAACATGGAAAAGTTTGAAAAAGTCCACGGTGTGGCAGCCCCCATGCCCCTGATCAATATCGACACCGATATGATCATTCCCAAGGTGCACCTGAAAACGATCAAACGGTCCGGCCTCGGCGTCGTGCTGTTCGACGAGATGCGCTATCACGATGACGGGCGCGAGAACGAAGAGTTCGTCTTGAACAAGCCCGCTTATCGCAACGCCGAGATTCTGGTGGCCGGCGACAACTTCGGATGCGGCTCATCTCGGGAACACGCGCCTTGGGCGATCAAGGATTTCGGTATCAAGGTGGTCATCTCGACCAGCTTCGCCGATATCTTTTTCAACAACTGCTTCAAGAACGGCATCCTGCCCATCGTGGTCGAAGAACACCACCACGTCATTCTGATGGAGGATGCCCACAAGGGCGAGAATGCGCGCATGACCGTGCACCTGGAAGATCAACAGATCGTCACCTCGGACGGCGTCGTGATCGAGTTTGATATCGACCCGCACCGCAAGCACTGCCTGCTGAACGGTCTGGACGATATCGGCCTGACAATGGAAAAAGATCACCACATCGACTCGTTCGAGTCCCATGCCAGCCAGGCGCGCCCCTGGGTGTGATTCTGGGGATGAACCTGTGGACACTCAACCTGACGGGGTCGCCAAGGCGGCTCCGTTCGCATTCTTGGGGTTAAAGTCAAAGCAACCACAACATGTAGAGAACCATTTCCATTACACGTCGAATTTGCGACGTGAATGATGCAAAGCCGCACCAGTTTCGCCATCTTTTTGCCCGAAATCACGTGTTTCCTGCACCTCGGCTTGAGCGAAATGCCGCTTATCGCCAATGATGATGCTAAAGGGGCATCCGCCAAATATCGAGATTGGCGGGCATCAAGTTGGAACCAAGTCGGCAAAGAATCGACTGGTCCGGTTTGGAAAGGGTTCGGATAGTGATTGCTCGCACAACAGGGGCTGCGATACGGGGATTGTTGGTGGCACTTCTGGTGCTGACACCCGCATTGTATCTGCCCGCATCTACGTCCAACGGGACCGAGATCGTTGTCTTTCTGGCAATCTTGGCATTCATCCTGACATTCGCCGAATACAACTCGGCCTTTCCCAGCTTTATCGAATTCCGCGATGCGCCGCCCGTGAACAGACTGCGCTTTGTCGGCCTGATGTCGATGATCTCGTTTCTGACCTTGATCTGCAAGAACGCCTATGCGCCGACGGAACTGACCAGCACCGTGTATTCGGTCGGCCTGGCCGTCGCGAATGTCGTCGACTTCCCCTATTCGCCTGTCCGCCTGGTGGTGTTGATGCTGCCTGCTGACGCGAGCCAACCCCTGGTCGAGTTGGTGCGCATAACGGCAAGTGTCGCCTATGTCGCCGCTTTGGTTACGATCGCCAGCTTCGCCTACGCGGTCAAACTGCGTGGATGGCCGACTGGCAATGGGGCGTTCAATGTCTGGACCAACCTGCCCCTGTTCGACCCCACCAAGGGTGGAGACGTAGTGACTCGCCTGCAGCGCGACGGTCGACTGAACATCTCGGTCGGCGTTCTGCTGCCGTTCCTGATTCCGGCCCTGATCAAGCTGCTCACGGATTTCATTGATCCGCTATCGTTGTCCAATCCGCAGACGCTGATCTGGACCATGAGCGCGTGGGCCTTCCTGCCGGCCAGCATGATCATGCGCGGGATGGCAACCCTGCGCATTGCCGGGCTGATCGTGGAAAAACGCCGCGCCTACTCGACCGCCGAGACGACCCAAACCGCATGATCCGTATTCTTGTTCTGCTGTTGCTGCCGTTTTCGGCGCAGGCAGAGCCAGTGCGCGTTGCCAGCTTCAATGCTGAGCTAGGCCGGAAAGGTCCGGGCCTGCTGTTGCGTGATCTTCGGCGTGATGATCCCCAGGTGCAGGCCGTGATTGACGTTCTGACCGCCACTGCCCCCGATGTTCTGGCCCTGCAAGGTATCGACTGGGACCATGACAACCTGGCCCTGTCCGCTCTGGCTGATCGGTTGCGCGCGGCAGGGCTGGATTACCCGCATCTCTTCGCTGGTCAGCCCAACTCGGGGCTGATGACGTCGCTTGATCTGAACGGGGACGGAGAACGGGGCGGACCCGGGGACGCCCAGGGATGGGGCCGTTTCACCGGGAATGGCGGGCTGGCCGTGCTGTCCCGTTATCCAATCGCAAAGGATGAGGTTCGTGACCTCTCGGTACTGCTGTGGAAGGACCTGCCCGGCGCGACGCTACCCACCCGTGGCGGGTTGCCTTTCCCGTCCGAACAGGCCCACGCTGTTCAGCGCCTGTCGTCGACCGCCCATTGGATCGTGCCAGTGGAGACACCTCAAGGCCGCCTGAACCTGATGACCTTTCACGCCACCCCTCCTGTCTTTGACGGGCCTGAGGATCGCAACGGATTGCGCAATCGCGATGAGATCCGGCTGTGGTCGGTGCTGCTTGACGGCGGGCTGGGTCCAGCCCCGAAAAGTCGTTTCATCATTGCCGGTGACGCCAATCTTGACCCGAACCTGGGCGAAGGGCGCAATAAAGCCATCCGCGATCTGTTACAGCACCCCAGCCTGCAGGATCCGCAACCCGTGGATGGCGCAGGCTCGGCTGTAACTGTGGTCTGGAAAGCGGTGGGTGAACGGCGTGTTGACTATCTGCTGCCATCGGCCGACTGGGTGGTTGAAGACGCCGGCATCCACTGGACCGACGCCAAAGGTGTGCCCCTTGCCGCGGCCCGCAAGGCCAGCCGACATCGTCTGATTTGGGTTGACCTGTCACACCCTGACATGCGGCCGGGCCTATGACAGGCCCTGAACTCGATCCACGTCTGTGGTTCCCGGGCCATCATACGACAGGTCAGACACAGCGGTTTTCAAAGCCTCGTGCAGCGGCGTGGATGCGAAATCGCTGATCAACGAGTCGAAGAACGAGCCATCCAAGCGGTGCGGCGTGTCCCACAGATAGCGCATCTCAAGCAGATGCGGGGCCAGTTTCCAGAACGGCTGGGCCAGAACAATTGGCCACCAGTTCATCTGCTTCAAGCGCACCGGAGCCCCGGTCACTTCCGACAAGGCCTGTGCCAATTGGCGGCCGGTCAACGTGTATCCGGCAAAAGGAATGTCGCAATAGCGCGGCAAGTCATGCCGCATCTCGGCCAACAGAACCGCAGCGCGGGCCAGATCCGGCAGGTAGGCCCAGGCATGGGCAATGTCAGGGTCACCGGGATAGACGAAACGCCCCTTGGCCAGCGGCTTGATCATGATCTGGTCGAACCAATTGCCAGAGGCTTGCGTGTCGAGGAAATCCCCGGCGCGCAGTATCACAATGCGCACGCCCGACGACCGATAGGCCTCCTCCATCCGGATCCGAATCTGGCCCAGAGGGTTGGTTGCAAGATGCGGCGTATCTGCCGCCCACGGCCCGGGCGTATCGGCCCCGAAAACATAGACGTTCCCGGGCACGATCACGGTCGCCCCGGTTGCCTGTGCCGCACCGATGACCTGAGCATGCAACTCCGGCACCTGCCGCGCCCACTCGGTGTATGGCGGGTTCCAGCCATTCACGATGACATCCGTGCCTCTGGCGGCGGTGGACAGATCATCCCTCGCGCGGTCAAATCCCCGCACCGTCCATCCGGCCGCTTGAAACGCGTCTGCGGCATTGCGGCCAAAACGCCCCGAAGATCCCAGGATCAGCACCTTTCCCGTCATCGCAACCTCCTGTCAGCCCTGGCGGTTGAACAAAAGATATCCATTCATGCACCTTTGGGAATTGCCGAAAAACGCAGAGCATGTATTCATCTGCGCATGGATAAAACCTTGGCTCTTTCTGATTGGTCTTTGGTGCAGAGCTTTCTGGCAGTTGCGGAAACGGGATCGTTGTCGGCGGCCGCGCGGGAACTGGGGCGCAGTCAACCGACGCTTGGTCGCCAGGTGCAGGCGCTCGAGACGGATTTGGGCGTGTCGCTGTTCGATCGCCATGCGCGAGGCCTGAAGCTCAGCGCCGCCGGCCAGCAATTGCTGCCGATGGCGCAACAGATGCACGCGGCCATGCGTCAGCTGAGCCTGGCCGCCGCCGGACAGTCGCAACAGCTGGGCGGGACGGTTCGCATCACGGCATCGGTCTTCGCATCACACCATATCCTGCCGTCCATTCTCGCGGACATCCGCAGACAAGAACCTTCGATCCAGCTGGAACTGGTCGCCACCGACATCAGCGAGAACCTGTTGTTCCGCGAAGCTGATATCGCAGTTCGCATGTACCGCCCCGAGCAGGTCGATATCGTCACCCGGCATTTGGGCGACGTACCGTTGTGTTTCTGCGCAGCCCGGTCGTATCTGGATCGCGTCGGTCGTCCAACCACCCCCGAAGAGTTGTTTCAGCATGACCTGGTGGGATTCGACTCCAACGACCTGATCATCGCGAAGATGCAGGCCAAGGGTTGGCCTGCCAGCAAGGAAAACTTTGCCACCCGTTGCGACCTTCAAAGCGCCTATTGGGAGTTGATCCGTGCGGGTTGCGGCATCGGTTTCAGCCAGGTTCAAGTGGCCGAGGCTGATCCTGCGGTCGAAATTCTGCCGTTGGGTGTGGACATCCCGGTCCTGCCGGTCTGGCTGGCTGCGCCGCAGGCCATGCGGCAGACACCGCGTATTCGCCGGGTCTGGGACCTGCTGGCAGAAGGACTGAAAGCCAGCTTGTAACCCAGATCGGGTGCCAGGCGCATGTTCAGCGGCGTTTTTCGCGCCGTACGGCCCAGAATCCGCGCATTTTGACCAGATCGCCTCATTGACCAGATGCACCGCAAACGCTAGGCCCGATCCTGAAAAACGCAAGGAGACCGTTCATGTCCAACCCCTCGCTCCTCATCCTGCCCGGAGACGGAATTGGCCCCGAAGTCATGGCCGAAGTGCGCAAGATCATCGGCTGGTTCGGCGCCAAGCGCGGCCTTGAATTCGACGTGAGCGAGGATCTGGTCGGCGGTGCCGCCTATGACGTGCACGGCAAGCCTCTGTCGGACGAGACGATGGCCAAGGCGCAAGAGGTCGACGCGGTTCTGCTGGGCGCCGTGGGCGGTCCGAAATACGACGATCTGGATTTCAGCGTGAAGCCCGAGCGCGGCCTGCTGCGCCTGCGCAAGGAAATGGACCTGTATTCCAACCTGCGCCCGGCCCAGTGCTTTGACGCGCTGGCCGATTTCTCGTCGCTGAAAAAGGACGTGGTCGCCGGCCTCGATATCATGATCGTGCGCGAACTGACCTCGGGCGTCTATTTCGGCGAGCCGCGCGGCATCTTCGAGGAAGGCAACGAGCGCGTGGGCATCAACACCCAGCGCTACACCGAATCCGAGATCGAACGCGCCGCGCGCTCGGCCTTTGAACTGGCGATGCGCCGCAACAAGAAGCTGTGCTCGATGGAGAAGGCCAACGTGATGGAATCGGGCATCCTGTGGCGCGAGGTGGTGACCCGAGTCGGCAAGGACTATCCCGAGGTCGAGCTGAGCCATATGTATGCCGACAATGGCGCCATGCAGCTGGTGCGCGCACCCAAGCAGTTCGACGTAATCCTGACCGACAACCTGTTCGGCGACATCCTGTCTGATTGCGCTGCAATGCTGACCGGATCGCTGGGCATGCTGCCCTCGGCTTCGCTGGGCGCACCGATGGCCAATGGCCGGCCCAAGGCGCTGTACGAGCCCGTCCACGGCTCGGCCCCCGACATCGCCGGCCAGGGCAAGGCCAACCCGATCGCCTGTATCCTCAGCTTTGCAATGGCGCTGCGCTACAGCTTTGACCAAGGCGCCGAGGCCGATCGCCTGGAAGCCGCGGTCGAAAAGGTTCTGGCCGATGGTGTCCGCACGGCTGATCTGCTGGCCGAAGAAGGCGTTCAGCCGGTTTCGACCAGCGAAATGGGCGATGCGATCGTCGCCGCGCTGGACGAAAGCCTGTAACGACTGATCCGGGCGGCGCCCAGCGCCGCCCGTATGATCATTTGCGGTCTAATTGCCGCCAAAGAGATCCTTCAAAAGACTGTCGACGGCCTTGGCAAAGCCACCCTGCTGCCTGCGGCGTGGCTGGGATTGCTGAGTCGTCTGGACCGGAGCGGCCGGAGCCAGCATCGGCAGAGGGGTCGGAGTCATACCTTCGGTGACCCGCACCATGGTTTCCTTCCAAATCTCGGCTGGCAGCCCACCGCCGGTCACGCCCGACAACGGTGTGTTGTCGTCATAGCCCATCCAGACACCGGCCACATAGTCCGCGGTAAAGCCGATGAACCACGCATCCCGGGCGGCCTGGGTCGTGCCTGTTTTGCCTGCAACCTGCCATCCCGGCAACTTGGCGCGTTGTCCAGTTCCCTCGGATACCACGCGTTCCATCATCCAGGTCAGTTGCTTGGCAGCTTCGTCTCGGATCACTCGCTCGCCAATCCCGGTCGTTGTCACCATCATCGGGGCATCATCACCCAGCAGTTTCAACTCGGTCAGGCCGTACGGCTCCACGGACGAGCCACCATTCAGGATACCGGCATAGGCGCCAGTCATTTCGATCAGCGTGCTTTCCGACGCGCCCAGCGCCAGCGCAGGACCCGCCGCCAGATCGCTTTCGATGCCGAACCCGCTGGCCACCGTGCGCACATTGTCCAGCCCGGCAACCTCGGCCACCTTGACGGCTGGGATGTTCAGCGAGCTCTTGAGCGCATCCGCCAGGGTCACGCGGCCGTAGAACTTGTTGGTATAGTTCTTGGGGCACCACTGGCCGGACCCCGGGATGTCGATGCAATAGGGTTCGTCCACCACCGTGGCCAATGGCGAATAGCCCAGTTCCAGAGCGGTGGCATAGACGAAGGGCTTGAACGAAGACCCGGTCTGGCGCAGCGCCTGCGTCGCGCGGTTGAACGCGCCCGACACCTTGGTCTTGCGTCCGCCCACCATGGCCCGGACCGCACCATCGGCCGACATCACCACGATCGCGGCCTGCGCTTTCGAGCCTTCGCTGACCTTTTCGTCGAACACCTGTTTCAGCGCCGCCTCGGCCGCCTGCTGGATCCGCTGGTCCAGCGTGGTCTTGATAACCACGTCCTCGGTGGTGTTGCGGGTAAAGAACTCGGGGCCGCTGGCCATGACCCAGTCGGCAAAATAGCCCCCGGCGCGGGCGGCGGCGGCCTCGGACAGCTCGGCCGGGTTGTTGCGGGCCGCAGTTGCCTGTGACGTGGTCAGGTAACCCTGATCCTCCATCAGGCTGATGACCACCTTGGCCCGGTCCTGCGAGCGTTGCAGGTTGTTGGTGGGTGCATAGCGCGTGGGCGCAACCAGCAGCCCCGCCAGCATCGCCGCCTCGGCCGGGTCCACCTCGGCTGCGGACTTGCCGAAATAGCGCTGGCTGGCCGCTTCGAACCCGCGGGCCCCGGCCCCCAGAAACGCCCGGTTCAGATAGATGGTCAGGATCTCGTCCTTGGAGTATTTGGCCTCCATCGCCATCGCGTAGATCGCTTCCTTGGCCTTGCGCCACAGCGAGCCCTGACGACAGTCAGCCTCGTACGCCGCTTCCGATTCCCACTCGGTCGGATCGTACGGCACGCCCAGACACAGCAGCTTGGCCGTTTGCTGGGTGATGGTCGAACCGCCATGCCCCGACAGTGGGCCACGCCCCTCGGACAGGTTGATCTTCACCGCACTGGCAATGCCGCGCGGGCTTACGCCGAAGTGACGATAAAATCGCTTGTCCTCGGTCGCGACTACCGCATTCTTCAGATGCGGCGACACGGTGTCGGTGGTGATAACGCCGCCGAACTGATCACCCCGCCATGCAAAGACCTTGCCGTCCCGATCCAGCAGGGTGACCGACCCGCGCGCGCGCCCGTCCAGCAGCGCATCGACCTCGGGCAGGGTGGAGTACACAACCCCAACGGCAAGCGCCAGCAGCAGAGCGGCTATCGCACCCACCCGCCAGGTCAGCCCCCAGATCAGGTGCCATATCCAGCGGAACAGCCGGCGAAAGAAGCCGCCCTGCCCGCCTCCCGAACGCTTGCGCCGGGGCTTGCGGCTGGTCTTTCGGGTCGTGGTCTTGCGCGCCGTCGCCTTCTTGCCCGCCGGTTTCGCCGTCCGCTTGGCAGACGAGGTCTTGCGGCCTCCGGACGGATACCGTTTGTCCGCCACCAGCGGTTTTCGACGCTTGGACTCAGTCATGCTCAAACTCTGCCCGTTTTTGCTTTTGTGGCACCATACCGCGCTGTCGCGCCCATGTAGAGGTGTGAAATAGCGCGAATTTCCCTCTCACACTTGCGTATTTTTTAATCACTTTGCCGCTTTTGTGCAAAAAATGTGCAACTTTGCCCCTCTTCCCCAGCGTCTTTTTGCCGAAATCGTTCCTTGAGCGGCCATGTCGGGCTCTTTTTCTGCAGGTGCAAAGCCGGACCCACCGGAACAGAAGAGGGGAAAGACGTGAAACTGATCATTGCGACAATCAAGCCGTTCAAGCTCGAGGAGGTGCGCGAGGCACTGACCGAGGCGGGCGTGCGCGGCATGATGGTGACCGAGATCAAGGGCTTCGGCTCGCAATCCGGTCACACCGAAATCTATCGGGGCGCCGAATACGCGGTGAACTTCGTGCCCAAGATCAAGCTGGAAATCGTGGTGCCCGCCGCGATGACCGACCAGATCGTCGAAACCATCACCAAAACCGCCAAGACCGGCAAGATCGGCGACGGCAAGATCTTTGTCCTCGATGTCGAGCAGGCCCTGCGCGTGCGGACCGGGGAACTCAACGAGGAGGCGCTGTAAGGCGCCGCGACCGACAATCATTCGAGGACTGAACATGAACCTGATGAAATCCCTCATCCCTGCCGCCGCGATCGTCGCGCTGCCGCAGATGGGCCTGGCGCAGGAGGCCGCCGCAACCGGCGAAACCGCGCAGCATACGCAATACATCCTGACCTCGCTGCTGTTCCTGATGGGCGGCTTCCTGGTGTTCTGGATGGCCGCGGGCTTTGCCATGCTCGAGGCCGGTCTGGTGCGCTCCAAGAACGTGGCCATGCAGCTGGTCAAGAACATCGGCCTGTTTTCCTTTGCCGCCATCATGTACTGGCTGGTTGGCTTCAACCTGATGTATCCGGGCGACGGCTGGACCATCACCAACATTCTGGGCGCCTTCTCGCCCACCTCGCTGGAACCGGTCGGCCTTGATGGCGTCGAAACCGATCTGTCCTATGCGTCGGTCGGTTCGGACTTCTTCTTCCAGCTGATGTTCTGCGCCACCACCGCCTCGATCGTGTCGGGCACCATGGCCGAGCGGGTCAAGCTGTGGCCCTTCTTCATCTTCGTGATCGTCCTGACCGGTGTCATCTACCCGATCGAAGCCTCGTGGCAGTGGGGCGGCGGCTGGCTGTCCGAAATGGGCTTCAGCGATTTCGCGGGCTCGACCCTGGTGCATGCCGCAGGTGGCTTTGCCGCGCTGGCCGGTGCCATCGTGCTGGGCCCCCGGATCGGCAAGTACAGCAAGGACGGCAAGGTCGTTCCGATCCCCGGCTCGAACCTGGCGCTTGCCACCCTGGGTACGTTCATCCTGTGGCTGGGCTGGTTCGGCTTCAATGGCGGCTCGCAGCTGGCCATGGGCACGATCGGCGACATGGCTGACATCAGCCGCATCTTCGCCAACACCAACATGGCCGCCGCCGCCGGCGCAGTCGCTGCCCTGATCCTGACCCAGGTGATGTACGGCAAGGTCGACCTGACCATGGTGCTGAACGGTGCGCTGGCCGGGCTGGTATCGATCACCGCCGAACCGCTGGCACCGTCGCTGTTCCAGGCGCTGATCATCGGCGGCATCGGCGGCGTGATCGTGGTCTACACCGTGCCGCTGCTGGACAAGATGAAGATCGACGACGTGGTCGGCGCCATCCCGGTTCACCTGATCGCGGGCTTCTGGGGCACCTTCATCGTGGCCTGGACCAACGGCGACGCGTCCTTCGTGACCCAGATCATCGGCTTTGCGGCCATCGGGATCTTCGTCTTCGTGGTCAGCTACATCCTGTTCTCGATCCTCAAAGCCACCGTCGGCCTGCGGGTTGGCGAGGAAGAAGAGATCAACGGCCTCGACATGGGCGAGCTGGGCATGGAAGCCTATCCCGAGTTCTCGAAGGGCTGAGCCCCTTTCAATCCAAACAAAAAACCCGGGCATTCGTGCCCGGGTTTCTTTTTTTGAAATGCCTGACCTCAGACGCCGACGTCGATGATGGCCTTGGCCAGGATCGGCACGGTGGCCTCGTTCAACCCGGCAATGTTCATACGGCTGTCGCCGACCATGTAGATGCCGTGCTCAACCCGCAGTTTCTCGACCAGTTCGGGCGCGGCGCCCAGGCGCGAGAACATGCCGCGATGCTGGGCAAGGAAGCCGAACCGGTCCGATCCGCTCAGCCGCTGCAGCTCGTCCGCCAGTTGGCGGCGCAGGCCCAGCATCGACAGGCGCACCTCCTCAAGTTCGGCCATCCAATCGGCGCGCAGGCCCTCATCCATCAGGATCGTGGTCACCACGCGCGCGCCGTGATCCGGCGGGAACGAGTAGTTCTGGCGGTTCAGAAACGCCAGCGTGCTCTGGTTCAACGCGGTCTGGCCGGCATCGGCGCTGACGGCCATCAGCAGGCCGGTCCGCTCGCGGTAGACACCAAAATTCTTCGAACAGGACGCCGCGATCAAGCATTCCTTGACCGACGAAGCGACAAGCCGGGTCGCCTGCGCATCCTCGTTCAGACCGTCACCAAAGCCCTGATAGGCGATGTCGATCATCGCCACCAAACCGCGATCATTGATCAGGTTCACCACCTCTTGCCATTGGACCATGTTCAGGTTGGCACCGGTCGGGTTGTGGCAGCAGCCATGCAGCAGCACCACGTCGCCCGCTTTGGCGGTCTTGAGGTCCTCGATCATGCCGTCGAAATCGACGCCACGGGTTTCCTCGTCAAAATAGCGGTAGGCGACGGTTTCGATGCCCAGGTAGTTCAGGATCGAGATGTGGTTCGGCCAGGTCGGGTTCGACACGAACACCCGGGCCGAGGGGTTGGCCATGCGGATCAGCTCGAACGCTTGCCGGCAGGCGCCTGTGCCGCCCGGGGTGGCCACGGCGGCGATATTGGCGCGCGGCACGCTGGTGCCCAGAATCAGCGTGATCATCGCATCGGCATAGGCCGGGTCACCGGCCAGCCCGGTATAGGCCTTGGTCTGCTGTTCTTCCCAGATGCGGTGCTCGGCGGCCTTGACCGCTCGCATCACCGGGGTCACTCCATTGGCGTCTTTGTAGACGCCGACACCCAGATCAATCTTCTGCTCGCGCGGGTCCTCGCGATACATCTGCATCAGGGCCAGGATCTTGTCGGCTGGCTGCGGCTTGAGATTTTCGAACATCAGGAGTCTCCGGTTGCGACGGGCAGGGTCGGGAAGGCGCCCCATTCGGCCCAGCTGCCGTCATAAAGCGAATGGTCTTTCTTGCCCATGCGCTCGAGCGCAAGGCTGAGGATCGCGGCGGTCACGCCGGACCCGCAGGTGGTGATGGCGGGTTTCGACAGATCGACGCCTGCGGCTTCGAACACCGCGCGGCAGTCCTCGGGCGATTTCATGGTGCCATCGGGGTTCAGCAACTGTCCGAACGGCACGTTGCGCGAACCGGGGATGTGCCCCGCCCGCAAACCCTCGCGCGGTTCAGGCTGGGATCCGGCAAATCGGTCGGCGGCGCGGGCATCGATGATTTCGTGATCGGCCAGCTTGGCGGCGGCTGAGACCTGGGTCACGTCGCGGACCAGGTGGTTCTGCACGCGCACGGTCATGTGGCGATCGCGGATGACAGGGGGCAGATCCTCGATTTCGCGTCCTTCGGCGACCCATTTGGGAAGGCCGCCGTCCAGAACGGCGATGTTTTCCTGCCCCATCAGGCGGAACAGCCACCAGACCCGTGCGGCCGAAAACAGGCCCGCGCCGTCATAGACCACGACCTGATGGCCGTCGCCCACGCCCATGACCCGCAGGCGCGACATGAATTTCTCGACCGGAGGCGCCATGTGCGGCAGGTCCGAGCGGTGGTCCGAGATCTCGTCGATGTCGAAGAACCGCGCGCCAGGAATATGTCCGGCCTCGTATTCGGCGCGGGCGTCGCGCCCCTGCTGCGGCAGGTACCACGAGGCGTCGAGGATCCGCAGATCCGGGTCCTTGAGGTGGGCGGCAAGCCACTCGGTGGAAACCAGGGTTTTTGGATCGTCCAGCATCAAAGCCTCCCCTTTACGCGCAGGGATTTCCCTATACGCGCAAGGGTGCAGGTTCAAGGCTGGATCGGGTCCCTGCGGTCCTATCGCGCCCGTCGCAGGCGGAAATGCTGGATGATGCCGATCACGCTGATCGCGATCCAGAAACTTTCGATCAGCATCGAGGCCAGGTTGAAGTTCTGCAGCAGCGAATAGACGATCAGAACCGACCCCACGAGGTTCACGACCGGAAAGGCCAGATCGTCAGAATTCATCATCCGCATCTGGGTGGCGAAATAAGCCGCGACCACGATCAGCGCCCCGAAGGACCCGATGCCATCGGCCAACGTCAGGCCGTTCAGGAATTCCGTCATCGGGTCATCTCCTTCTGCCGTATCAACCGGCCGCAGCGGTCGCGGGCCGGTGTCCGTAGTGATGCATGTTCAAAAACGCCGCGCCCTCGGGCCCGGCGCGATAGCCATGCGGCAGGTCGGCCGGAAAGCGCAATCCCTGGCCCGCGCTCAGCGGCACCCATTCGCCGTTCCGCAGAACCTCGAGCGCGCCGCTCAGGACAAAGACTTCCTCGGTCACGCCGGCGGCATGGGCGGGGGATTCGTGGCATTGGTTGCGGTCCAGTTCGACGTGAAAGGTCTCGGCCCCCAGAACCGGGTCGAAGGGAAAGACGATCTTGACCTTCAGACTGCCCGGAAAGGTCACGGTGCGGAACCGGGCCGCGTCCGCTGGATCGCGCAGGGCGCTGGTTCCGATCAGCGCGCTCAGCGGCATCTGGAACCCCTTCGCGATCTTCCACAGCGTCGCGATGGTGGGGCTTGATTCGCCGCGTTCGATCTGGCCCAACATGGCTTTGCTGACACCGGTCAACTCGGCCGCTTTGGCCAGGCTCAGCCCCGATGCCGCCCGGACGTCTCTGAGTTTCAGGGTGATGTCGTCCGATTCCATGGTCATGTCCCGCGATTTACCTTGTGCGTTATAACGCACATGTGCTACGTGCGCTATAACGCACGCAACACTGGTTTTGCAACCGGGCAAAAGGGAAACAGCATCATGCCAATGTACCGATCCAGAACTTCGACCCATGGCCGCAACATGGCCGGTGCCCGCGGCCTGTGGCGCGCCACCGGGATGGGCGACGACGATTTCGGCAAGCCGATCATCGCCATCGTCAACTCGTTCACGCAATTCGTGCCGGGGCACGTCCACCTCAAGGATCTGGGCCAGATGGTCGCCCGCGAGGTCGAGGCCGCCGGCGGTGTGGCCAAAGAGTTCAACACCATCGCCGTTGATGACGGCATCGCCATGGGCCATGACGGGATGCTGTATTCGCTGCCCTCGCGCGAGATCATCGCCGACAGCGTCGAATACATGGTCAACGCACACTGCGCCGATGCGATGGTCTGCATCTCGAACTGCGACAAGATCACCCCGGGTATGCTGATGGCGGCAATGCGGCTGAACATCCCGGCCATCTTCGTCTCGGGCGGCCCGATGGAGGCCGGCAAGATCGACATCGCCGATCTGGATGTGAAGAAGATCGACCTGGTCGATGCCATGGTCGCCGCCGCCGATGACAAGTACACCGACGAGCAGGTCAAGCATATCGAAGAAAACGCCTGCCCCACCTGCGGATCGTGCTCGGGCATGTTCACTGCGAACTCGATGAACTGCCTGGCCGAGGCGCTGGGTCTGGCGCTGCCGGGCAATGGCTCGACCCTGGCCACCCATGCCGACCGCAAGGAGCTGTTCCTGGAAGCCGGGCGCCGCATCGTCGAGATCACCAAGCGTCACTACGAGCTGAACGAGAAGGGCTTCCTCCCGCGCGAGATCGCGACCTTTGAGGCCTTCGAAAACGCCATGAGCCTGGACATCGCCATGGGCGGCTCGACCAACACGGTGCTGCACCTGCTGGCCATCGCGCATGAGGGTGGGGTGGATTTCACCATGTCCGACATGGACCGGCTGAGCCGCAAGGTGCCCTGCCTGTGCAAGGTCGCGCCCAACACCGAAAACGTCCACATGGAGGACGTGCACCGCGCGGGCGGCATCTTCTCGATCCTGGGCGAGTTGAGCCGCGCCGGCCTGCTCCATGACGACTGCTGCACGGTGCATTCCGCCACCATGGCCGAGGCCATCGCCAACTGGGACATCACGGTGACCAACAACCCCAAGGCGCAAGAGTTGTTCAAGGCCGCCCCCGGCGGCGTGCGCACAACCCAGGCGTTCAGCCAGTCGAACCGCTACAAGGAACTGGACACGGACCGGGCAAACGGCGTGATCAGGTCCAAGGACCATGCGTTCAGCCAGGATGGCGGTCTGGCCGTGCTGTTCGGCAACATCGCGCGCGACGGCTGCATCGTGAAGACCGCGGGTGTGGACGAGAACATCCTGAAATTCACCGGCACCGCCTATGTCTGCGAAAGTCAGGACCAGGCGGTGAACGACATCCTGACCGGCAAGGTCAAGGAAGGCGACGTGGTCGTGATCCGGTATGAAGGCCCACGCGGCGGGCCTGGTATGCAAGAGATGCTGTACCCGACCTCATACCTGAAGTCCAAGGGCCTGGGCAAAGCCTGCGCGCTGCTGACCGACGGACGCTTCTCGGGCGGCACCTCGGGCCTGTCGATCGGGCATGTCTCGCCCGAGGCGGCCGAAGGCGGCGAGATCGGCCTGGTTCAGAACGGGGACACGATCGAGATCGACATCCCCAACCGCTCGATCCATCTGGCCGTGTCCGACGAAGAGCTGGCGGCCCGCAGGGAAGTCCAGGACGAAAAGGGCTGGGTTCCCGTTGCACCGCGCAAGCGCAAGGTGTCCACGGCGCTGAAGGCCTATGCGAAGCTGGCCACCAGCGCCGCAAAAGGCGCTGTGCGTCAGGTTTGAACACTGCCGGCCTGCGTCATGCGGGCTGGTCCGTTACCTGAAACCGAAGTGCTCCCGCGCCTGACAAGACCCATCGGCTGCGCCGCTGCCTCCATCAGTCTTGGGCCGGGCGCCGCGCATGGCGCGGCGCCCGGCCCAACCATAGGAGATGTCTCGCCAGAGACATCGACGATGGGCGGGAGCACTCCGGAAAGTTGGGTCAGTCACCCAATTTGGCGTGAATCTCATCCAAGTCGATTTCACCTGTCGGCATCTTGTTGGCCGGATTTTCGAAATCGTATTTGAACAGTTCGAAATCCTGCTTGTAGATTTCATAGACCAGATGCATCGACAGGTCGTCGAAATAATCCTCGACCGGATGCGCACGTTTGGGGCCGTGGCCTTCGGATTCGTTGAAGCGCGGGATCTCGGACAGGGTCACGGGATGCGGGGTTTCCAGCGCGTCCAGCACGCCTTGCATCCCGTCATTGAATTTTTCGGTCCAGAAAACCCGGTCATAGCGCCCGCCATTCACGATGAAGGTCGCCACATGCCCCGACATGGCCGACCAGTGGATGTCCGGGTCCATCGGCCGCCGCCAACGGATCGTGTCGCGGGCAAACAGAAGAAACCGGCGGAAACTGGCGATCTGGTCGAATTCGCCCTTGCCATCCTCGCCCCCGACCTCGATCCCGTAATTGTAGATCAGCGTCGGCACCAGATTGCCCCGGTACCGTTTCCCGTTGCGCTGGATCCCGCAGATCTTGTCGAAGAACGAGCTGAGGATCCGCGTGTAGGGGTTGCGCACGCAGGTGAACGCGAACGACTTGTGTCCGCGCACATTGGCCGAGATCACATCCTGGCTGTGGTCAAACGCCCATTTGTGCATCCCGTCTTTGGCGTCGTGGATATCGCCGTCAAAGAACCGACCGTGATCCGAGTAATACATGATCTGCCCGATGGTCGAGCAGGCGCATTTGGGCACCACGCGATAGACCATGCTTTCGCTTTCGGTCATCCATGTACCGGGAAATCCCATCTGCCATGCCTCCTTAGCCGGCCGAGTCTCAAGGTGATGCGCCAGCTTTTGACGCCAGAGAAGCAAAAATATTCTGTTTATTCAATCGCTCATCCTCAGTATCACGGTTGGAACCGGGCAGTAACGGACTTCATGCAACGCCAATGGCCAAGATCGCCTACATTCTGCTGTGTCACAAAGACCCTGATGCGATTATCGCACAGGCCGAACGGCTGACGGCCGCAGGGGACTGCATGGCCATCCATTTCGATGCCAGCGCATCCGCCCGGGATTTTGACCGGATCCAGACGGCCCTGAAAAGCAATCCCAATGTGACCTTCGCGGCCAGGCGGATCAAATGTGGTTGGGGGGAATGGTCGCTGGTGCAGGCCACACTGAACGCGGTGCACGCCGCAGTCGACGCCTTCCCGCGAGCCACCCATTTCTACATGCTGTCAGGCGACTGCATGGCGATAAAGACCGCGGAATATGCGCATCGGTTTCTGGATGAAACCGACAAGGATTTCATCGAAAGCCACGACTTTTTCGAAAGCGACTGGATCAAGACCGGAATGAAGGAAGACCGGCTGATCTACCGTCACTATTTCAACGAGCGCACGCAGAGCAAACTGTTCTATGCCGCCTACGAAGCCCAGAAACGTCTCGGCCTGACCCGCGAGATCCCCGAGGATCTCCAGATCATGATCGGCAGCCAGTGGTGGTGCCTGCGCCGCCGGACAATCGAGATGATCCTGGATTTCCTGGGCCAGCGTCGGGACGTGGTCCGTTTTTTCTCGACCACCTGGATTCCGGACGAGACGTTCTTTCAGACCCTCGTGCGCCACCTGATCCCCAAAACCGAAATCGAAAACCGCACGCTGACTTTCCTGATGTTCTCGGACTACGGGATGCCGGTGACGTTTTACAACGATCACTACGACCTTCTGCTGACGCAAGATTACCTGTTCGCCCGCAAGATCAGCCCCGAGGCGCAGTTGCTGAAGCAGAAATTGGGTGCGCTCTATGCCAGCGAAGGGGTCGAATTCCAGATATCGAACGAGGGACGGAATCTGCACGGATTTCTGACCGGCCGTGGCCGCGTGGGACGCCGGTATGCGCCCCGCTTCTGGGAGACGGCCAACACGCTGGGCGCCGATCGCGATCTGTACATGGTCGTCTGCAAGAAGTGGCATGTGGCCAAGCGGCTGATCGACCAGATCGCCTCTGAGACCAACCTGCCCTGCATCGAGTACCTGTTCAACGAGGAAGCCGCCCCGCTGCCCGATCTGGGGGGCTTGGAGACCACGCTGGTCAAACGATCCCGGCATCGCAGGGCGATCACCCGGATGCTGTACGATCACTTCGGGACCGATCGGCTGCTGATCTGCCTGGATCCGGCCAGTCTGGATATCGTACAGGATTTCTGCTCGGACAAGGCGCGCACCCATGTTCTTGAAATCGAGTGCACCTATTCGGACGCGTATCTTGTCGGCCACGCCCACCGGGTCGGGTTGGCCGGAGAAAACAGCCCAGCCGCAACCGTCGAACGCCTCTTGCCGACGATTCGCAGCGATCTGGCCTATGAATCCGAACGGCTGCGCGGTGCCGGGATCGAGAGGTTCTTCCGATTGCGAGAAACCGCTGACCCGGCCGATAACGTAGCCGCGATCGCAGGATTCCTAGGGGTTTCCGAAGAAACCGCCCAGTCGATCATGCAGCTTGATTACCTGTTCACGGACTGAACGCAAGTGTTGGCCCGGCCGCACTAGGCCGCCGGGCCAGGTTTTCAGATGTCGAACTTCACGCCCTGCGCCAACGGCAATTCGGCCGAGTAGTTCACGGTGTTCGTCTGGCGCCGCATATAGCCCTTCCAGGCATCCGAGCCGCTTTCGCGTCCGCCACCGGTTTCCTTCTCACCGCCGAACGCGCCGCCGATCTCGGCGCCCGAGGGGCCGATATTCACGTTGGCGATGCCGCAATCGGACCCGGCGGGCGACAGGAACTGTTCCGCCTCACGCATGTTCAGCGTGAACACGCAAGACGACAGGCCCTGCGGCACGTCGTTCTGCATCTCAAGCGCCTCGTCGAAACCGTCATAGCCCATCACATAGAGGATCGGCGCAAAGGTCTCGGTCTTTACGATCTCGGTCTGGCCCGGCATTTCGACGATCGCGGGCTGCACGTAGACACCGCCCTCGGGCACGCCATCGGTCACGCGCTTGCCGCCGAAGACGGTACCGCCCTCGGCCTCGGCCGCCTTCAGCGCAGCCTCCATCGCCTGCCCCGAGGCCTCGTCCACCAGCGGCCCGACCAGCGTGCCTTCGGCCAGCGGCTCTCCGATGGGCAGCCCGGCATAGGCCTTTTTCAACCGCGCAACCAGATCGGCACGGATCGAGTTGTGCACGATCAGCCGCCGCAGCGTGGTGCAGCGCTGACCGGCTGTCCCTACGGCCGAGAACACGATGGCCCGTACCGCCATTTCCAGATCGGCCGAGGGGCCCACGATCATGGCGTTGTTGCCGCCCAGTTCCAGGATACACTTGCCGAACCGCTGCGCCACGATCGGCGCGACCGCGCGGCCCATCCGGGTCGAGCCGGTGGCCGAAATGATCGGCACCGCCTCGCTGGCCACAAGCGCCTTGCCCAGATCGGCCCCGCCTATCAGCAGTTGCAGCAGCCCCTCGGGCGCGTCGCCGAACCGGGCCACGGCCTTTTCAAAGATCTTCTGACAGGCCATCGCGGTCAGGGGCGTTTTCTCGGACGGTTTCCAGATCACCGGATCGCCGCAGACCAGCGCCAGCGCCGCGTTCCACGACCAGACCGCGACCGGGAAGTTGAAGGCCGAGATCACGCCGACCGGACCGGCCGGGTGCCAGGTCTCCATCATCCGGTGGCCGGGGCGTTCCGAAGCAATGGTCAGGCCATACAGCTGCCGCGACAGGCCCACGGCAAAGTCGCAGATGTCGATCATCTCCTGCACTTCGCCCAGACCTTCCGAGGTGATCTTGCCGGCCTCCCAGCTGACCAGCGCGCCCAGGTCCTCCTTGGCAGCGCGCAGTTCCTCGCCCAGCAGGCGGATCAGCTCGCCCCGGCGCGGGGCGGGCACGGTGCGCCAGGCCTTGAAGGCCGCCGTGGCGCGGGCAAAGACCGCGTCCATGTCGGCAACGGGCGTTTCATGCACCCGCGCCAGCACGCGGCCGTCGATGGGCGAGCGGACCTCCAGCGTCCCGCCGGTCATCTCGGCCGCCGTAAGGCCCAGTTTTTCGAGTGTGTGTTCTGCAGTCATGACTACGTCTTTCATGTTCAGGCCGCCTTGTTCTGGGGTGTCACTTCGCCAGCACGGTACATCTGGCCGAATTCGGTGTTCAGGAAGTCATCCAGCCTGACCTGCTCTTGCCGGACAAAGCCTTTGGTGGGCAGCGCGCCCGTACGCATCAGGTCGACCACGCCCAGAACGCCGGCGGCGGTGGTGATCTGGATCGCGCTCCAGATCTGGCCGTCAATGGTGCGGGCAAAGGACTTGTTGATCAGGGATTTCTCGCGCAGCGCGCCGTCGATCATGCCCTTGGCCGTGCAATAGACCAGAACCACGTCCTGATCGGTGCGCGGCAGCGCGGTTTCAAAGATGTCCTTCAACAGGTCGCGGCGCTGGCCTAGGCCCAGGTCGGTCAACAGCAGTTTCAGGATGTCGCGATGGCCGGGATAGCGGATCGAGCGATAGGACACCGCCCGCGCCTTGCCGGCCAGCGTCTCGGGCAAGGTTCCCAGACCGCCCGAGGTGTTGAAACATTCGTATTCCACACCGTCAAGGCCGATGATCTCGTAATCCTCGAGCGGCGCGGTCTTGACCCGTTCGCCATTCACGATGGCGTCGCAGGGGTTGCAGTATTCGTTGATCAGCCCGTCAGTGGACCAGGTCAGATTGTATTTCAGCGCATTGGTCGGATAGAGAGGCAGCGCGCCCACCCGCATGTGCAGGCTGTCCAGCGTGTCGAATTCGTCCGCCAGCGCGGCCCCCGCGATGCCGACAAAACCCGGTGCCAACCCGCATTGCGGCATGAAGGCGGTGCCGCTGTCGCGGGCCAGTTCGCGCACGGCGTTGGTCGCGGCGACATCCTCGGTCAGGTCGAAATAATGCGCACCCGCGGCCTTGGCCGCCTTGGCGATGGCAGGCGTCAGGAAAAACGGTGCGGCCGAGATCACCGCATCGAACCCCGCAAGTCCCTGTGCCAGCCCGGCTTCGTCGCCCGCGTCGATCTGGCGGGTGGTGATGCCCTGCCTGTTCAACGCCGACAATGCCGTCAGGTCATGGTCGGCCACGGTTACGGTATAGTTGTGCGATTTCTTCAACAGGGCGGCGATCATCTGTCCGATCTTTCCGGCCCCGACGACGCAGACGTTCCAACTCATTGTGCGCCTCCTCCTCTGCTCTGGTTCCAGTATGACCGCGCCGCCGTCCGGGCACAGCAATCGAGTTGACGAAACGGGCAGCTTTTCCGTCATAATGACGGAAATTGAATCATAATGTCGGATCGCGGTCCGCAGCACTTCGGAACCTGACGTCAGTGGTGGAAATGCTTTGCAACCGATTGCACCATTTTTGCAATGATGCGACATTCAACAGACCCGATCGACCGCGCAAAGGAGACCAGGCAGGTGGGCGTTACGCTGAAGGAAGTTGCGGCCTTGGCCGGGGTGTCGCGGTCGGCCGTATCGCGCACCTTCACGCCGGGCGCCTCGGTCTCGGCCAAGACCCGCGCCAAAGTGGAAAAGGCCGCCAAGGAACTGGGCTACAGCCCCAACGCGCTGGCCTCGTCGTTGACGACGGGGCGGACCAAGCTGATCGGGCTGATCTCGAACAACTTCCACAATCCCATCTTTCTTGAGGTTTTCGACCAGTTCACCCGCGCCCTGCAGGAACGCGGGCTGCGCCCGCTGATCGTGAACCTGACCGACGAGACCGAGCCCGCCAATTCCGTACGCATGTTGCGGCAGTATTCGGTGGATGCGGTGATCGTCGCCTCGTCGACCTTGCCGCCCAGCTTTGCCAAGGCGTTTCACGATGCCGGCGTGCCGGTGGTGCACACCTTCGGGCGCTCGGCGACCTCGCCCGAGGTGCATGTGGTCGGGATCGACAATGTGGAATGCGGACGCATGGCCGCGCGCGAGCTGGTCGCGCGGGGCTATGCCAGCGTGGGCTATCTGGGCGGGCCGATCGATGCGACCTCGGCGCGGGACCGGCAACGGGGCTTTACCGAGGAAATGGCAAACCACCCGCAGGTTCCCGTCAGCCACTCCTTCGCTGGGGCCTACTCCTTCGAGGCCGGCCGGGCCGAGATGCTGCGCCTGCTGGCGGGTGACCCGGCGCAGGCCTATTTCTGCGGTGACGACATCCTGTCGATCGGGGCGCTGTCGGCGCTGGCCGACCACGGGCTGAAACCGGGTTCTGACATCGGGATCATCGGCCTGAACGACATGGAGATGTCGCGCTGGGAATACATCAACCTGACGACCATCCATCAGCCGATCAAGCAGATAATCACCTCGTCGGTCGATCTGGTCGAAGAGATGCTGAAGACACCCGATCGCTACCCCGAAGCGCGGATCTTCCCCTGCCGGGTGATCGAGCGGGGCACGTTGCGGCCCCGCCCCTGATCAGCGGAACATCGGCGGGCGCGCGTCCTGCCAGGCGCCCTCGGCCCGGGCCGAGGCCACGGCAGCGTGCACTGCGGCAATCGAGCGGACGCCATCGGCGGCGTTGGGCAGCCCATCGCGCGGTTCGCCCCGGATCGCGTCGGCCAGATCGCAGTAGATATTGGCCACGGCCAGCGGAAAGCCTTCGGGATGGGCAATCGCCACGCGCGACAGGCGCATCGCGTCTTCATGCAGGCCACCCTCGCCCTTTTCGATGATCTGCGTGCGTCCACCGACCGGGGTGTAGAACAGCTGGTTGGGATGTTCGGAAGCCCAGCGCAGCCCACCGGTTTCGCCAAACACCTGGATGTCGAACCCATGCTGCCGCCCGATCGCCACGGACGAGGTCCACAACCGGCCGACGGTGCCGCCCTCCATGCGAAAAATGACCATCGCGTCGTCCTCCAGCTGGCGGCTGGGAATGGTCGAGGCCATGTCGGCCGACAGCGTCGCGACCTCGTCATCGCAGATGAAGCTGGCCATGTGCAGCGCGTGGATGCCGCAATCGGCGAATTGCCCCGACACGCCCGCCATGGCCGGATCATAGCGCCAGCGCACGCGCGGATTGTGCGCGTCAGTGGCATCCCCATGGTGGCCGTGGCTGAAATTGGTGACGACCAGACGCACCTTGCCGATCTCTCCTGCGCGGACCATGGCGCGGGCCTGCCGCACCATCGGATAGGCCGAATAGCAGTAGTTGACCGCGCAGATCTTACCCGAGGCCCGGGCCACGCGCACGATCTCTTCGCCCTCTTCCACGGTCATGGTCATGGGCTTTTCGCACAGCACGTTGAACCCGGCCTCGAGATACGCCTTGGCGATCTCGAAATGGGTCGCGTTCGGGGTGGCGATGGTCACAAGGTCGATCCGGTCGGGCCGGTCCTTTTCGCCGGCCAGCATCTCCTGCCAGTCGCCATAGGCGCGGTCGGCGGGCACACCCAGCCGCTGCGCATAGGCGCGCCCCTCTTCGGGCCGGTGGTCCAGCGCGCCGGCGGCGAATTCGAACAGGCCGTCGGCCTGTGCGCCCAGACGGTGGGCGGGCCCGATCTGGCTGCCTTCTCCGCCCCCGATCATGCCCCATTTCAACTTTGCCATGGTCTTGGTCTCTCTGCGAACGATGTTGGAAAACGTGCCGGGCCTAGAACGCGCCGACGTCCTGCCAGCCGCGACTGTCGGCCGAGGCCAGCGCCGCCGCCAGCACCCGGTTGACCTTGTGCCCGTCCCGGAAGGTGGGCCAGATGTTCCGGCCGGAATGAATGGCGGTCAGAAAATCCTTGGCCTCGATGATGATCTGATCCTGATATCCGGTGCCGTGGCCGGGACCCTGGCAAAAGGGCTCATAGTCGGGATGCGCCGGACCGGTCAGGATCTTGGTGAAGCCGCGCTGGGCCTCAGGGCCTTCGCGGCGATAGAGCCACAGGGCATTCTGATCCTCCTGGTCAAAACGGATCGCGCCCTTGGTACCCGAGATCTCATAGGCATAACCCATCTTGCGCCCGGTCGCGATGCGGCTGAAATAGAGGTTCCCCATGACGCCGTTTTCAAACCGGCACATCATCTGGGCGTGGTCGTCATTGGTCACCGCGCCGCCCGGACGGGAGCGATGCACGGTTTCCACATCGGCCATGACCTGCGCGATCGGTCCCACCAAAGCCAGCGCGCCATTGACCATGTGCGGCGCCAGATCGCCGATAGTGCCGTTGGCCATGCCGGTCGTGCGCCAGGTCGCCGGGGCCTCGGGGTCGGCATAGAAATCCTCGGTATGTTCACCGCGGAACCATGTGATGTCGCCAATCGCGCCGTCGGCGATCAGCTGGCGGGCAAACTGGCTGGCCGGGGTGCGGATATAGTTGAACCCAACCATGTTGACGGTGCCCGAGGCCTCGGCCGCCGCCACCATGGCACGGCTGTCCTCGAGCGACGCGCCCAGCGGTTTTTCGCACAGCACCGGCTTGCCCAGTGCCAGCGCCGCCTCGGCGATCTGCCGGTGCGTGGACTGGGGCGAGGCGATCACGACGGCCTCGACCACCGGATCTTTGACCAAGGCCTGCCAGTCGGCGGTGGCGCGTCGGAAGCCGTAGGCGGTGCGGTAGCGTTCGGCGCTTTCGGGGCTTGAGGCGCAGATCATCTCGAGCCGCGGTCTGAGCGCGGTGTCGAACACGGCGCCCACGGCGGACATGGCCACCGAATGAGCCTTGCCCATATAGCCGCCTCCGACGATTCCAATTCCGATTTCTGGCATTTTGGGCGGCTCCGAACATACTGATTGCAACCGGTTGCAAAATCAGTATCGTGAGAATCGATCCAATGCAAGGTCCATCGGATCGATGGGATCAAAATGCCTGGGAGGAACAGTTTGAGTCACTTGATCGACGGCATCAAAGGAAACCGGTTTGCCGTTTTCGGCCGCGCCGGCATGGACCTGTTCGCCGATCCGGTCGGTGTCAAAAGCGAACATGCCGACATGTTCCGCGCCGATCTGGGCGGCTCGTCCGCAAATATCTGCGCAGGTCTGGTCAAGCTAGGCAGCCAGGCGTCGCTGATCACTTCCGTCTCGGATGACGCGGTGGGGCGGTTTTGCCTCAACAAGTTGCATCACTATGGTGTCGACACCTCTTTCATTCGCGTCGTCGGCGGTGAATACCGCATGTCCTTGGCGGTCTATGAAAGCTGTATCGAGGACTTTCAGAACGTCATCTACCGCAACGGCGCCGTCGATTTCCAGGTCACCGAAGATGACATGGACCAAGTCGACTATGGACGCTTCAGCGCGGCGATCTCAGCCGGAACCGTGTTTGCCGCCGAACCGTCGCGCAGCGCCACGTTCCGCGCCTTCGACAATGCGCGCAAGGCCGGTCTGCCGGTGATCTTCGACATCGACTACCGGCCCTACAGCTGGCCCTCGGCGCAGGTCGCGGCCGACGTGCTGTCGCGCGCGGGCGAGGCCAGCGACATGATCGTCGGCAATGACGAAGAATTCGGCTTCATGGCCGGCGGGATCGAGAAAGGCTTCCATAAAGCCTGCGATCTGGCCGAGAAACCCGGCCGCATCGTCATCTACAAGATGGGCGAAAAGGGCGCCGTCACCCTGACCGATGGGCAAGAGATCCACACGGGCATCTACCCGGTCACCGCCGTCAAACCCAACGGCGCGGGCGACAGCTTCATGGCCGGGCTGCTGGCCTCGATCGCGGCGGGCCATTCGCTGGAACAGGCGGTGTTGCGCGGATCGGCCTGCGCCTCGATCGTCGTGTCCAAACCGGGCTGCGCGCCCGCCATGCCAACCACCGAAGACCTGGACGCTTTCCTTGCGTCCCACCCCGGCCCCACCCCGGCCGGATAGGAGAGTCCAATGCACATCCCCCCGTTCGACAATCAGAACAAACCCATCGTCGATGTCGATGACCCGACCGTGCCGCTGAACTATTTCAACATCGTCAAGTTGAAGCGGGGCGAAGCCTTTGAATACCAGGTCCCGGGGTACGAGACCTGCATCGTGCCCGCCACCGGCAGCGTTGACGTGGATGTCGAGGGCGTGCGCTTTGCCCATCTGGGCAACCGGGGCGAGGATGTCTGGGATGGCGAGCCCGAGGGCGCCTATGTCCCGTCGGGGGCCAGGGCGCAGATGGTCTGCGTCTCGGACACGGCCGAGGTGTTCGTGGCCGGCGCAAAGTATGACAAGGTGCTGGATCCGTTCGACGTGCGCGAGCACGATCTGGTGCAATATGGCAGCGACGACACCAAGACCCATCGCAAGATCAAGCATATCCTGGGCCAGAAACAGCATGACAAGGTCGGCCGCCTGCTGGTGAGCGAGCTGTTCACCGTGGGTCAGGGCGGCTGGTCAGGCTTTCCCAGCCACAAGCACGACACCAACCGCCTGCCGGACGAAACCCGGCATGACGAGACCTACAATTTCCGCTTCAAGCCCAACTGGGGCTCGGGCCTACAGATGTTGCAGCGCGAGGACAACGAGTCGGGCGATGCCTATCACATCGTCGATGGCTCGACGATCTGTATCGACAAGGGCTATCACCCCTGCTGCGTGCTGCCGGGATACGAGATGTATTACTTCACCATCCTCGGCGGGCTGACCCAGCGGTCGCTGGTACAGTATTTCCAACCCACCCATGCCTATCAGATCGAGACGATCCCGGGCATCAAAGACATGATCGCCAAGTTCAAATGACCCTCGTTACGCTCAAAGACGTCCTGCAACCCGCCTATGAACAGGGCTATGCCGTCGGCGGTCTGGTGACGCTGGGCTGGGAGGATATGCGCGCCTATGTCGGCGCGGCCGAAGCCGAGAACGCCCCGGTGATCCTGCAGGCCGGACCCAGCTGCCGCGAGCACACACCGCTGCCGATCCTGGGCAAGATGTTCCGGTATCTGGCCGAAAACGCCTCGGTGCCCGTCGTGGCGCACCTGGACCACGGCTATACCTTCGAGGAGTGCAAGATCGCGCTGGACAGCGGGTTCACCTCGCTGATGTTCGACGGGTCGCGCAAGCCCTTGCAGCAAAATATCGACGAGACCGCCGCGATTGCCGAAATGGCCCATGCCTCCGGGATTTCGTGCGAAGGCGAGATCGGCTTCGTCGGCTATTCCGGGGGCGAAGGCTCGGCCGGGACCGATCCGGACGAGGCAGCCGCCTTCGCCGCCCAGACCAGCGTGGACGCGATGGCGATCTCGGTCGGAAACGTCCACCTGCAGCAGAACAAGGAAGGTGGACTGGACGAGGACCGCATCCGCCGGATTCAGGCCGTGACCAACGTGCCGCTGGTGATCCATGGCGGTTCGGGCGTGCCCGTGGAACAGCGCGCGCGGCTGGCGCGTGAAACCGCGATCTGCAAGTTCAACATCGGGACCGAGCTGCGCATGGCCTTCGGCGCCGCCCTGCGCGAGGCCGTAAATCGTGACCCCGACCGGTTCGATCGGGTGACGATCCTGAAGGAAACCCATGATCCGGTCATGGCTGCGGCCCGCGCGGTGATCCGCGCCTTTGGTGCGCCGCCGCAGCGCTAAGCGTCCCGACCTGGGCCGTTCTGCAGTATGCGCAGGCGGGTCCTAGTCGTCACGCCCCGGTTCGTTTGGATTGCTGGAAAACAGGGCGATCTTGTTGCCCTGTGGGTCCCGCAAATAGCCGACATAGAAATGCGGCCCGTACATGGCGCGAAAGCCCGGCTGACCTTCGTCCGACCCGCCGGCCCGCAGCGCGGCGGCGTGAAGGTCTCGTACCTGCTGCTGACTGCGCGCCTCGAAGGCGACCATCGCCCCATTCCCGGCCGAGGCCGCGGCCCCGTCAAAAGGCGGTTTGACATAAAATTCCGGCAGAACCGGTTGCTGGCCCGGCGGGACCGGCGGGGCGAAACTCAGCCCTTCGGGACCCTCCTCCAGCGCATAGCCGAGATCCGGCAGAAAGGCGCAGTAAAACCGTTTTGCACGCGCGATGTCGTCCGCGCCGACCGTGACATAGGAAATCATCCCGCATCTTTCCTTGCCGGGTGTCGATCCGTCAACCGGCACCAGTGCATCGGCGCACGTCGATTCCGGGTAGGGAAGACCCCAAGGTCGTCAGATCGAGCCGCCCTCGACCATGAAGTTCCCGGCACTGCACATGGCCGCGTCGTCCGAGGCCAGAAACAGCACCATCCGCGCCACATAGACCGGGTCGATCGGGTCGGGCAGGCATTGGCGGTCGATCTGTTTGGCCAGCGCCTCGGGGGTGACCCACAGGTCTTTCTGGCGCTGGGTCATGATCCAGCCGGGCACGACCGTGTTGACCCGGATCCGGTGATCGCCCAGCTCGCGCGCCATGGTGCGCGTCAGGCCGTGCACAGCGGATTTCGCGGTGGCATAGGCGGGAAAGCCCGCGCCGGCCTCCCACCACGAGTTCGAGCCGATATTGATGATCGACCCGGCGCCCTTGTCGATCATGCCGGGCGCCACGGACTGGATGGCAAAAAACATGTGGCGGATGTTGGTCGCCATGCGCTCATCCCAGTAGTCTGGCGTTACCTCGCGCCAGTCGTGCCGGTCGTCATGCGCGGCGTTGTTGACCAGAACGTCCGCCGCGCCCAGCGCACCCGCCAATTTGTCAAAAGCGGATCGCAGCGCCGCGATGTCGCGCAGGTCGCAGGCGGCAAAGGCGTGGGTTCCGTCCAGTTCGGCCAGCAGCGTGTTGCCGCCCTCGGCGTTGATGTCGACAAAGCCGACCTTGGCCCCCTGCTCGGCAAAGCCGCGCACGATCTCGCGCCCGATGCCCGAGGCCCCGCCGGTCACGAACACGGTGCGCCCTTTCAGGCCGGGATAGATGGCAAAGGCCTTGGTCATTTGTCGCGCTCCATGATCCATTCCACTTCGGGCGCCGGAACGAAACGCCATTTGCGCAGCGGCCCGGCCATGACGTTCAGGTAATACATCTCGAACCCGTAGGGCGCCCCGCAAGGGTGGTGCCCGCGCGGCACCAGTACCACATCGCCATCGGACACGGCCATGGTTTCGTCCAACTGGCCATCATCGGTATAGACCCTCTGGATGCCAAAGCCGCTGGCCGGGTTCAGGCGGTGGTAATAGGTCTCTTCCAGATAGGTGATTCGGGGATAGTCATCCTCGTCATGCCGGTGGCTGGGGTAGGATGACCAATGACCGCTGGGGGTGAAGACTTCGGTCACCAGAAGGCTGTCGGCGTAGTCCTCGGCCTCCATAGCGATGTTGTTGATATAGCGCGTGTTCGTTCCCTTGCCGCGCTCGGTCAGGGTGATGCCCTCGGGCCCGATCCGGCGCGGGGCATGGCCGCCCTTGCCCGGGGCCGAGCACACGGCGATCACGCAATCGGTTTCGGCCGTAGCCTCCCAGTCGGTGCCGTTGGGCAGGTACAGGCAATGGGGCGGGGACTTTTCGAACACGTTCATCCGGTCGCCCAACACGCCCCAATCCTGCCCGGCGCCGGTGATCCGGGCCTTGCCCTCGACCATCACCAGAATGACCTCGCGGTCGCCGGTGACCTCGACGGCGCGGTCGCCGGCCCGCAGGTGAAAAAGACCAAAGCCCACATAGCGCCAGCCGGCGCTAGCGGGCGTGATGTCATGCACCTTTCCATGGGTTCCGAACGGTTTTCTCAGCAGTTCTGCCATCGGTTTCACCTGTGTTGGGGCAGCACCGGCCGCCCGGGTTCCGTCATGCCGCCTGCCGCGACCGCAGCGCGTTCAGCGCCTGTTCCAGCTGCGCCTGCGTCCAACTTTCCGACACCGCCCGGCGCAGGATGTCGGCCTGGCTCGGCGGAGCGTTTCCGCCCACCGGCGGATCGGTATCCAGATTGGTCGGAAAGGGATAGCCTTCGGCCGTGGCCGCGATTACGGCGCCGATGCGGGTATCATCCAGATCGCCGCGCTGTTTCAACGCCATCAGTGCGGGGAATACGGCCAGACACATCGCCTTGCGGTCCACAGCCTCCATCGCCCGTCCGAAGGCCGACGAAACCTGCAGAAGGTTGGCCATCCGGTGGATGTCGGCGCTGCTGTTTTCGCCGGCGGCATGGAACAGCGCCGGGTTGAAGAACACCGCATCGCCCTTGGCCAGCGGCAACTGGATGCAGGCCCGTTCGAAATGCGCCCGATGCGCGTCGTCGTGGAACGCGACATAGCCGGGGCCATACAGCTGCGAAAAGGGCAACAGCTTGGTCGGGCCGCTCTCAACGGGCATGTCGCAATGGGCAACCGCGCCCTGCAGGGTCAGCGCGGCGGTGACCATATGGGCATGCGCCGGGAACTGCGCCGCCTTGTCGGCGGTCTGGAACCCCAGGTGATAGTCGCGATGCGCCTGCTGCGCCTTGCCGCCCGGCCGCACCTGGTTGATCTGCGCGGTCATTTGATAATCGGGGCCCAGCCAGGCCTCGCAGGCGGCGGCAATCGCCGTATTGCCGAAATAGTGCGCAAAGCCCTCGGGGTCGCGCAGGCATTGCTTTTGAAGCGCGTTCCACACCCGGTCATTCGCGCCCGAGGCCGCAAAGTGATCACCTTCGCCGCCCCCGGCCTGACGCTCATCTTCGATGATCCGGCGAAACACCTCGGTCGCCCGGTCGATGACCGCGGTATCGGAATAGGCGCCTTTCAACGCGATCACCCCGGCCGACTGACCCAGAACCCAGCCCCATTCGGCCAGCAGGGCGCACCGGGCTTCGGGCGTTTCCAAGGCGGGCCGCAGCGCATGCATGTCATAGATCGGCACGTTCTTTTCCACCGCGGCCGCGTGGGGCACCTGCTCGGGCCGCAGACTCTGCGAGGTCAGCGCCTTGAATTCGTCCAGGTCACAGGACTCACGACCGAAATAGCCGACGAAACCGGGTTGCTGACGGATCATGAAACGCTCCTTTCCCATGGCGGCGCCCCGGGGGCGCGAAAGATCAGGCCGTGATCGTCAATCCGGCCTGACCGCAGACCTCGACGATGTGGTCATAGCCCATCTTCGAGTATTCATAGGGCGGGGCTTTGGCCGGGTCCTGCTCGGCCTCGACCACGATCCAGCCCTCGTAATCCAGGGCTTTCAACGCATGGGCGACCTCCTGAAAGTCGATGCAGCCATCGCCGGGCACCGTGAAGGCCCCTGCGATCACCGCATCCAGGAAACTGCGCCGGTTGCCGCGCGTGTCGCGCACGATGCCGGGGCGGATGTCCTTGAAATGCACGTGGTGAACCCGATCACCCCAACGGTTCAACGTGGCCAGCACATCACCGCCGCCGAACAGCAGATGCCCGGTGTCAAAGCACAGCCTCACCTCGGGGCCGGATCCGTCCATCAGCCAGTTCACGTCATCTTCGCTTTCGATGATCGTGCCCATGTGATGGTGATAGGCCATCGGCATGCCCTGATCGGCCATCCACTTGGCCAGTTCGGTGATCTTGGCACCATAGGCTTTGATCTCGTCTTTCGACAGTTGCGGGCGGTCATTGACCGGGGTGCCGATCTGTCCCTGAACCGTGTTCGAGCATTCGGCATAGACGATGCAGGGGCTGCTCAGCGCCACGAACTGTTCGACCTGCGCGCGCACGGCGTCGCGTTCGGCGGCGAAATCGTTGACCAGCGAATTGCCCGAACACCAGCCACCGCACAGGGCAATGTCGTTGCCTTCCAGATAGGCGCGCAGGCCTGCAGTATCGGCGGGCATACGCTGCCCGCGCTCGACCCCGGTATAGCCGATCTGACGCGCCTCTTTCAGGGCTTGTTCCATCGTGAACGCCGCCGTCAGGTCGGGCAGGTCGTCATTTTGCCACGCAATCGGAGAGATGCCGATCTTCACGCTCATTTGGTGTTTCTTTCCTTGATAGCAGCCTCGTAGGCTGCGCGTTTTTCATTCACTTCAGGACGAGTGCTGACCTCGGGCACCGCCACCTCCCACCACGTGCCGCCATATTCGGTCGAGGGGTACGGGTCGGTGTCGATGACGATCACATAGGGGCCTTTTACGTCGCCGCGTTTGGCCAGCGCCTCTTCCAGCTCGGCGATCGAGCCGACCTTGACCGAGGTCGCCCCCATCGCCGCCGCGTGGGCCGCAAAGTCGATGGCCGAGGCCGTCTCGTGCACCGCATGGTCCAGCAGGTTGTTGAACTCGGCCCCGCCGGTGCCCATCTGCAGCCGGTTGATGCAGCCAAAGCCCCGGTTGTCGGTGATCACCACGGTGAAGGACACGCCCATCATCGCTGCCGTCGCCAGTTCCGAGTTGGCCATCATGTAGGTGCCGTCCCCGGTGAAACAGATCACGTCCCGGTCGGGCTGGGCCATCTTGATGCCCATGGCGCCGGCGATCTCGTAGCCCATGCAGCTGAAGCCGTATTCCATGTGATAGGCCCCCGGACGCGGCGCCTTCCACAGCTTGTGCAGCTCGCCCGGCATGGTACCGGCGGCGCACATCACCACCGTGTCGTCATGCGCCGCGCGCTGCACCGCGCCTACCACCTGCATGTCGGTGGGCAGCGCGTTGGCGTCGCCCGGCGCATCCGTCAGCGCATCGACCTTGGCAAACCACTCAGCCTTGAGCGTGTCGGCCACCGGATCGGCGCGATAGCCCTGCAGGGCTGTGCCCAATTCCTCGATCCCGACCCGCGCATCGGCCAGCAGCGGCATCGCGCCGTGTTTCGCGGCGTCATAGGCGGCGGTGTTCAGGCAGACCATCTTGCGCTCGGGGTTGGAAAATAACCCCCAGGACCCGGTTGTGAAGTCCTGAAACCGCGTGCCGATGCCCAGGATCAGATCCGCCTCGGCGCACACGGCGTTGGCGGGTTCGCCCCCGGTCACGCCGACGGGGCCCAGGTTCAGCGGGTGATCCCAGGCCAGGGCCGATTTGCCGGCCTGCGTTTCGGCCACGGGGATGTTGTGGGTCTCGGCAAAGGCCTGCAGCGCGTCGGTCGCGCCGGAGTAATGGACACCGCCGCCGGCCACGATGATCGGGCGTTTGGCTGACCGGATGGCCTCGGCCGCGCGGGCCAGCTCGGCTGCGTCAGGGCGGATGCGGCGCTGGTGCCAGATGCGCGGCTCGAAGAAGCTGAGCGGATAGTCATAGGCCTCGGCCTGCACGTCCTGGCAAACGCCCAGGGTCACCGGCCCGCAATCGGCCGGGTCGGTCATGGTGCGGAAGGCGCGCGGCAGGGCGGTCAGCAGGTGTTCGGGCCGGGTGATCCGGTCGAAATAGCGGCTGACCGGGCGGAAACAGTCATTGGCGCTGACGGTGCCGTCGGTGAAATCCTCGGTCTGTTGCAGCACCGGGTCGGGGCCACGGCTGGCGAACACATCGCCGGGCAACAGCAGAACCGGCAGGCGGTTCACATGGGCCAGCGCCGCGGCCGTGACCATGTTGGTCGCCCCCGGCCCGATCGACGAGGTGACCGCCATGGCCCGGCTGCGCCGCATCTGCTTTGCATAGGCGATCGCGCAATGGGCCATGGTCTGTTCATTGTGACCGCGATAGGTGGGCAGGCTGTCGCGCACACCGTACAGCGCCTCGCCCAGACCGGCCACGTTGCCATGGCCGAAAATCGCCCAGACACCGGCGATGAAGGGTTCGCCGTCTTCGTTCATCTGCGCGCCAAGGTAACGCACCAGGGCCTGCGCCGCGGTCAGTCGGATTGTCTTGCTCATCATGATCCCTTTCAGAACGAGGCCGCTGTGGGCAATCCGTTGCAATCATTCTGTCGTGAAAGGATCCGACACGCCCACCACCCGGACCGGGTGGCCCGGCCTGCCGGACCCTGGTGATTTTGGTGCCCCGCATGATGCGGGACACCGGGGAGAAACCTTCAGACGGTACCGCCCAGCGACCCTTCCAGCTCGGCCATCTCCTGCCCGCCGGCCATCATGTCCTGCAGCTCTTCGGGCGAGATCTCGCCGCGCCGGGCGGTGCCCAGCGTCTTGCCGCGGTTCAGAACCGTGAACCGGTCGCCCACGGCCAGTGCGTGCCGGACGTTGTGGCTGATGAAGACCACGCCGATGCCCTGGTGGCGCACCTTGTCGATGGTGGCCAGCACGTTCGATGTCTGCCGCACGCCCAGCGCCGAGGTCGGTTCGTCCAGGATCAGGATCTTGGCGCCGAAATAGACCGCGCGGGCAATCGCCACGGTCTGACGCTCACCCCCCGACAAGGTGCCCACCGCCTGATCGGGGCCGCGCAGGTTGATGCCCATCTTGCGCATTTCTTCCATGCAGACTTCGTTGGCGTGCTCGATGTCGAACCGTTTCAGCAGGCCTTTCCCCTTGGTCGGCTCGCGCCCCATGAAGAAATTGCGGGTGACGCTCATCAGCGGGATCATCGCCAGGTCCTGGAACACGGTGGCGATGCCCGCCTCCATCGCGTCGCGGGGCGTGTCGAAGGACATCGGCTGACCTTCGAAATAGATCTCGCCCTTGGTGGGTTTGTGCACCCCCGACATCGTCTTGATGAAGGTCGATTTGCCCGCCCCGTTGTCACCCAGCAGGCAGTGGCATTCACCCGGCTTGACGTCGAAACTGACGCCCGCCAACGCGATGATGTTGCCGAAATGCTTTTCGATCTCTTTCATTTCGACGACTGGGGCCACGTCTTTGACCGCATCGCCGTGATGGAACTTGGTATCTTCGGTCATGTCAGCGCTCCCCGGTTACGCGTTTGCGGATCGCGTTGTTGAACAGAACGGCGATCAGCAGCATCGCCCCCAGGAACACCTGGAACCAGTCCTGATCGAAATCGGTATAGGTCAGGCCGATGACCACCATGCCAAAGATGATCGCCCCGAAGAATGCCCCGATGGCGGAGCCATACCCGCCGGTCAGCAAACAGCCGCCGATCACTGCGGCGATGATCGCCTCGAACTCCTTCTGGAAGCCGCGCCGCGCGTCGGTCGAGCCTGCGTCTATCACGGTGATGATCGCCACCAGCGCGGCACAGCAGGCGGTCAGCATGAACAGGGATATCTTGACCCGGTTCACCGGTACGCCCGAGTTCGACGCCGCAACCCGGTCGCCGCCCGAGGCGAAGATCCAGTTGCCGGCCGGGGTGCGCAGCAGAACATAGGTGGCGGCGATTGCGAAGGCCACGAACCAAAGAATTTCAACCGGGA
The DNA here is from genome assembly GCF_059613465.1 of Ruegeria sp. SAZA006. Lineage (NCBI taxonomy): Bacteria > Pseudomonadati > Pseudomonadota > Alphaproteobacteria > Rhodobacterales > Roseobacteraceae > Ruegeria > Ruegeria sp. SAZA006. Next base: position 336,306 of record NZ_JBXWSO010000003.1, read on the forward strand.
CACCCGGCACTTTGGGCGCGCCGCTTTTGAACGTGTCGATCAAGCCCTTTTCGGCCAGCCAGCTGAACAGGCTGCCGAAGGCTTCGCCAGAAAAGAACGGCGCGAGCCAGTCATTTTCGACCTGATCGCGCACGCCGCGCAGCTGGGTCGACCCGCCGGTGGCCGCCTTGAGCCCCACCAGGGACAGGCCGCGCAGGATGAACAGAAACGCCAGCGTCACGATGAAGGACGGCAGACCCGAGCGGATGACGATGGTGCCGTTGATTGCCCCGACAAAGGCCGCAAAGACAAAGGTCATCGGAATCGCGGCCACCAAGGGCAGCTGCCAGGTCACCACGCAGACCCCGAAGAACAGGCCGGCAAAGGCCACCATGGAGCCGATCGACAGGTCAAACTCGCCCCCGATCATCAGCAGCGCCGCGCCGATGGCCAGAATACCCAGTTGGGCGGCCGGGGTCATGAAGTTCATGATGCCGGCAAGCGTGAACATCGATTCATCGGCCGTGATGGCGAAGAAGATGAAGACAAGGATCGCCCCTGCGATGGCCCCCAGTTCGGGCCGCTTCATCAGCTTGGTCAGGAACGGTTCCTTCTTGATCCGTTCGTCCACCGCCACTTGTGCAGACTCGGTCATGGTTTCCTCCCGTTTGGCAGGGGCGGCGCCCTGACGCCGCCCCGATTTTCAGCCCGCCGGTATCAGCGGATGCCCTGAGCGGACAGCTCGACCACCTGACCGGCCTTGTCGGCGGTGATCAGGTTCGGACCCGAGGGCACGTTGCCGCCCGGCATCAGGCCGTACTTGGCGTTCAGCGCCATGAACACGACCGGCAGATAACCTTGCAGATACTGCTGCTGGTCCACCGCAAAGGCCGCGTCACCATCGACGATCGACTGCAGGAAGTTGGCCGACAGGTCGAACGAGGCCACGTTCACATCGCGCCCCGACCCTTTGACGGCGGCCACGGTGGGCTCACCGGCCGAGCTTGCACCGAGCGCCATTACGGTATCGACGCTTTCATCCGAAGCCAGAGCCGCCGACACTTTCGACTCGATCTCGGACGGGTCGTTGGACGTCGGCAGAACGGTCACATTGCCGCCAAAGCCTTCAGCAAAGCCCGCACAGCGCAGGTCCAGCGCGACATTGCCGACCTCGTGGTTCACACAGATCGCATTCTTGCCGCCCATTTCGGCCAGCTTCTCACCGGCGGCCTTGCCGGCGTCGAATTCATCCTGACCGACATGCAGCGCCGCGCCCAGCTCCTTGGACACGTCCGAGCCCGAGTTCATCGAGATCACCGGGATACCCGCGGCAACCGCGCGTTCGATCGAGGGGCCAAGCGCGTCGGCGTCAGGGATCGAGACGATCAGCCCGTCGGGCTCCTGGTTCACGGCGGCGTCGATCAGCTGCGACATGGCAACCATGTCGAAGGTTTCGGGCGCGCGGTATTCGACGTTCACGCCCATATCCGTGCCGGCCTGCTCGACCCCGTTCTTGACCACATTCCAGAACGCGTCATTGGCCTGGCCGTGCGATACCACGACGATGTCCTGCGCAAAGGCCGGAGTGGCCAGCGCCAGCGCGCCGGCGGCCAAAGCACCTTTGAAAAATTTGTTCATTACGTTTCCTCCCACTAGGACAGATTTTTGTCTTGTCCGGGTCCTGGACCCATTCATCCGGCAAGGCCGAATCTCTGTCGCACCGATACGCATCGGGGCCGTTTCAGTTTCAATACTTCACGTCATTTTGCAACCGGTTTCAAAATTTCCTCCAGCTTTACCGGAATACCCGTCCGGGCCGACCGGGTCGCAGCTTCGGCCAGCGCCAGCGCTGCGACGCCGTCTTCCAGCGTCACCGGCACAGCGGATCCGGTCTTGACCGCAGTCACGAACGCATCCCATTCCGCCCGATAGGCAGGCATGTAGCGTTCGAGGAAGAAGTAGGTCGGCTTGGCACTGATCACGCCATCGGCCGTGGATTTCACCAGGTTGTTCTCGAGCACGTTGCGCGCCTGCAGCAACCCGCCGGACCCCAACACCTCGACCCGTTGATCATAGCCGTATACGGCCCGGCGAGAATTCTTGATGACGGCGATCCGACCATCCTTGTAGGTCATGGTGACGACGGCTGTGTCCACATCCCCCGCCTCGGCGATGGCCGGGTCCACGGTCGATGTGCCGACGGCCGAAACAGTGACTGGTACGTCACCCATGATGAAATTGGCGAGGTCGAAATCATGTATCGTCATGTCCCGAAATAATCCTCCCGAGACTTTCACATAGGAAATCGGGGGCGGGGCCGGATCAAACGAGGTGATCGACAGCAATTCCGGGCTTCCGATCTCGCCAGACTGAACAGCGGTTCTCAACGCGGCGAAGCCCGGATCGAAACGCCGGTTGAACCCGATCATGACCGGTTGACCGGTACCTGCCACGGCTTGCTGGCAGGCCAGGGCGCGGTTCAGGTCCAGATCGACCGGCTTTTCGCACAGAACGGCCTTGCGCGCGGCCGTCGCCGCCTCGATTAGGTCCGAATGCGTATCCGTCGGCGTGGCGATCAGCACCGCGTCGATATCCGGGTCGGCGATGATGTCCTCCGACGTGCGCGCCACAGCACCATGAGCTTGCGCCAGACGTGCAGCGGCGTCTGCCATTGCGTCCGAAACCGCAACAAGCGTGCTGTCCGGGTGGTCCGAAATGGCTTGCGCGTGGACGGTTCCGATGCGCCCTGCTCCAAGCAATCCGATTCTGAGCATTGTGACCTCTGGGTATATTTCTGGCGGGAGCATGTTCTTTTTTGCAACCGGTTGCAAGGATTATTTGCGGCCTGTGCGCGCCCGTGTTCTGGCCCAACACTGCAACGCGGTCAGGACGGCACTCAGCCGTTCGTGGGCGGGGCCAATCCTTTGAATTTGCTGCCTGGGCGTCCTTGGATGGCTTGGTATTGGCCCATTCGGTTCGGCTTTTGTGATTTCTCCGTCGTCTGTTAAACCTTTGAGCCGGGGCAGAAATTGACACCGATACCAAACCGCCCCGACCAAGGAGACGATGATTTGATGAATTTGTCCCTGCCGATTCCGCTGCTGGTCATGGCCATTTTCCCTGCTGCGTTGCTGGACCGATGTTCGGGCCAGAACACCGGCACCGCGCTGGGAGTTCTGGCGCGGGACCGGGTGGCGCTGACGGCGACGGCCAATGAGATCATCGTGGAACTGCCTGTTGCAGAAGGGTCTCCGGTCAAGGTCGGCGACGTGCTGGTCAGGTTCGACACGGATCTGCAGACCGCGAAGCTGAACCTCGCGCAAGCGGAACTGGAAAAATCGCAGGCCACGCTGCTGAAACTGGAAGTCGGCCCGCGCGTGGAAGAGATTGCGATCGCGCGCGCCAACGTCGCCGGCGCCGAGGCGCGTCTGCTGGACGCAGAGGCCGTGTATCAGAGAAATTCCCAGTTGGTCGTCAACTCGGTCGTCAGCCAGGCGCGCCTGGACCAGGATATTGCCGCACGCGATTCCGCTCGGGCGGCACTGGAAAGCGCTCGGGAGTCCCTGAAAGAACTGGAAAACGGAACCCGCCCCGAAGATCTGTCGGTGGCCCGGGCCAATGTGCGCGCGGCTGAAGCGGCGGTTGCCGCCGAGCAGACCGTTCTTGATGACCTAACGGTTGTTGCGACACGGGACGGCATCCTGGATTCCCTACCCTGGAACCTGGGGGAACGGGTCGCCCAGGGCAGCCCGGTCGCGGTGCTGGTGTCCGGCGCGGCCCCTTACGCCCGCGTCTATGTCCCCGAACCCAGCCGGGTGGACATCGCGCCCGGAGACTCTCTCGAGGTTCGGATCGATGGGCTGGACCAACCTCTGACGGGCACCGTGCGATGGGTCAGCGACGACCCGTCCTTCACCCCCTACTACGGGTTGAACACGGATGATCGGACGCGGTTGGTCTATCTGGCAGAAATCGACCTGCCGGAAACCGCCCGAGATCTGCCCGCGGGCGTTCCCGTTCAGGTGAAGATGCCATGAGCGATCTGGTGGTCTCGACCCAGGGTCTGACGCGCCGGTTCAAAGAGAAGACAGCCGTCAGCAACCTGAACCTGGAGATACGCCAGGGTCAGATCTATGGGTTTCTGGGCCCGAACGGCTGCGGCAAGACAACGACGATGCGAATGCTGACCGGACTGCTGACGCCCAGCAGCGGATCCGTCTCGGTGCTGGGCCGGCCGATGCCGCAATACGCCGAACCGCTGAAGAATGAAATCGGATACATGACCCAGATCTTTTCGTATTACCGCGACATGACGGTGCTTGAGAACCTGCGCTTTGCCGCCGAGATCTATGGGATGCCGCGCCGCAAATCTGCCGACCGGATCGACGAACTGCTGACAACCTACGACCTGACCGAAAACGCCAATCAACTGAGCGGCAGCATGAGCGGCGGGCAGCGGCAGAAACTGGCGCTGGCGGCCACGGTGCTGCACGGCCCCAAGCTGTTGTTTCTGGACGAGCCGACATCGGCCGTCGACCCCGAAACCCGCCGGTCTTTCTGGGAACAGCTGTTCGACTTGGTCGATCAGGGCGCGACGATGATCGTGTCCACGCATTTCATGGACGAGGCGGAACGGTGTCACAAGCTGGCCATTCTCGAGCATGGGGTGAAAAAGGCGGATGGATCGCCCCGGCAACTGATGGAAGACCTGAACGCCACCGTGATCGAGGTCGAAGGCGAGGGTCTGCGGCAGGTCAAACACCTTCTGGACGACACGCCCAAGGTGCTGTCGACGGCGCAGGTGGGTGCCCGATTGCGCGTTCTGGTGGACAAGTCGGAAACCGAACCGATGGCGATGATCACGTCGCGCCTTTCGGACTTTTCCAACGTGACGATGTCGGTGCAGCGCCCCAATCTGGAAGACGTGTTCGTCAGCGCGACGAAGGGGCCCGCCCAATGAAACCGCTCCGCCGCATCACTGCCGTTCTCAAGAAAGAGCTGCTGCAACTGCGGCGCGACCGGATGACCTTTGCCATGGTCGTCATGATCCCGCTGATCCAGCTGCTGTTGTTCGGATACGCAATCAACACCAACATCCGCCATATACCGGTCGGGATCGTGGATCAGGCCGATTCGTCGCTGTCCCGGACCTTGGCTCAGATCGTTCAAGCCACGCAGGTCGTGACCATCACCGAGGTCTTCTCGACCCCGGAAGAAGCCGAACAGGCGATCACCGAGTCCACCGTGCGTGCCGCGTTCATCATTCCGCCCGACGTCGATGACCGGCTTGCCCGAAGCCCGTCCATCGGATTGGGCCTGCCCAACGCCACCAACCAGACATCCAGCCGCCCCTTGGCTCATTGGATCGTGGACGGGTCGGACACCATGGTGGCCAGCGCCATCAAATCCCTGCGCAGCATGCCACTGACCGAATTGCTGCGACAGCCGCCAAACCGTCAGGTCCCGACCTTCGAGGTCACGCTGTATTTCAATCCCGAGCAACGATCGGCGGTGAACATCGTGCCCGGGCTTGTGGGTGTCATCCTGACCATGACCATGATCCTGTTCACCTCGGCCGCCATTGTCCGAGAGCGCGAGCGGGGGAACATGGAGATGCTGATCAACACCCCGGTCAAATCCATCGAACTGATGATCGGCAAGATCATTCCCTACATCTTCTTGGGCTTGCTGCAGGTCGCGATCATCCTCGGGCTGGGACATTTCCTGTTCGACGTCCCCATAAACGGAGGGATGATCCCGCTGCTGGTGGTAACGCTTCTGTTCATCATCGCCAGCCTGTCGCTTGGCCTAGTGATCTCGACACTGGCCCAGAACCAGCTGCAGTCCATGCAGATGACGATTTTCGTTCTGCTGCCCTCGATCCTGATGTCGGGATTCATGTTCCCGTTCGACGGGATGCCCAAGCCGGTTCAGGTGATCGCCCAAGTGCTGCCGGCCACCCATTTCATGGACATGATCCGCGGCGTGGTTCTGCGGGATGCAACGCTTTACGCTCTGCGCGGTGACATCCTGTGGATGATCGGGTTTGCCGTCCTTGGGATGCTGGCTGCGACGCTCAGGTTCAAGAAACGCCTGGGATAATAGAGGGGCGACCAAGGCCGCCCCAAGTGTCTGGATTGCCAGTCTCCTATCCGTGTCGGACCGTTCAGATGATCTCGTCCTCGTCGAACATGGGATCATCTTCCAGCTGCGCGTTGATGTCTTCCATCGAGTCTTCGGCCTTTTCCACGGACCCGACCCGCCCCAGGTGAAAAACGGCATCGCCCTCATTCACCACAGGCATGACCGCACGCCCGACGATCAAGCCGTCGAACGGAGCGATGATGTCCTCGCTGGCTTCGCCGAACGGGTCCGATACGGCACCCAACAGATCACCTTTGCGAACCAATTCACCGTCCGCTTTATAGATCCGGAGGATTCCGCCCATCGGGGCGCGCAACCACTTGCTGGACGAACAGAACTGCGGTGCCGCTTTGGGCTTGGAGATCCGCTTGGCGGGAACCATCCCCATGTGCCTCAGTACCCGCAGAATGCCCGCAAGGCCCGCGCGGATCGACAGTTCATCCAGGCGAAGACCCTCGCCCGCTTCGTACAACAGGATATCTTTACCCTGCGCCTTCGCCGCGCCACGCAATGATCCGTCGCGCAGGGGCGATTGGATGACGATCGGTGCTCCGAAAACGCTGGCCAGTTCCTTCGTCCGAGGGTTGTGGGGCGAGATCCGGATCTGCGGATAGTTCGTGCGATGTATCGCCGCCGAATGCAGATCGATCCCCAGATCCGAGCGGGCGACGATTTCGGTCATGAACAGATGCGCCAGCCGCGAGGCCAGCGACCCGTTCTCGCTGCCGGGAAACACCCGGTTCAGGTCGCGACGGTCGGGCAGATAGCGGGAATGGTTGATGAAGCCGAACGCATTCACGATCGGCACCGCGATCAGCGTGCCTTTCAATGTCGCCAGGTTGGGCGCACGCAACAGACGGCGAATGATCTCGACGCCGATCACCTCATCACCATGCACCCCACCGCTGACAAAAACGGTGGGCCCGTCCTGTCGGCCATGCACCACATGCGCGGACATGGTCACCGGGGTATGGTCCGACAGAACGCTGACCGGCAGATCCACGGTAAGCCGCGATCCCGGCGCCACCGTGGCGTGGCCGATCGTGAATGGCTGCCGCTTTGCCATGCCGTTACCCTTTGCCCTTGGTCTTGGTGGCTCCGGCTTTTGCGTTCTTTTCCAGGAACTCGATCATCTTTCCGGCAATATCCAGACCCGTGGCTTTTTCCACGCCCTCCAGACCCGGTGAGGAATTGACCTCCATCACCACAGCGCCGTGATTGGCGCGCAGCATGTCGACGCCGCAGGCATTCAGGCCCATCGACTTGGCCGCGCGAACGGCCGTTGCACGCTCTTCCGGTGTCAGTTTGACCACCTTGGCCGAACCCCCGCGATGCAGGTTCGAGCGGAAATCGCCCTCGGCGCCGGTGCGTTTCATCGCAGCGACAACCTTGCCGCCCACCACGATGGCCCGAATGTCGGTTCCGCCGGCTTCCTTGATGAACTCCTGCAGCAGGATATTCACACCCGCACCGCGGAACGCCTCGACAACCGATTTGGCGGACCGGTCCGTATCGGCCAGAACCACACCGATGCCTTGCGTCCCTTCCAGCAGCTTGATGACGATGGGCGCGCCACCGGCCAGTCTCAGCACCTCGTCGGTCTGTTTGGGGTCGTGGGCAAAGGTTGTGACGGGCAGGCCGACACCGTCGCGGGCCAGCAACTGCATCGACCGCAGCTTGTCGCGCGACCGGCCGATGGCGACGCTTTCGTTCAACGGGTAGACACCCATCATTTCGAACTGACGCAGCACTGCGGTTCCGTAGAAAGTGACCGAGGCACCGATCCGCGGAATCACCGCGTCATACCCCGTCAGCTTTTCGCCGTTGTAATAGATCTCGGGGCGACGGGTTGCGATGTTCATGTAGCACCGCAGGGTGTCGATGATGTCGAGCTGATGCCCACGCTCCTCGGCCGCTTCCTTGAGGCGGCGGTGCGTGTACAGGTTGGCATTGCGCGCCAGCATGGCAATCTTCATGACAAATCCCCTTTGTCCTGGTGTTTTGGTTTGCCGCGCAAAAGATGCGCGCGCTTGGTGTGAACGGCGATTGCGTGGTTCTTCAGAGCTGCCCGGCCCACGATCATCTGAAAGGTCATGTTCGTGCGATCGGTCAGAGACAGGTCCAGCGGCCAGGTTTCGTCGCCCAACCGGATGGTGGTTCGGATGACGATCCTGTTTTCAGGAATTCCGCTGGTGTTCTTGATGTTGCGCCGTTCCTTGATCGGAGCCTCGATACGGATCATGCCTTCTCCGCCCGGCACCTCCGTCAGGAAGGACACCCAGTGATGTCCGTCCCGTTGAAACCGCCGAATGTCGGTTGCATGCAGCGCTGACGTGCGGGCGCCGGTGTCGATCTTGGCCTTGATGTCTTTCAATGGCAGGTCGGGAAGGTCGATATATTCCATCCAACCAATGACTTTCGGCATCTGCGGCTGACCCTTGTCCGATACGTTTGCCATGATCACACCAGCCAGGGCATCATAAGGGTTGCAAGGCTCAGCACGAAGAAGAAACCGGCCATGTCCGTAATCGTGGTCAACAGCGGGCCACTTGCGGCGGCCGGGTCCTGTCCGATCCGCTTCAGCAGCAAAGGGACAATACCGCCGATGGATACCGCCAGCATCGTGTTGAGTGCCAGCGCAGTACCAATCACCAGACCCAGGGCAGGATTGCCTTTCCAAAACCACGCGACCAGCCCGATCAGAATACCCAGCGCGATCCCATTGATGACCCCGACCGAAATCTCCTTGATCCAGACCCGCACGGCATCTTGCGGCCGCACCAATCCCAAGCTCAATTCGCGCATGGTGACGCCAACGGCCTGGTTGCCGGAACAGCCGCTCATGTCAGATACCATCGGCAGGAAGATGGCCAGCGCAATCACGGCGGCCAGTGTTTCTTCGTAGGCCGAGATCACGCTGGCAGCGATGATGTTGAGTACGATGTTGGCCGCAAGCCAGGCCAGTCGGCGACGGGACCGCACCGACAAAGGCATCGAGCGCAACTCGTCGCCGACCACACCCTGACGTTTGAGGCTTTCACTTTCCGAGCGTTCCAAGATGGCTTCTGCCACCGCCGTTCGGGACACGACACCCGCCAGGACTCCGTCGGCATAAACCACCGGCACCCCCAGGAAAGGGTGATCGTTGAACACGTCTTCCAGCTGTTCCAAAGGGGTGTCCACGGTCACGGTCAGAGGTTGAACCATGATGCTTGTCAGCTTTTCGCTGCGCTTGGCGGTCAGCAGGCTGCGCAGCGATACCACGCCAACGGCGCGCCCCTCGGAATCGACAATATAGGGGTGCTGCCCGCGGTACCTTTCAAAATCCTCGTCGTCCGAAGCAAGTTCGCGCAGGACATTGCCAACGGTCTGCGTGTCGCGGAACTTGAACACCTCGGTCATCATCAGACCGCCGGCGGTGTCATCCTCGAACGTGCTGAGCAGGCGGACATCCGCAGCCTCTTCGGCGTCCATTTCGGACAGGATAGCCTCGGCATCCGGCGTATCCAACTCGCCGATAACGTCGGCCTGAATGTCCGAATCCAGCTGTTCGATGATCTCGGCAGCACGCTCGGGCTTGAGGCGTTCCACAAGCTCGACAGCCATCTCGTTTGGCGCTTCTTCGACCAGTTCCGCGGCAAGCCCAACGGGCACGATCTCCAGAACGGTATCGCGCTCAGCCGGTGTCAGCTGAAGAACTTCGCGCAGGGCTTCGCTGCTGGTCAGCGGTTCCAGAAGCGCCTCAAGCTCCGACGCATTGGACTGCTCGACCGCTTCCTTGATCCGAAGCGAAAGCTCTTCGTCGGTTGAGGGAATGTCTACGTTTCCGTCCATGACTTAGCCATTCAATTGGGTTGTCTTTCCTTTAAATAGGTGATAAATTTTTGTCTATAGACAAAATTATATGAGATATAGAATGTCTGACTTCACGAATGCCGCAGAAACCCTGGCCGGGCTCTATACCCGGGAATTCGGAGGAAAGGCCTCGGGCCGGTATCGCATTCCGCAGAAGCTGCTGCGTGAACTTTGTGGCCGGAGAAGGCTGTACCAGGAGGACATCACGGCTCTGACACGCGAACTTCTGGAAATGGGCTATGTCATGATTGATATGGACAGCTTCTTTGTCGTCATGAGCGCCAATTCCTTCGTGAACTATCGGCGGGTCGGCAAGGAAATGCTGGCCCACACGGAAGGCACTAGCTGAGTCCCGGTCCTAGCAATCGGTCTATCCGGCGGATCGGCTGCCGATAGCGACAGATCATCAGGGTCTACTTTCACCCATCGGCTTGTGATCGGACTGTCCCGTTCCGAGGGCAGACACCGATTTTTTGGTTACCGTGACGGGTGTGCCAAGAGCCGCGGAGCTGACGAGGGTTTCGAAAAATTCTAAGATTTCTTCGGCGGCGCGCTGCACTTTTCGCGCGTTGACTACGCGCATATCTTACTTCATTCCCGTTGGCCGTTTGGGTTTTCGTGCTGTAGTTTGATTTTTTGAGTTTGGTTGCGGGAGCAGGATTTGAACCTGCGACCTTCAGGTTATGAGCCTGACGAGCTACCGGGCTGCTCCATCCCGC